>PLRW01000275.1 GCA_003164955.1 Actinomycetota bacterium
CCGGCGCCCGCGCGCTCGCTCCGGGGTCCGGGATACCCACTAAGGTGCAATCGCGGGCGCGGAATTCTCATCCGCGGCCAGAGCGGGGGAGGACGTCAGTGCCAGCGGACTATGAGCAGATCCGCGACGAGAATATCGCGCGGTACGGCTGGGATACCGCGGTGCTGGATCTGCTCGGGCACCTTTACAGCGAGCGCACGCACTTCATCTTTGAGCTGATCCAGAACGCGGAGGATGCCGGCGCGACCGAGCTGGCCTTCGAGCTCTTCGAGGATCGCCTGGAGGTACGGCACGATGGCCGGCCCTTCACCGAAGCCGATGTCCGCGGCGTCTGCGGGGTTGGCGCCAGCGAGAAGTCCGGTGACCTGACCACGATCGGGCAGTTCGGCATCGGCTTCAAGTCGGTGTACGCCTACACCAGGTCCCCGCGCATCTACAGCGCGGGCGAGCATTTCCGGATCGAGAGGTACGTCCGGCCGCACGTCGTGGACCCGCTCGATGACGGCACGGCCGGCACCTTGTTCGTTTTCCCCTTCGATCACGAGACGGTCCCCGCCGCGGTCGCCGTACGGGAGATCGCCGCGGCGCTGGACACCATCGAGCCGGGCACCTTGCTGTTCCTGGCGAACATCACCTGCCTGCGGTCCGCCGGCGTCCGGGTCGCCGGATCGGTTATTGAGCGCCGGACCGCGAAGCGTACCGGAACGCGCCGTCACGTCATCTTGTCCACCGGCCGCAGGTGGCCGGACGAAGAATGGCTCGTCTGGCACCGTCAGCTCGATGACCTGGGCCATCCCGCACAGCGCGTCGAGGTTGCCTTCCGCCTCGGCCTCACCTCCGGCGAGCGCCGGATCGAGGAGTGCGCCCGGTCCCCGCTCACCGTGTTCTTCCCCACGGAGAAGGAGACCTTTCTCGGCTTCCTGATCCAGGGGCCGTACCGGACGACGCCGGCCCGCGACAACGTCCCGGAGCACGACCCGTCGAACCAGGCCCTGGTCCGCCAGACCGCCACGCTGCTGGCCGGTGTGCTGCCGGAACTGCGGGCGGAGGACTTGCTCACGGCCGCCGCGCTGGGGGCCCTGCCGCTCGAGGCGGGCCGTTTCCCGCCGGGCTCGATGTTCCGCCCGCTGTTCGACGCGGTACGCGGGACGCTGGCCCGCGAGGAGCTCATCCCCGCCGCGGGCGGCTACCGCGCCGCGGCCGAGCTGAAGCTGGCCCACGGCGCCGGGCTGGACGAGCTCCTCGGCCCCGATCAGCTCGGGGCGCTCTGCGGCGCAGGGGGGCCGCTATTCTTCGCGCACCCGTCCATCACGCCCGACCTGACCCCGCTCTTGTGGCGATACCTCCGGGATGAGATCGGCGTCGGTGAGGTGACGCCCGCGGATGTGGTCGCGATGGTCACCCCGGATTTCCTGGCCGCACAGTCCGACGGGTGGATCACGCACTTTTACGCGTTCCTCTACCAGTCCGCCGCGTTGTGGCGGGACGGATTCGCCGGCGATACGCCCGGGCCGGCCCGGACCCGGCCGATCATCCGCCTGCAGGACGGCCGCCACGTCGCGCCGTTCGATGACCTCGGCCACCCCATCGTGTACCTCCCGGGCAGCGCCGTTACCCGGTTGCCCACCGTCCGGCGCGCCATCGCGGACTCGCCCGTGGCCCGTCCGTTCCTGGACGCGCTGAACCTGACCGAGCCGGACGTGGTGGCCGAGGTCCTGGAGATCGTCCTGCCCCGGTACGACGGCCTGGAGCTCGCCGATCTGGACCTGGCTCAGCACGAGGCGGATTGTGAATGCGTCGTCCGGGCGCTGGATGAGGCGACGGCCGGCCAGCGGCCACGGCTGCTTGACCGGCTGCAGCGCACCCCGTTCCTCATCGGCGAGAACGCCGCCACGGGCGGCCGGCGGCTCACGCCGCCCCCGGCGCTCTACCAGCGCAGCAAGGAACTGGAGAGCTACTTCGACGGGAACCCGGACGCCTGGTTCGCCGGCGACGCGTACGGGCCGTGGCTCGTGCAGCTGCGCGAGATGGGCGTGCACGAGGCCGTCAAGGTGCGCGCGCGGCCCCCGGGCCAGCTCGGGCACGTCGTCCTCGTGGACGAATTCGCCCGGCAGGAACGCGGCCTCGACGGGTTCGACCCGGACGCGGAGATCGACGGCCTGGAGTTCGCGCTGGACCACCCGACCCATGCGCGGTCCGAATACGTCTGGAACGTGCTGCTCGGCCCGCACCGGGGACTCGTGGCCGGGGTGGTCGAGAAGGCCATCCGCCCGTCGTTCGCCGATTCCACGGTGGAGAACGTGAGATCGGCGATCGGTGCCGCCGCCGGCCGCGCGGCGTGGCTGCCCGGACCGGACGGCGCGTTCCGGCCGCCGGCCGAGGTCTCGCTCGACGACCTGCCGCCGACGTACGCGCGGGATGAGACGCTGGCTCATGCCCTGGGCATGCTCCAGCCCGTCGTAGCGGAGGCCGCCCGCCAGCTCGGCATCCCGGCGGACATCCTGCGCGGGCTCAGCGCTCACCCGGATCTGGTCGCGATGGTGGAAGCCGAGCTGGCCGCGCGTGCCCCGGAACCCGCTCAACAGCAGGGGCCGCCGCACCTGGCCTGGCCGCCCCTGGCGCCGTAGCAGCTATCTCACGAGTGCTGCCAGATCTTGACCGAGCGGATCTGCATGGTGCCGTCACATCCCACCGTGGCCGTGGGCTGATCGTCCACGGCCAGGTCGGCCACGAAGTACATGGACTGAGCCGGGACGTACTCGTTCGTTGAGTAGACCTCCTGGCCGTCCAGGTACCAGGTCAGCTGATTCGGCTCCCAGGACACCGCGTACGTGTGCCATCCGCCGAGGTCGGGAGCTGGAACGTGGGTCTCCTGGGTGGGGCCGGAGGTATGCAGATACACCCCGTAGAAGGGCTGGCTGTCCCAGTGCTCCATGATGTCGATCTCCGGCGGCCAGTTGAGGTTGGAGGCGGCCAGCCAGAGCCCGGGCCACGTGCCCGTGGCCATGGGCAGGCGCGCCTGCACCTGCACATAGCCGTATTCGAAGTTGAAGCTGCCGCCGGTGGTGACCATTCCCGAGCGGCACCCGTATTCCTCGGCGGCTCCCGACTGCGCCTGGCCCGGCGTCGGGAGCCGGCTGGCGGTAAGGCTCAGCGCTCCGTCACCTGTCTGGACCTGGCCCGGCAGGTACCACTCGAATTCCGTGTTGCCGTAATTTGTGCAGCCCGCCCCGCTGTCCCCCCACGGATAACACGTTTGCCACAGCTCGCTGTCGAGCGCCGAACCGCTGAAGCCTGCGTTGAAGGCGAGCCGCCAGCCGGGCCCGGTGAGTCCCGGCGGTGTGTCCGTGGACGCCGCAGGCTTGGGTGCGTGTGACGGAGACGGTGACGCGATGGACGCGATGGACGCGCGAGCCCACGGAGTCAGGGGTACCGGCGCGGCTACTGGTTGCATCTGTAGTTGCCGCCGTGGGTGCTGCTGCTGTGGTGGTTTTTGTTCTTTCGCTCCCGGAACATCCAGCCGCCAGCCGACGAGGGCCCCGATAGCCAGGATCACCAACAGCCCGAAGGCCACGCGACCCCTCATTCGCGGCACGCCTCCTCGGCTGCACAGATGTCACGGACCATTACGCCGCACGTCCACCGCACGCGGGGATTCTAGCGATGAAACAGCCCACACGTGCACCTTTAGGCACAGATACGCGCACGATCTCGACCGCACAGGTGCTCGGCCGCGCCCCCGGCGAGGGGAGCCGAGCTGCCCGGGTCAGCTAGTCCGCATCGGTGACGAGGACCGGTAGCGGACCGGTGCCGGTCCTCGTCACCGGCTCGTCCCGGGGCAGGGGGACGTCAGAGTGACCGGCTGGCCGCTTGACCGGGGGTATGGCAGGCAGCTGGTGGTGAGACCACGCGGCCTCCGTCACGCGAGACCTCCAGGCCTCGGAGACGATGGTCCGCAGGACCCGGAAGCCGTCGGCGAACGTGCTGAGGTTGCTCTCTCCGTGAATGCGCGAGTGCTCGAAGCTGGGGACTTCTGTCACCGTGAGGTTCGACTTGGCCACTCGGACGTGAATGAGCGTCTCAATCTCGAACCCGTCTCCCCACAGTCGTCCGCCGCTCCGGTCCGTGGCCGGGGAAGTGATGTCCAGGTCCAGCACTTCGAGATGGCGCCGCCAGAAGACGTTGTATCCGTAGCACAAGTCGGTGTAGTGCGTCCGGTAGCACAAGTTGAACAAAGTGCTCAGGGTAAGGTTGCCCAGGCGGCGCAGCCGAGTCAGGTCGGCGCTGCCGCCACCTTTGCCGGAACGGGTTCCCTTAGCGAAATCGAAGCCGCTGAGGAGCGCTTCGACGTAGCCGGGAATCTCGCCTGGATCGGCCGAGCCGTCTGCATCGACCGCAGCGATGACGTCGCCGGTAGCTGCGGCGAAACCGCAGGCCAGGGCGTTTCCCTTGCCCTTACGAGTCTGCGTCACCACGCGCACGCCAGGCCATTCCCGGCGGGCGACCGCCACGGTGTCATCGGTCGAGTTGCCATCGACCAGGACGACTTCGTAGGTATCCCGCGGTATGCGCGCGAAGACGTGGGGCAGGTTACGTGCCTCATTAAGGGCTGGAATGACAACCGACACTTTAGGCTGCCACGGCGAGTCAATGTCAGTCGGGTGCATGCTGAACTGTCCTCCAGGGGCAGTCATCATCAGTAGTCCGGCGTGTACTCAGAGCATTCAGCGGACCTGTGGGCTCCGCTTCAGGGCCCAGTCAGCCAAGAGCTGAATTCGATGTGCGAAACGCTACCAGGTGCCATCCGGGGAGGCCGGCAAAACTCGCTTTAACGAAGGCTTTTCTTCCGGGCGGTAACTGTAGCCGGGCGAATCGTTTGAGCTATCTACGCAGCTAGAGCAGCATTTAACCGCGTCGCGGCAGCTAGTGGCCTTTCCGGGGTAGCGGCCTATATAGGCGCTACCCGGTCAGGCGCAGGTGGCGGGTTAAAGTGCCCGCCGACCGCGATGTATGAATCAGCTACGCCATTTGTCTGCAGAAATATATCCGGACCTGGGCGCTGGTCGCTCGGCCGTTTGCCGCCGGTAGTTCCGGACACGCACCGTGGCGCGCTGTTAACGTGTTCGCCGCCCGCTGGCGGTGGCGTTCCCCGGTCCGGGGTTCACCATCAGCCGCTGGCCGCGCGGGACGGCCGGCGACTGTGCCACCGGGAAGCCCCGTTCGGACGGTAGGCCCCGGCGGCCTGGCCTGGCCTGGACGCAGGTTCGCATCCGGAGGTGGGGGCCTTGATGTACATAACCATGACCTTCCCGAGTGTGCGATGCCGGCGCATAGCCGTCCTGGCTGATCTGATGTACGGAAGACGTCCAGCACGGCGCGATGGTTTACACCGACAGTCCGCTAATCATCCGATAAGCCGCTTCCGTGCCCATTTTGATCCATCTTCTCACGTTAAGGAGTCATTTGATCTCACTCCGGAGTAATCTGGCCGCGCTCCAGTGTGGCTTCGCTGTGCTCGCGATCCCGCCTGGCGCGACGTCGCCACCGGCCTGGGCGCCGTCGGCTGCGGGTACCTGGTCCGGTGCCGGTGGCGCGTGCGCTAGCTACGCACCCATCCGCCGGGGATGTCGAGCTTCCGTATCACCCGGGCCGGTGCGCCCGCGGCAAATGAGTCCGGCGGGATATCCCTGGTCACGACCGAGTTCGTGCCGATGACGGACCCGTCGCCGATGGTCACGCCGGGCATCACCGCGACGCTGCGGCCCAGCCATACGTTGCTGCCGACCACCGTCCGGCCCTTGTGCAGGACCGCGCCCGGCTCGACCTCGTGCCGGTCGTCGTCGATGATCGAAGCGAAGGGTCCCATCAGGACGTGGTCGCCGATTTGCACGTCGTGCCGGGCCTCGATGGTGGCACCCGCGTTCATGTAGAAATGAGTGCCAATCGATAGGGTCGCCCCACCGGACACGAAGATGCCCGGCGGCACCAGGCGCCCGTCAGCCATGAACCGCGCACCTATATTCGCCGTGCCCGTGGACCGGAAGCGGAACTTGCCCAGCAAGGCGGGCCCCGGCCCGAAGCTGGCACCTCGAAACAGCCTGGCGCGCAGGCTGCCGTGCAGGTTGTGCCGCAGATTGGCGGAGCGCTCGAAAAACGTTGCGCGAGCTGACCCGACGGTGCGCATGTTCGGTTTGTCCGTTTCCTGGTGGCCCGGCTTCCTGGCGGCCCAGCACGGCGCGCCCGGCGCTCTATGCCGGGGCAAGGCCCGCTGCGCCGGTCCGGGCCGCCCCAGGCCGGCGATGCGGATCGGCGGTCCGGAATCGTGCCCGCAGGCGGCACGCAGGCTGACTGGCCCGCCGTCCGTTGACTGTAGCCGGGGCCAGGCATCGGAGCCACGGAATCTCCGTTACCCACCAGAACGGTAATAATTACACTGTGTGATGATTTATCTCCATACAGTCGCATATGCCGGATACGCACCTCGGGTGCCGGGGCTCGCGTAATCTGCGCCTGGAGCGAACGCATGTCATCATGTCCTCATCGGCCCGGCGGGCCAGTTAACGTGTGCTGGGCGGCTTAACGTGTGCTGGGCGGCGCCTCCGTGCGAACGCTGCGTTTCTTCTTTTTTTGTCTGATGTCATTGCCATGGGGAGGGGCAGGTATCGTTCAGGCCCATCCGCATTTATGTGCCGCGGAATGCGAAGGAATCAAGGCCAGAGATGCCCCGGAGATACCTGTGAAGTCCAGCCGTTCGCGGGCACGGACCGTCGCCCTTATCGCGATGATCGTTACTTTGCTGGCCCTGGCGGCCGGCTGCGGAGCCAGTGCCCCCCAAGGCTATGCGCAGCCGCCCGCCTCCAAGCCGCCCGCCTCCAAGCCGCCCGCCCCCAAGCCGCCTGCCCCCAAGATCGCCGCTGATCCGGGTGACTGGGTGCTGAAGTTTGATGACGAATTTAACGGCACGCAGCTGGACACCGCGAACTGGTCGACTGGCTGGCTCGCTTCCGGCATTACCGGTCCCGTCAATTCGACCGAGGAAGAATGTTATGACCCGGCGCAGGTAACGGAAAGCGGCGGCACGCTGAACCTCAATCTGATCACGAAGAGTGAGTCGTGTGGCATAGCTGATCCGGTATATGCGTCCGGCATCGTCAATACCGCTGGGAAATTCAGCTACACGTACGGTTTTGTGCAGACCCGGGTCTGGCTGCCTGCGGCAACGGGTCAACCGGGCGAGATCGCCGACTGGCCCGGCGTATGGACGGACGGGCAGAACTGGCCCGCCGATGGCGAGAACGATATCGTCGAAGGCATCGGCGGGCAGGCCTGCTCGCATTTCCATAGTGCGGTCAGTCCTAGCGGGGTAGGTGCGTCCCGCGGTGCGGCAAAGCGGCCTGACCTATCCGGCTGCGCGAGCGGAGACTATGCCGGCTGGCATACTTTTGGCGCGGACTGGGAACCAGGTTCTGTCACCTATTATTACGATGGCAAGAATGTGGGATCGGTAACAACAGGCATCACTTCCGCGCCGATGTTCCTGATCATTGACTATGCTGCGGGCCCGCCTTTCCAATCACCCAGCACCATGAAGATTGACTATGTTAGGGTATGGCAGCGACCATCGAGTTAGCCTCGGCCCTGGAAGCAGGCACCGGGAGCAGGGGTGGGGTCGTGGGGTCGGCCGTACTCGCGCCGGCAGCCCGGCGTAACCTGATCCGTGCTTTCGCCCAAGTTGGCCCGTTCTGATCCGATTCTGGGGCACACTGACATGATGCCTATCAGGTTTGTGAGCACCTTGCCTCCGGCGGCACAGCGGGCGGAGCTGCTCGATCTGCTGGCCATGGTCACTGCCGGGGGCCTCATCGTGCTCGTAGTCGCAGACGGGCCTACGCTGCCGCGCATTCTGCTGACCCTCGGCTTCACTTTCTTCGTTCCCGGGCGAGCGATCGTGGCCAATTGGCCCCGGATGGCCCGCTGGTCTCAGGTCGGGATGTCCATCGTGTTCAGTCTCGCGGCTCTGACCCTGGCCGCCATGACCGTGCTGTGGGCTCATTACTGGCACCCACTCGGGCTGTTCCAGGTGGAGGCCGTGCTCAGCCTCGGCGGCCTCGGGTTCGGGCTGGTACGCCGGCGGTGGCGGCCGGGGGACGGCGGTGACCAGCCGTACGGGCCGTGGCCGCGAATGGGGGCGCGATGAGGCCGGGGAAATGGGTTCCGGCCGCGCAACGCGGGGCGGGGCGGTTCAGTGAGGAGACGGCTGGATGGTCCGGCAGGGACCGGCGGATCGGCTGACCGGGGACCGAGTGATTACCACACGTAGTCGTACCGCGCCGTCAGCGCAGTCGGCTTCACGGCCCGCGCGGCGGTCGGCGTTCCACATCGCGGATGTTCTCCTGCCCATCAGTCTTGCCCTGTGGGCGTTCGGCCTGAGCCGCACCAATGCGACGGCGCTCGGGGGGTACGGTCTTCCCGCCAACCTGCCCGTGGTGTTCTACCTGGGCCTCGCGCTTCTTGTCGTGTCGGCGCTCATCGAGCTGGCCCGGGGCCGGCCGACGCCATGGCGGATGGCCCTGCACGTGGTGGGACTGGTCGTCATGCTGTACGGCACGGCCCCCATCCTGTACCCGGAGGGACGTTACTCCTGGCTGTATAAAACGATCGGTGTCGTCCAGTACATCAATCAGAATGGCCATCTGGACCGTCACATCGATATTTACCAGAACTGGCCTGGTTTCTTCGCGCTCGCCGCCTGGTTCGGGAAAGTAGCCGGGGTCAGCACCCCGCTGGCCTACGCGAAGTGGGCCCAGCTCGTGTTCGAGCTCGCTGCTCTCCCGCTGCTGTACCTGTCGTACGCGGGGCTGTCCCTGTCCGTACGGCAGCGCTGGCTTGCGCTCATGGTCTATGCGGCCGGCAACTGGATCGCGCAGGATTACTACTCCCCGCAGGCGCTGGGCACGGTGCTTTCGCTGGGCATCATGGCGATGATCATGCGCTGGCTCTATGGCGGCAACCGCGACCCGTTCCCCCGGAGACGCCGGTTCTGGCGGCGGAAGAAGGCGGCCGCACGGCGCACGAAGCAGCCACCGGACCAGTCGGCCCTCGTTCCCCGGGTCGAAGTTTATGAGGCGTACCGGATCGTGCGCTCATATAAAGGGCCGGCCGGGACCGACGGGATGACGGTCAGCGATTTTGAGCGGGATCTGCCGCGGAATCTGCAGCAGGTGTGGGTGCGGCTGCGTGACGGGACCTATACACCCTCTCCCGTCCGGGTGGTCCCGCCGCCGGGCGGCCGGGGCAGGCCCCTGTCCGTGCTGACCATTTCCGATATGGTCGCGCAGATCGTCATTACCCGGAAGCTGGAGTCCCAGTTCCGGCTGAAGCGTGACGCCGACCGCGATCGCATGGTCCAGCCGTCCAGGTCCGCGCCGGGTCCGTGGAAGGTGGAGGTTGACGCCCGGAGCGTCTTCACCGCGTGCCGGCAGGATCTCCTGCTCCGGGTGGTGGAGGCCACGACCGACCAGGAGTGGCTGCTCGAGTACGTGAGCCGGTGCTTGCGGGCACCGGCGCGTCAGCCCGATGGTTCTCTCAGCACCCGGCGCCTGGGCACTATGCCGGGCTCACCCCTGTCCGCGGTCCTGGCTGATCTGTTCCTGTACTACACGCTGGACCTGTGGGTCAAGCACACCTTCCCGGAAACAATGGTGGTCCGGGAGCTGGATTCCGCGGTCGTGCACTGCCGCAGTGAGCGCGAGGCGCAATCAGTGCGCGCCGCCATCTGGCAGCGGCTGGATGATGTGGCCTTGCGGCTGGACAAGGCGGATATCCGGGTCGAAAGAGGTCAGTACGGCGAGCAAACTGAGGTGTTCGCCCTGCCGGCGCTCGGTACCGTCACCAAGCGCGCGCCCGCGGCCGGCCCGGAGGTGGCTCCGGGGCGCCCTGCTCCGGGAGACCGCCGGCCGCGCCCGGCCAGGGCTACCGCCAGCGCCAGGAGCTCGATCATCGTCTGCGGCACGCTCATGCTGCTGTTCTTCGTCCTGTCGTTCACTCACGAGCTATCCCCGTACATCGTGATCGTGCAGCTCGGCGTGCTGGCCGGCGGGCGGCTGCTGCGGCCCCGGTGGCTCCCCCTCGCCTTTGCCGCTATCGCCGTGGGCTACCTGCTGCCGCGTTTTTCCTACGTCAGCAGCACCTACGGCTTGCTCAGCTCCATAGGCAACTTCTTCAGCAATGTCGCGCCCCCCTCGGTAGCGGGCGGCACGTCAACCTTCGTCATTCCGGCCAGCCAGATCTTCATTCAGCGCAGCGCCGAAGTGCTTTCGCTGCTGGTCTGGCTGCTGGCCGTCATCGGGGCCTTTCGGCGGCGCCGGTCGGGACGGACAGTCCTCACGCTGTTTGCCCTGACGTTTTCTCCGGCCCTGGTCCTGGCGGCCCAGGCGTACGGCGATGAAGGGCTTTTGCGGGTCTATCTTTTCTCCCTGCCGTGGGCGGCCGCCCTCGCCGCTTCGGCTCTGGAGCCGCTGAGCAATACGGCTAGCTTGTCTGTGTCCCGGCTACGGGGCGCTACCGGCGGGTTCATCCGGCGGAAAGCGCCGGTGAGCTGGATCGTCGCCCCGCTGGGACTCGGGCTCGTGCTGGTCCTGTTCTTTCCCGCCTTCTTTGGTGATGACGCGTCCAACGTGATGACACAAAGTGAGGTCACCGTCATCTACAATTTTTTGCAGCGCGCGCCTTTGGGGCCCGTTTACCTCGCAGCCGGCAACACGCCTGTCGAAGATACCGCCAGATACAATCTGTTCCAGCTGCCGACCGTCCTCGGTACCGAGGGCGAAGCGCCGCTGGTAAACAATGCGACATCGAATTTGGCCAGTATCATCGCCCAGGATTCGCTCCAGTACACCAAAAACCAGGAACCCGCCTACGTGCTTATCTCGCCCAGTATGATCGCGTACAGCGAAGCGTACGGTGGGCCATCGGCGAGCAGCTTCACCATTCTGCTCGATTCACTGAAGCATTCTCCGAAGTGGAAGCTTCTTGCTCAGGAAGACGGCACGGCCATCTACGAGCTGCCGGCCGGGCAAGGCTGATTTTTGTGTGGCGGCGCAGGTAGCGGCGCCCGTTGCCGGCGGGCTTGAGCGTGGCCGGTTGCTGTGGGGAGGATCCTGCCTGTGCCTGGCGAGGAGGGGAAGGGCATGACAAGTTTCGGGAACGCCGGTGCACCCCGGGTGACGGTGGTAACTCCCGCGTACAACGTCGCCGCGTATATCGGCGAGGCCGTGGACTCGGTCGTGCGGCAGACGTTCACCGACTTCGAATACCTGGTGGTGGACGACGGTTCCGCTGACCACTCGGCCGAAGTGGCCCGGGCTCACGCGGGTGACGATCCGCGGTTCCGTCTGGTGCCGGGTGAGCACCGGGGCCTGAGTGCCGCACGGAACGTTGCGATCCGGGAGGGCAGGGGCGAGTACATCGCGTATCTCGACGGTGATGACCGCTGGCATCCCCGGTTCCTGGAACGTCAGATCGCCTTGATCGAATCGCTGCCTCCCGACGTCGGCCTCGTGTTCTGCCGGTCCCGGATGATCCTCGAGAACGGGACGCCCGTCTTCTTCCAGTGGCAGCGCGCCGGGCGCTACGACTTCGATGACTTCCTGGTGGGCAGCAATCCGGCTCGTAATGGCAGTTCACTCCTGATCCGCCGGTCATGTTTCGAGGACGTCGGCGGTTTCAACGAGGAGCTGCACAGCGTCGAGGATCTCGACATGTGGCTTCGCATCGCCGATGGGTCGAAGACGCCGGTCCTATGGGCGAGCAAGCACTTCCTGGTGGACTTGCGGCTGCGTCCCGGTTCGGTCACGAGAAACCGGACGGCCAGTGAAACCGCCCTCCGTGACCTGCTCGAAGAGCGGATCGGTCAGCTCCGGCGGCTGCCCGCCGGGCTGGCCTATGTCCGGCCGGCGGTCGCGGCCTTCAAGCACGGATCAGACGATGACCTGGCCAATTACTGGGCGGCGAAAGCCAGATCGGCCGGCCCTGATCAGCTCCTGCGCAGCATGCCGGGGCTGCAGCTGCTGTTCTGGCATAGCCTGCCCCCGAAGGGCCGCCGCGTTGTCCGGTCGGCGCAGCATTCAGCCCGGGAGGCGGTCAAGGCCGTCAACCTGCGGTTGCGCGGCGGTCCCGGCTCACGGGCGGCGGCCAGCCGTGAGAGGGCGGCCCGATGAGACCGCCAATCCTGGTGGGTGAGCTGGAACTGGCCAGCTCCTTTCGGGCCATCGAGCTGCCGGCCCGGGACGATGGTGACCCCTACACCGCCGTGCGGCTTCTCGTCCGCATACACCGCGAACCCGTCGGATACGCATTCCTCGCCCCGGATGCGCTGGACGCGGTGTCTGTCGCAGAGCAGGTGTGGCGGCAGCTCGGCCCGGCCATCAATGCGCGCCGGGAGCGGGACGGCCGTCCCGCGCTCGATGCCTTGCCGCCCGATGGCATCCCCGCAGCCGAAGGCGCCCCGCCGGACAGCCAGGACGCCCCGCCGGTCAGCGTGGTTGTCTGTACCCGGGACCGGCCGGACGGAGCGCTTAGCACGCTGCGCGGCCTCATGGCGTCGCGGTACCCGCGGTTCGAGGTGGTTCTGGTCGACAACGCGCCGAGTTCCGACGCGACCAAGGACGCCGTGCTGGGAGAGTTCGCTACGGACGCGAGAATCCGTTACGTCCGTGAACCGAGGCCGGGCCTGTCGTGTGCGCGTAATCGTGGTGTCGCCGAGTCGACCGCCGAGATCATCGCTTTCACGGATGACGATGTGCGGGTCGATCCGTGGTGGCTGCACGGCATCATCCGCGGCTTCGGCCGGGCCGGCGATGTGGCCTGTGTGACGGGGCTGATTCCGACCGCTGCCCTCGACAACGCCGTGCAGCTCTATTTCGACCAGCGTCAGAGGTGGGGGGCGTTCTCCGAGCCGAGAATCTTTGACCTGAAGGACAACCGCGACGACTCGCCTCTCTACCCCTACTCGGCCGGGATCTTCGGTGCGGGCGCGAACTTTGCCATCTCCCGGCGCGCGCTCAAGGAGCTGGGCGGCTTCGACGAGGCGCTCGGCGCCGGCACGCCCAGCGGCGGCGGGGAAGACCTTGACGTGTTCGTGCGCACCGTTCTGTCCGGCCACCGTCTTGTCTATGAGCCGTCAGCGATCATCTGGCACGACCATCGCGCCAACCTGCAAGACCTGTCCCGTCAGATGCTGGCCTACGGTTCCGGCTGTACGGCCGCGCTCACCGCTCTCCTGCTGCGGAGCGGGAAGGCGAGACGCGAACTACCGGCCAAGATCGTCGCCGGGGCGATCCGCGTCTCGGCTATCGGCGACCGGACGAAGGACAATCCTGTCCTCCCGGCCGGCCTGGCCAAACGGGAGTTCCACGGCATGGCGGTCGGGCCGTGGCTGTACTTCAAGAGCCGGCGTCAGCTCCGCCGCGAAGCCGCCTCGCGGTCAGCCGCCGCCGGCAGCTCCTCGGCCTGACCATCTCCCTCAGGACCTGTCGTGTCCTGAGGGCGAGCCGGGCCCTGGCGCTGGACGGCTTGGCGGGCTCGTCCGGTGAAATATCCGGCCGCCGCGCTCGCGAGCCCGGCGAGGTTCGCCGTCATCCTGGCCGGTGCGGCCACATCCCCGGTGAGCAGGCGGCGCAGCTCCCGGAGCAAGGCCGCGGGAATGACCAGCACAGCCTGCCGCCGTTCCCGCTCCAGACCCGGGCCGGAGCCGGCCAGCCGTACCACGTCGGCCTTGGAGCGGCCCTCATGCCAGCAGCGGCTGATGAAGTAGCCCAGCTTCAGACGCTCCTGGCTAACGTGATGGTCCACCGCCGCGGTGGGTACGTACATGACGGCTGATCCGGGCGATCGGGTGGTCAGCCGGATGGAAAGCTCGGTCTCTTCGCAGCCTCGTGTATTGCCGCCCAGCCGCCCCATTCCCTCGTCGAAGCCGCCGGCTTCGAGAGCCAGGTGGGTGAGCATGCTCATGTTGGCGCCGATCGGATTGCGTATCTCGCCCCCCGACTCCGGTAGCCCCAGGTAACTGCAGCCAACAACCCAGTAGAACTCTGCCGGCAGCCAGCGCGGCGCCTGCTCGGGCCACACGGGGTGCACACCACCGCCGGTGGCTACCACATTGGCGCGCGAGTAAGGCTCGACGAGAGCCGCCATCCAGCCCGGCCGCGCCTCGGCGTCGTCATCCAGGAAGGCCGTGATGGGCTGAGTCGCCGCCCGCAGGCCTGTGTTGCGGGCCCCGGACAACCCGGTAGGCCCCTCGTTTTCCAGCACCATCACGTCGGTGAGCTCACGTCTGGCCCGTGCCGCCAGCGCGGCGTTGTGGTCGACCACCAGCAGCACCTGCGCGGGTGCAGGATCCTGGCTCAGCGCAGACTTAACCGCGGCGCAGGTCTGCTCCCATCGTTGCTCTGTGTAGCAGCAGATGACCACGGTTACGCCAGAACAGCCTCGCGCAAGGGGCTTCACCAACGCCCTCCGTCCAGTCTCGGGGCTGCGTCGTCTGAGCTCAGCGATGAGGTCTCGATGACGCGTCATGAAGGCGGCCGTTCACATCCGGCCGAACTGCCTGTGCGACCACCAGATGTGCCATCAGCTCGCAACGGCGACCGCACCGCCGCCGGGGACAAGCCCGAGCCGTAAGCGTCACCGGATGCCGCTGAGACCCACACACTATCGTGGTAATACGCGACAGACTGTGCTTTTGGATCAAATTGCGCTTTTCAGCAAATTGCCAGTATCGTCACAGTGTGTTACAACGATTCGTGGGACCTCGGCCCGCGGGTTCAGAAGACCCCGGCTACCAATTCACATTCAGCCGCGACGGATGGCCGCAGCGCTCGCCGATGACGGCGCGTGCATTCCTGTTAACCATATGCACGCGCCCCGCTACATAGCGTGGCTGTCGACGCGCGATTAACGGGCACACTGCGGCGGATTTACTTTCCGTAACAATACTATTACCTAGAGTTTGAGAATTTTTGGCTGTTCCCCGGTGACCAGCAGAAGAGCTTTGCTACGTTAGTCCCTTGATTGTTCCCGGTATAACGCGCCAGGCCCGGGGTCTGGGCTATGGCCAGCACACCTGGCACGACTTCTCATAACCGGCCGACGTCAATTGCCATCAGCCGGGCAGGAGCACAATGACAGAAGCTAGCATCTGGGTCAGCCTCTTGGATCTGGACGATTCTGAACCTGTCCGCGGCATGGGCGGACCGCTCAGTGACCAGCATGGTATGGCCCGGGTACTGGTCCGTATGCACCATGCGCCCATCGGATATATCGAGCTCCCCGCCGGGCCGGCCGAAAACCTGACCGCCCGGGCCATCAGTCTGGCCGAGAAAACACTTGCCGAGCCGCTACAGCACCATGAAGAACTCGATAAAGCGGCTCTGGATACGCAGGAATCAGCCGGATGGATGGCTTCCGTGTCCTGTCCGGACCGCTTTGCGTCCGGTGGCCCGGGCGTGACGGTCATCATCTGCACCAGAGACCGGGCGGATGGCCTGCATAAGTGCCTGCGGTCAATCCAGCAGGTGAACTATGAACCACTCCAGATCCTCGTGGTCGATAACGCGCCGGCCAGCGATGAGACGCGCGAGCTCGTGACGGGCCTGGCCAAAGCGGACGCACGGATACAGTACACATGCGAGCCCGAACCTGGTCTGTCCCGCGCCCGTAATCACGGGCTGGCGCGCGCACAGTTCGATCTGATCTGTTTCACCGACGATGACACCCGGGTCGATCCTGGCTGGGCCGCCGCGGTCGCTGCCGGGTTCGCGGCTGATCCCGGGGCAGCGTGCGTAACCGGCCTGGTCGCTTCGAGCTCACTGAACACCGGCGCGGAGCGATACTTCGACTCGCGGTACTCCTGGGGCGAGGCCTTTGAGCCCCGCCGTTACGATCTCGCCACTCATCGTCATTCTTCGGCGCTTTACCCTTTCAATGCCGGAGTTTTCGGGACCGGCGCCAACTTCGCGATCCGCCGCAGCGCCGTAGAGGAACTCGGCGACTTCGACCCCGTACTGGGTACGGGGGGACCCGGCCGAGGTGGCGAGGATCTGGATATGTTCCTCCGCATCATCCTGGCCGGCGGCCGAATCTGTTACCTGCCGTCATCCCTGGTCTGGCACCAGCACCGCTCGGACGAAGGCGCGCTGGCGGAGCAGATCTACTCCTACGGCCACGGACTAGGCGCCTACCTCGCTAAGCATCTGCTCAGCGGACAGATGCCAGTCGTCCTGCTTACCCGCGCACTCCGGCACGCCACCGCCGTGCTGCGCCGCTCGCGGAAGGCGTCGCGGGCCGGCCAGATGCGGGTGGGCGGCAGGCGACTGGTGCTCACCGAGGCCCGCGGGGCCCTGGTCGGTGCGCTGTCTTACCGCCGGGCTGCGCGCCAGACAGCCAGCGCGCCCCTTCAGACCCGTGATCAAGATATCTAGGTGGCCAGGGACTTGAACGAAACGGTATACACGGAAATTGCGCCTTTGATGTATCACTCCGTGGCGCCCCGTCACGATGACCCGTACCAGCTAACGGTGCGCCCGGAGCGCTTCCGGAAGCAACTACGGTCACTACGTCGTCTCGGCCGTATGGGGACATCGGTCAGCAATTTGCTGCAAGCGTGGCAGCAGGGTTCCCAGAAGCGCCTCGTGGGCCTCACATTTGATGACGGATACGCTGACTTCGCCGAGAACGCACTGCCGGTCTTGCAGCGCTATGGGTTCACGGCCACGCTGTTTGTCATCGCCGGAAGGCTCGCGGGAAGCAACGAGTGGGATCGCGAGGGGACTCGTAAACTCCTGCTGACCGCGGACCAAGTACGCGAGGTGGCGTCAGCAGGAGTTGAGATTGGCTCGCACGGGATGCATCATGTATCGCTCCCTTCCGTGGGCGACGCCGAGCTGGCCAGTGAAATTCACGAGAGCCGGCGCATACTTCAGGAGATCACCGGTCAGGAGGTCACTGGCTTCTGTTATCCGTATGGCCATCTCGATGAACGTACGGTAAAGGCGGTAGAAGCGGCGGGTTACGATTACGCTTGCGCCATCTCGGAAACGCAGTTTACCGGGCAGTATGCGATCAGGCGTACCTTTATCCGTGACGGCGATTCGCCGGAACAGCTATGGCTGAAAAACACGGTGCAGTCGTTGCTGGCGAATAAACCGTCGCGTATGGCCGGCCGAGCATTATAATCCCGGCCCGATTTGCTGATGTCCTGGCCGGCAGGCTATCTTCCGGGCCGGTAAGGTGTCCCGGTCAGTGCTGGCGGGCCGGGCGATCCGGGCTACGGTGCGATCGCGTAGTTCCGACAGCGCTTCACCGATAATGTAAGACGGCGCATTCCACGGCGCGTCGCGCAGGCCCGCGAGGCGGCGCCACGCGCTCATCCCCGATGGCCCGAAGCTGAACTTCGGGAATACGCGGTGTGAGATTCCCGGGAGCGACCTGCTCGGGGGACCCGCACTACCGTCGCGGATCCAGCGGGCGAGCCCGCCGTACAGGTCGACGCGGGCGGAGAGCGTCGCGTCGGCTGAGCCCCAGGGCCGGGGATTGAAATCAACGAACCGGAACTCACCGTCTTCGTCGAGGACGAAATCGAACGACGCGAGCCCGGTCCACCTTAGTTGCTTGCATATCGATTCCGCGTACTGCAGCAACTGCGACAGGTACGGCTCGCCGGCCGACCGCACCTCGTAGGCATAGCCGGTCAGCTTCGGCCACATGGTCGTCTGCTCGCCGGCGTAAAAATGCATCGCCTCCCCGTGCTCGAACAAGCCACCGGCCATGTACGTCGGGCCCGTGTAGAAACGCTGCGCCGTGACCGACAGTCCCCGCGGCGCGAACCGGTCGAACGCCGCGATGACCTCTTCGGGTGTGCGGCACAGCGCTACGCCCAGGCTTCCGATGGACCTTCCTGACTTCACCATGAGCGGCAGGCCCCCGGCGATGGCCGCAGTGCAGTCCGCATGGCTGCTGAGCGGCATGGCCGCCGGAACCGGCACCCCCCAGGCGGCGGCCCCCTCCAGGAGGAGAGCACGATCCAGCAGCAGTGGCCTGACCGCCGGTGCCACATCCGGGAAGCAGAGCCGCTGGATGTGGCCGGGCTGGTCCCAGAGCCAGTACAGCGCTTGCTCGGTGCACGGGATAATGCACGCGGGGCCAATTCTTTCCACCATGGCCTGGAAAGAATCAGAGGGCCCTTTTCCCAGCGGCTGCTCAACATAGGACGTGTAAGGATGAGCTACCCGCAAGTAGCGCGGCCGGCGTAGATGTGGCGTGAACGCGTGCACACCCAGTCCGCGTTTGGCCAGCTGATGGGCGAGAAAGTCGCAACAACCCCAGGGCGTGTCGACCAGGATGACATCCAGTCTCCCGCTCCGTCCCCTCTTTCCGCTGAACGGCAAAAATCCCTCCCTACCCTGTTTCCGCAGCCCGCACACGAACGTCTCCCGGCTCGTGACGCACGGGAGATTTGTCCGGAATATCACTTTAGATACCCAAACGCGTTAATAGCCCGGATTACATTGTCATCAGCACACAGCCGGGGACCTTACGACTGTGAGCAGGCGGGGTCACTCGAGGGCCGCCGGCACCAGGCCAATGCCAGTATGCGAATTTTACCTGGATATGGGGCGATTTGTGGCCAAGTTAATGTGATCAGTGCATCCTCAGGTGCCGGTACCTGCCACCAGGCGAGACGACACTCGGTTACACCACGACTGCAGCCAGCTAGAGCGGCAGCGGTCTCACCCAGGACCGGGGGGGAGGCAGTGACCGGAGCGAGGCAGGCGAAGCGGGTACGTGTACTCGCCCCTGCCGGCGATGGCCCTGATCCCGTTCTCCGCGGCGGCAACCGTCCACGTGTGGCGCGCAGAAGAGATTACGCCGGGACTGCGCGAAGCTGACTGCTGAGGACCTTGATGAATCTTTCCGCTATCGTCGTTGCTTCAAATTCCTGCCGCTGCGCGTTAGCAAGTGCAGCGGTCCGGAACCTCGCGTAAGACGCTGGATCCGAGAGCATCCGGTCAATCGCATCGGCCCAGCGTTCCGGCGGATCCGAAGGCGGCAGCAAGACGCCCGATTCGCCGATGGATTCGGGGATTCCGCCGATACGGCTGGCCACGGCGGGGATGCCATTAAACCCTGCCTCCACGATGACCCGGCCGAAGGCCTCTTCGATCTGGGAAGGCGCCAGGAGTACCGAGGTCGATGCGAAGACTTCCTTGAGCCCGGCGGAATTGGGCCGCAAGACGACGTTGGGCAGCCCGGCCAGGTCAGCTCGCTGTTTTTTGCGCTCCGCCGCGCTCCTGCGCCAGCCCTGGACGAAGAGAAAATCCCGATGCGGAAGCAGCCTTGCTACCTCCAGGGCGACCGCCAGGCCTTTCCATGGGATCGGGCTGATAAACGTGATGTACCTGGGGTCGATGTGATCGCAGACAGAATCCTCGGGTCTGATCAGGGGATGGACTACGGGTGAGGAAACCCGAAGGAGTTCTTCAGTTTTGGCGGCTATAAATGCCGAGTTGCTCACTATAGAAAATAGCGGATTATGCAGCAGTGATTCAACCGTGGTATCTTTTTTGGCCGCTTCAGCGAGCATTTCAACGCCCCATAGGTCTATCTGCCGCAAGACAACGGGGACCCCTTGGCGGACGGCCGCAAGTGCGAGTGTCGAGGAATCCTGTCCTTGTGTCACGACGATATCCGGACGCCATGCTGCTATTCGCTCCTCCAGCAGCCTGGGGACAAGCCAATGCCCAACCCGGAATGTCTCATAGCCATTATAGGTATCGCGGTAGATAAGGAGTTCGTTTCTGGTGATAGCCTGAGAGAGCCGGTAGGGAAGCTGCCGGAATCTCACCGATTCCGGCAGCCCGGGGAGCGCTGCGGCCACAGCTACGTCATGACCCTGAGAGCCGAGCGTTAGTGCCAAGTGGTGAACGTCCAGGGGGCCGCCGGCAAATAGATAAGGAACGTGCGGGCCCTGGACCGCAAAAATGATACGCATGAAATATTCTTTCCTCCGGAAAGACTCGTCGCGTGTGCGGCCAGGCCCGCGGTTGGTTCTGCTGTCGGCTCAAGGGGGGAATCGGCAGCAGGCCAGATTGTAGTCCCTCCCCGGGATCGTCCGTGCTGACTACGGCGTAGACGAACCGGATCACCGGCCGACCGGGGTGGCCAAGATATCCTCGATCATCTGCTGCGGAACGGTGACGTCGTCGAACCACCGGCCGCCGAAAGGACGCCGCACCGGAATGATCTGGTCGCTCGAATATGCAAGGATCTTGCGGTTGTAGGAACGAATTTCGTCGCGGAGAGCGGCTGGCAGCTGGCTGGCATAGTAGGTCGCCGAGATGCCGCCAAAGATTGTCAGCGCGTCAGGGTGCACCTCCTTCAGGAGGGCCGCGAGCTCGATAGCGCCGTTACATTGTGTCATCCAGTGCAGGTCGAACCCGAAGATCGGTGCTTCGAGCCGGCCGAGCAGCCGCCTGACATCCAGATCGGGATGCATGAGCATCAGCGAGGCGACGTTCACGATCTTCGTGTCGAATCCGTGATCAGCCAGCCGCTGCTTGATCGAGAACCAGCCGATGGGGTACATCTCGTAGATCGACGTGACATTGTCGCTGTCGCTGTCACTCAGATAGGCGAACAGCATGTCGTCACGCTCGCGGAAGTCGTAAACGCTTGGAGCGTGCAGCAGGAACGGGTCGGCCCCGAGCCGGGACGCCATCTTTTGATCCGTCATTTGGGGATCTCCCGGGTGGTGGAAGGACCGGTCCGGCGGCTGGTGAGCTGTCCCCTTGTGCAGGGACCAGCCCGAGGACGGCAAGATCGCGCGTTTTCGCCCAGAATTCCCAGTGGGCCGGGCTCCTCCGGATGGCGGCGCTCATCTCGGCGGCGCAGCGCTCGAATACCGTCGCGGTTTTTCCCTCCACCGGTATTGGCGCGGAGATCTCCAGCACCTGGTGGCGGTAGTCGGCCGCGCGGTACATAAAACTCATGAGCAGCGGCGCGCCGGTCACCTGGGCGAGGGCCACTGCCCCGGGCAGCAGTCCGGCCCGGTGGCCGAGGAAGGGAACCTGCACGGCGCGGGCCCGGTCGCTGTCCAGCGGCGGCGCGTCGATCGCGATCGTCACCACCTCATTGGCGCGGAGTACGGATGCTGCCAGCGCCGCGACCTCGGGCCGGCCAGGCCTTGGCTCGATGTTCGGCCGCTGCCGGTGGCGCCGCAACGGCCCGAGGTAAAGGTCCCAGAACCGCCGCTCGGCGGATGAGAGGCCGGGCAAGTACTTGTGGTGCCAGCGCCCGATGCTGGTGACCGGGAAGCCGCTGGCGTGCAGCACCGAGAAGCCGCTGCCGTGGGAGCCGAAGTGGCCGGTGCAAAGGATGGCTCCCTTGCCCGCGGCCAGCGCGGCCTCCAGATGTTCCCGCCCACGGATCTCGACCAGCCGCCGCAGCGGCCGCGTCCCGTACCGTAGCCGCTCCACGTCGACCGCATCGCAGGAGGCGAGCCGGAACCAGTCCCGGGTCGCCTCCTGCACCGCAGCCGGGCTGAGCTCGTTCCCGAGCACCAGCTGCAGGTTGTGAGCTATCTCGGTGCGCTTCTCGTCCTGGCACCGGAAAAGCGAGTCGGCACGCCGGCAGGCGATGCGGTAGCCGAGGGCGGCCGGCAGACGGGCCAGGACCGCCGAGAAGACCATGCCTTTTACGTTGTGCAGCAGCCTTCTCGCGGGGCCGTCATCCACGCGGGGCCTGCTGCTTTCCGGGCTCCCGGGCGCGGAGGTAGGCGCAGATAGTGTTCACGCTGGCGAAATTCTCCGGGAGCAGGTCCGCGTCGCCCATCGTGACCCCGAACCGCTCTTCCAGGAAGACCACCAGCCGCAGCAGGCTCAGCGAATCGAGGATGCCGCTCTCCAGTAGTGATATGTCGTCCGCCAGCGGCAGCAGCGCCGGGTCCTGGACGAGTTCACGGCTGATGTAATCGTTGATGACCGTCTCCACCTGAGCACCTTCCTTCCGTGTGTCGGCTAGCGCTTGTTCCGCCGGCCGTCTCCGGCCGGCTCCAGCTCGTCGTGCTCCTGGGCGAAGCTGGCCCGGTCGACCTTGCCGGTCGAGGTTTTCGGCGGCGCCTCGCGGAACTCGATGATTTCCGGCACCAGGTACCGGCCAACGATAGAGGACGCGGATATGCCATGAGAGGTTTACTCTGTAATCATTTTGAACGACGAGGGTGACTCTTTTGGCGTCATCTGATCACACGGAGTGAGCTGATCGCGCAGCGAGGACGACGCTTTCGCGGTAGCGGACGCTGCGGCCGCGTTCGTGTCCTTTGCGCAGGTGGTGATGCCAGTAGCGGTTAAGGTCGCCGTTGCTATTCGCTCCTCCGGCAGCCTGGGGACAAGCCAATTTCCAACCCGGAATGGAATATTCTCGCCTCCGGAAAGACTCGTCGCGTGATCGGGCAGGCCCGCGGTCGGCCCTGCGGTCGGCTCAGAGAGGGAGCCGCGCCCGGGCCGCCAGCGCTGTGACAGCAGCGCGCCCAGCGGCCGACGTTCGTTCCGGGCCCGGTGTCCCGGTTTCGCGGCGGGCTCGCCAGTGCGGAAGGTACGATAAAGCCGCGTTGTCCGGATCTGGTCGATCCGGGTGCTTCGTCAAGGCGCTTCGTCAAGCGATGTGCTCCGGGGTGTTCTTCGCTCGTGTGGTTGATGCCGGGAGCGTGCCGTGCATGAGGCCGTGAAGGGGGCCGTGACATTCCAGCCTGGCTGGTGCTGCTGGCTTGGCGCAGCCGACACGACATGGGGCCTGCCGTGCCTCATTGTCTCCGCGGTGGGGCGCTTTCGAGGGGGATGGCGTTAGCGAGGTGCGGCGCAAGACTGGTGCAGCACGTGCAGGGGTGCCGTCCCGGTCGGCATGGAAGTTCCAGCCGGTTCCGGAGCCTGAGCATGGTCAGGCCGGTTCCGCAGCCTGATCATGGCCCAACCCGATCAGGGAGGGGACGTTTCTTGGTATCACCGTGCAATTACCAGGTGAGTGCGCGCACCGGGGCCATCGACCGCCCTGGGCCAGCATAATGGCTTCCCTGGGCCGGTATAGGGCCCTGCTTGTCAATGCAGCGAGCCTTATTGCCACGACCGGGCTTACCTCGGCCCTGGGCTTCGCCTACTGGAATATTGCCGCCAGGCTATTCAGCCAGCAGGCCGTTGGCTATGGCGCCGGAGCCGTGTCGGTGATGACGCTGCTCTCATCATTTGGTGTATTTGGCCTCAGCACCCTTCTTATCGGGAGCTTGCCCGGGCGAACCGGCAATCGTTCCGGCCTCATCTGGGCGGCAGCGCTCGCAGCGGGCGCAGGATCGCTGGTATTGTCCATTGGTTTCGTCTTCGTGGCTCCTTACATCACCACGCATTTCAACCCCATTATCGGGACTCCGCTGCACGCGGCCCTGCTCTGTGCCGGGGTTGTCCTGACCACGGTGTCGGCCGTATTTGACGCCGCCGCAATCGGTTTGCTGCGCGGCGGACTGCAGTTGACGCGAAACCTGGCGTTCGTGGTTGTGAAACTGCTGACCCTGATTGGCGTAGCTACTGTCCTGCACTACACCCTGGGCATTGGGCTTTTCTTTTCCTGGGTGGCTGCTATTCCGGTATCGCTACTCGTGGTCGCGGCCCAGCTAGGGCTGCAGCATCAGCCTTTCCTGCGCAGGCCCGAGTGGGGTGTGCTTAAAAGCTTCGGCAGCACCGTGGCGGCTCACAACTGGCTGAATCTTGCCATCTCGGCTCCTGGCCTGCTGGTCCCGGTGCTGGCGGCCTCGATCCTGGCGCCTTCTGTGAATGCCGGCTTTTATGCCGCCTGGACCATCTGCAGTTTCCTGTACGTCCTGCCAGGGCACATCTCAACGGCGCTCTTCGCGGTCGCCTCCGGTGACACGGATGGGATGGCCAGGCAGCTGCGCCTGAGTTTGCGCATATCGATATTGCTGGGTATACCGGGAATGGCGATCCTAGGTTTTGGCGCTCGTTACATACTGCATATATTTGGCCCGGGCTACGCTGGTGTGGGCACGGTACCCATGCAACTGCTCGTCCTCACCTACCTGCCCGCCGTTCCCGGTTCCTTTTACGTTGCCGTCTGCCGGGCAGTCGGCAAGCTGACGCGGGCAGCAAACGTCCTGACGGCCTTTGCCGTGGTTAACGTCGTTGCGTCGGTGATTGGCTGTCTGCGCGGCGGCTTGGTCGGGATGACGTTCGCCGGGCTGGTGGTCACCCTCGCTGAGGCTCTGTACACCACCCCGGCCGTCGCGCGCGCGGCGGCCGGCTATGGCCGTCACCGGCGGGGCGCCGGGCAGACCAGTTCGGTTGCCGCGGATGCTGCGGTTGCCGCGGACACCGTGGCGGCCGGGGACCTCGTGGCGGCCGCGAACGCGCCTACGATGTGGTTCCCGATTATCGCCAGGGGCGATGGTTCCGGCATGTGGGGCCAGCAGAAGGAGGGGCTGGCCGTTCTGCTGGCCATGTCGAGCCCGGCCCCCCCGAACCAGATCGGCCTTGCGTGGCCTAACGTGGTCAACACCCAGCCAATCCCCATCATTCGCCGCGAACACGTGACGGCCCAGGCCAAGGGCCATATTGAGGACCCGTCTGGGTCCCGGGCACCCAGCCGCCGGGACCGGCAGGCGGGCCA
>PLRW01000181.1 GCA_003164955.1 Actinomycetota bacterium
GAGGCGACCGTTACCGGCCCAGCGACCCCGGGCCGGAGGCCCGGGTGAGTGGCCGGTGTGCCGGCGAAGTACCACCGCGTGGGCGCGGAGCGCATGCGGGGGGTTCCGGGGGGTCGTCCCCCCGGGCCAGCACAGCATGCGGGGGGTTCCGGGGGGTTGCCCCCCCGGGCCAGCACAGCATGCGGGGGGTTCCGGGGGGTCGCCCCCCCCGGGCCAGCACAGCGCATGCGGGGGGTCCGGGGGGTCGCCCCCCGGGCTAATGGGCCGTGCTGGCGAAGGCCCGCATGGCCGCCGCGGTGCGCTCGTCGGCCGGGTAGAACGACTCGATCGCCAACTCGGCCACGGTGACGTCCAGCGGGCTGCCGAAGACCGTCGTCGTGCTGAGGAAGGAGAGTTCCTCGTCGCCGAGCCGGATCCGCATGGGGATGGCCACTTCCTCGGCACCCGTTTCCGGAGCGGGCGGTCTCGCGTCGCCGGCCGGGTAGCCGCGCAGTTCCTCGAACAGCTCGGCGAGGAACGGATCACCGGTCCGGTCCGCCTGGCGCCGCACCCGGCCCAGCACGTGCTGCCGCCACTGTCCCATGTTCGCGATGCGCGGCGCGACCCCGTCCGGATGCAGGCTCAGCCGCAGCACGTTCACCGGCGGTTCCAGCAGGTGCGCGGCGGAGCCGGTGGTGAGCGCCACGAGCGCGTCGTTCGCCTCAATGAGTTCCCAGTGCCCGTCCACGGCCAGCGCCGGGTTGGGCATGTGCGCCGTGATGACCTGCCTCATCGCCTCGGTCACCGCGCTCAGGGACGGGGCGCCCAGGCCGTGCTCGGGGTGGACCGGCGCGAAACCGCCGGCCAGCAGCAGGGCGTTCCGGTCGCGCAACGGCACGTCGAGCTCCTCGGATAGCCGCACGATCAGCCCACTGCTCGGCCTGGACCGGCCCGTCTCCACGAAGCTGAGGTGCCGCGCCGAGATCCCGGCCCGCAGGGAGAGGTCCAGCTGGCTGAGCCGCCGCCGCTCCCGCCAGCTCCGCAACTGGTGCCCGACCGGCGCGTGCCGCCCGTCCGCCGGGTGCCCCGCCGTCGTGTGCCCGTCCGCCGGGTGCGGTCCGCCCGCCGGGTGCGGTCCCGCGATCGCGTGCTGTCCGGTCATCGCCATACTCTGGCACGATAAACGCCGCCGGTAGCGCGGGCCATTACCTGCCGGGTAATCGACCATCCGGGGCCCGGCCGCCGAGGGTGGGCCCATGACAGCCAATCTTTCCCGCGGCCGGGCACGCGCCGCGGCCGGGCCGGCTGGGCCGTCCGGGGCGCACCGCACCTGGGCGCCGCTCGCCGTGATGCTGACCGGCACTTTCATGATCGTCCTCGATTTCTTCATCGTGAACGTCGCGATCCCGTCGCCGGGCTGGTCGCGATCGTCCTGCCGCTCGTTGACGGGCGCCAGCAGCACTGGCCGCCCCGGGCGTGGGCCTGCCTCGCCGCCTCGGTGCCGATCCTCGCGATGTTCGTAGCCCATCAGGCGTGGCGGATGCGGCGGGGTCGCACCCCGCTCATCGACCTCAGCGCACTGGCCGGCCGCACCGTCCGCGCGGGCCTGGTCGCGACCGGCGTCTTCTACTGCGCGATGGCTTCCTTCTTCATCGTGCTGGCCCTGTACCTCCAGGAGGGCCGGGGCCTGTCGGCCCTCGGCTCGGGTGCGATGTTCACCGCCGCGGGCGCGGGTTATCTGGCCGCCTCGCTGGTCCCGGCGCGGCTCATCGCCCGGCTGGGCAAGCAGTGGCCTGCGGCGGGCGGTCTGGTCATGGCGGCCGGCTACGCCGGGCTCGGCCTCATGGTCACGTCGGGGGGAGCGGGCCACACGCCGACGCCGACCGTGCCGCTGCTCACGGTGCCGCTACTGATCGTAGGGATCGGCATGGGCATGCTCACCGCGCCGCTCACCGGTATCGTGCTCGCGCAGGTGACGCCGCAGCACGTGGGCACCGTGTCCGGGCTGCAGGCCACCACGGTCCAGATCGGCAACTCGCTCGGGGTGGCGGTCATCGGGGTTGTGTTCTTCGGCGCGCTGGGCGGCGGTTTCGCGCACGCCTTCGGCGCCGGCCTGGCCTGGCTGACCATCCTCCCGCTCGCCGCCGCCGTGGCCATCCAGTTTCTGCCGCGCCGCCGCGCCTGAACGTCGTGGTCCGGCCGGCCGGCTGGCCTCGCGGCTCGCCGGCCGCCTGGCTGTTCCATTCATGCCCTGGCAGCCTGGCCTGGTGGCCCTGTGCCGGAGGCCCCCGCCGGAGGCAACATCGTGCGGGTGCGCTGAGGGTGTGGACGATGGTGGCGGTCAGTGCCGGTCCAGCAGTCCCTTGAGGGAGGGGCGGGCGACGATGTGACGCCATGTCCCGTCGTCTTTTCGGCGGTGAAGCGCGGCCCGTCCTGGGCGTGGGTGGACCATTCAGGGTGGTCCTGGATGGACCGCTGCTGCCGGGCGACCTGATCAAACGGGAGGCCCCGCTGGCTACGGCTGGCGGGGCTTCTTCACGTAGGTGCCCATGCCGGGCGAGACCTCGGCCAGCCCTTCATCGACCAGGATGCGCAGCGCCTTGGCCGCTGTCGTGCGCGCGATGCCGAACTCCTGCGTCAGTGCCGCTATGGACGGCAGCCGCACGGTGATCTGCCCGGACTCGATGCGCTCACGCAGGATCGCGGCCACCTGCTGGTAGGGCGCGACGGGCGAATCCGGGTCGATGCTCACGAGTACAGCATCTATGACCTGCGTAAACACTATGTCAGA
>PLRW01000302.1 GCA_003164955.1 Actinomycetota bacterium
CTAGGTGTGACATCTCGGCCGTTGCTCGAACCTACGCTGGTTTTCTTTGCCTCAGTTCTCGGGACTACAGCCTCCATCGCTGGCATCTGGATTGCCAAGCAGCATGATGACCGTACCGATGCGCGCCTCACACTCGAGACCGTTACTACAGGGTTGAATCTGATAGGGCAAGGTAGCGGCTACGCTCCGTCCGCGCAAGTTGCTGGGGCCCTGGCCACATTGATTCACCTGGGTCAGCCAGTCATAGCTATCCGCTCTCTGCGGGCAGCATGGCTTGATCAAGCGGTCGACGCTGGAACGGCGACCTGGCTAATAGGGGAGGTACTCGATTCGGGCCGGGATGAGAGCCAACGCGAAGCTGCCCAATTGCTATGCTCTCAAGCATCGGTATTGTGTGGGCCCATACGTGATAGCGACGGAGCGTTCGACATCCACTGGCCCTATCGCTTGTACGAGCGCTGGCCTTTTCAACTCCCCCTAGACGCCAGGATGGATGTCCTTTCGACACTGATTGCGATGTTGCTCAGCAAGCCATATGTCAGTTGGCGGGAGACAGGCTATAACTGGATTATCGCACTACTTGACGATGCCCTGACCAAAGATCGCGACCCAAGTCTTTGTGCCGAAGTAGGTCATCTTCAGCGTATTCTTCTGCGGACCATCCCCAAAACTCGCGACATTAACTGGGGCAGTGGCTGGAAGAGCGTCGACGGAATGCGGCATCGCGCGGACAGTGCGGTAGCTAAGGCTAAAGCCGAGGGTGAACCAGCTACTAGGCTTACTAAAATCCCCAAGATGGAGGCGAGGCTCGGCAAGTGGGCGACTGCAGCATCACCTCCGCCCCGCCTCCGCCCTGAGTCGAGTGCCTACCAGGCTGGCCGCAGGATACGTACGGCGATGGTTAACTTCCTCCGCCGAAAAGACCCACGAGGAACTCGATTACAGTGTTCAGGATGCTACCGTCATCGTTCTTAACAGCTTCACTGATCGCGTTTGTACCGGCATCAACGACTTCTTTCGAGATATTACCACTAAAATCGGGTTCGAAATTGGACATTTTGCTATCACCTCTCTTCTTGTGAGTCTCGGACCGCTAACAACACAAGGCTATGGTCAGTGCAAATGACTAGTCCAGTAAGGGTTTGAAGGCTTTGGCGCGCACCAGCGAACCCATCGGTCGACACTTCGTATATGGCGCTAAGCGCACCTGTGCGACAATTGGGTCACCAAGACAGAAATGGTCACTTCCTAATAGTATGAATAATGAGTTATTGGAGCTTTGCGCATCACGGAGTTGGTTATATGTGTTGACGGAGCTGATCTCGGCGAAAATTTATTCAGGCAACGGGTGTGCTATGCCAGCTGAGATGATCGGGCGGACGCGCGGATCGCCCGCGGCAGCGCGTCGGGTCAGCCACGTTCCGCGGTCCGTCACGGTCAGGAACAGACCCGGAGTACAGCCAGGGCTACCACGGCGCCGGTCGCGTCCTGTATAGGTGGCAGCGCCAGCCATCCCAGCCCGCGATGATCGAGCCGATCAGTTCGCCGTCATGCTCAGCGAGGATCACCATCTGGGTCACTGCCTAGCAGGGCTGTGACAGCCTGGCGGCTGGCGGGCGGCCTGCTGGCGTTCTCGGCCGCCTCCAGCCGCATCCCCAGGAACCCCTCAATGTCGGTGACCGCGCGGCTGGGGTGAACAGTGCGGTCAGCCGGGATAACTGCGGTACCACTGGGCCGCCGGCGGCTCCTGCGCCGTGTTCATCGCGGTGGTCATCTCGATCCGTCCGGCGGCGGCGCTCTCGCCCATCGCGGCCGCCGCGGCCGCGACGTCGGTGTCGTCTATCTCGTAGACGGCCAGATAGCGGTGCGAGGGCTCCGGCGACCCCGGATCGACCAGTTCGTACCGGGACACCGAGGTGATCGACGGCACCGCCGCACGTACCTGCGGGATATGGGTGCGGGTGTACCACTCGTCGAACTCGGGAACCTGGTCCGGCGATGCCGGGCTGGACCACGCGAGGAGAAGTGCCTTGGCCATAGTCCTGTCTCCTTCACCGGGCTGGTTCACCGGGGGGTTTCGTCGGGGGGCGTCGGGCTGTNNCTGTGTCACGGGGCTGTGTCAGGGGGCGATTTCTCTCTGGCCGCCCGGTTGACCGGCTACCTAACGTTTGTTATCACACGGTAGCCGGGAGGATGGCAGGGAATCAAGGGTCATCAGTGGTGGGCTCTGCGCGGGGAGACCGCTGAGGGCTGCGCCCCTGTTCGCGCGGGTGACGGCCGGCGCCGCCGCAGATGCGGACGCAGTTCCTCGTCTCCCGCATAATGGCCGGGTGACCGTGTCGCCATCATCCGTACCCAGAACATCCGGCGACGTCCGCACGCGCCGGCGCGACGAGATTCTCCGGGCGGCGGCCCGGCTGTTCGCGTCGGACGGGTACACGAGCACGTCGATGCGCGAGGTGGCGGCGGCGTCGGGAATCCTGCCCGGCAGCCTCTACCATCACTTCGAGTCCAAGGAAGCCATCGCGGTCGAGCTCGTCGAGGAGTACCACGCGGACCTGATCCAGGTCGTGCGTGAGTTCCAGTCCGGCACGAAGGGCGTGGACGGGGCCAAGGGCGCGGAGGGTGCGGCCGGCCCGGCGGATCCGGTGGCGGCGCTGCGGGCCTTCGCCCACGAGATCGCCAATGTCTCGTTCCGGCACCAGGCCGCCTTGCAGATCAGCGTGTTCGACGCTCCGGCCACGGCCAGTTCCAGCCTCAAGACAGTGGTCCACGCCGAGCCAGCCAGCCTGGACCGGCGCTGGCGCAGCCTGATCAGTGCCGCCGAGGCCGCCGGGGCGTTCAAAGCGAGCGTCGACACGCGGATTGTCCGGCACGTCCTGCACCGGACGATCGTGCAGGTCGGATTGGCCTGGGAGTATCCGTCCGGGCCCGGTGCGGTGACCGACTGCGTCCTGGCGCTGCTTTTCGATGGCCTGGCCCCGTCGGCGGATGCGTGCGCGGACCGGTCGAAGCCCGCGTGCATCGTGGATGAGGCCACGATGCGGTGGGCGGAGCAGGCCGCGCAACGGCGGCGCCAGCGCCGTGGCCAGATCCTGGACGCCGCGCGCACCGAGTTCGCGCAGCGGGGTTTCGAGGCCACCACGGTGCGGGACATCGCCGAGGCGGCCGGGCTCAAGGCCAGCAACCTGTACCGGTACTTCGAGTCCAAGGACTCGATGATCCAGGAGATCCTGGGCGATTTTTCCACGTCGCTGCTGGCCGCCTACCGGGATGTCATCGGGGCGGGCTCGGGCACGGTGCAGACCCTCGACGCGATCTTGTGGCTGCTGAATCAGGCCGGCCGGCATTTCAGCCCCGAGGTGGAGATCCTGCAAACCTATCGGCGGCTGATGGCTCTCGGCGTCGCGGACCGCTACCACGAGGGGGCGCAGGCCCGGCTCGAACTGCTGGCGGATCTGATCGCCCGCGGCGTGTCCGCGGGTGAACTCAGGGACGTCGCCGAGCCGTTCCTCGTCGCCTCCTGCCTGCGCGAGATCATGTGGGCCCCGATGCCCAAGCTCGTCCATATCTCCCCGCAGCGGATCCGCGAGTTCCACCGGCAGTCGGTGCTGTCCGGTATGGCCGCTCCCGGCCAGCGTCCCGCCCGCTGATGGCGGGGGCTGCGAAGTCCCGGGCACGGGCCGGCTCCCGGCCCGCTGACTGCGGCATCTGGCCGCGCCATGCGGCCTGACCTGGGCGGCGCGGCGTTCGGGTGGCGCAGCACCGCCTCGCGGAAGGAAAGGAACAGCGCCACCAGCCACTCGATCCACGTCATGCCAAGATCCGGGTCAGGGAGCTGGGTCTCCAGCACGATGGCGCGCGCCAACGGCCCGCAGGATCTCGGCCTTGTCGTCGAAGTGGTAGTAGAGCGACGGCCCCCGGACGTTGAGCTCACGGGCGAGCCGCAGCAGGCTGAGGGCGCCCAGATCTTCCTCGTCGATGATCCGCAGGGACGTCTGGACTACGTTGTCACGCCTAATCGGGGGCTGCGCGGGGCGTGGCATACGGGCATTGTGCGCCCGGCCCGTTATGTGGCCTTTATCTATCGACGCTAGTTTTTGCTGCTAATCTCGGAAAAATTCCTGCTGAGAGGGCAGCCAGGTAAGCGGGTGACCACTCCCGAACGTGGCTGTCCAGCCGAGCCCTTTTCCATCGATGACGGGGGACGCGATGAGCCGGGTCAGATTCCGCCACGAGACGGACGCCGCCGAGCCGCGCCACCAGACGCGGCCGCCAGACGCCGGCACCGAGCCCTTCCGCAGCCCGGGCCATCGCCGCGCCCCGGATGGCCCGCCATCACCGGGGCGCCGCCTGACGCCCTGGCGTACCGGCCCGCGCCGGCAGCGGCCGATCCGGGTCACGCTGACCGTGCTGCTGACGATCCCGATCATCGCGCTGATCGCGCTGTGGGCCTACGCCGCCATCACGACCATTGGGCCGTACATTGCCCAGCGCAACGGCCAGACGGTCGTCCACGATATCGCGGCTCCCAGCCAGGCGTTCCTGCTGGCGCTGACCGAGGAGCGCGCCGACACCCTGGCCTGGCAGAGCGCGCGCGGGGCGCTGCCGCGCACCGCCCTCGACGCGCAGCGCGCGCGGACCGACGTCACCGTGTCGGCGTTCCGGGCGGGCCTGGCCGGCATGGAAGGAGTGGCCGGGGTGGCGGGCCGCCAGTCGATCACTAGCTCCGAGGGGCAGCTGGACCGGCTGACCAGCCTGCGGACGCAGGTCGACGACGGCACGATCAGCGCGCTCAACGCGTTCGCGACCTATAACGGCATCGTGGACTCCTACTTCCAGGTCGTCCGGACCCAGCTGAACGTGTCGGACACCTCGGTCCAGCTCTACCAGGGGGGGGAGGGTGTCGTCGCCTCCGGCCAGGCCCTGGAGATGATCGGCCGGGAGGCGGCTCTGGTCGGCGGTTCGCTGGCGGCCGGCGGTCGGCTGTCAGTGGCCGAGTACCGGCAGTACGTGCAGGCTCTCGACGAGCAGCGCTTCCTCGAGCAGACGGTGACCTCGCCCATTTCATGGCAGCTCATCCCCGACCCGTTCACGCCGTTCTTCGCCTCACCCACCTACCAGCGGTTCAAGACGATGGAAGACGACATCGCCGCGGCGGGCGCGGGCGCCCGGATCCCGGTGAGCCCAGTCGTCTGGCCGTCCACGGTCGGGGCTGTCCTGAAGGGGCTCGGCGCGGCCGAGACCACCGCCGTCAGGGAGTCGACCGGGAGTTCGGCCAGGGTTGGTGACGGCATCCTGACCCGGCTCGTCGTGGTCGGCGGGGCGGGGCTCGGCGCGGTTCTCATCGTCGCCTTCCTGCTGCTGCGGTTCGGCAACCGCATCACCCGCGAGCTGACCGGCTTCTACGGGGCCGTCCGGTCGCTGGCCGAGGAGCGGTTGCCGGAGGTCGTGGGCCGGCTGTCCCGCGGGCAGGACGTGGACGTGACGGCCGAGGCGCCCCCGCTGGTCCTGCCGACCAGGTTCCTGGAGGTGGCCCGGATCGCGGACGGCTTCTCCGCGGTGCAGCGGACCGCGGTGGAGGCCGCCGTCGGGCAGGCCGAGCTGCGCAAGGGAGTCAGCAACATCTTCCGCAGCCTGGCCCGCCGCAACCAGTCGCTGCTGCAGCGGCAGCTCCGGATGCTGGATGAGATGGAGCGGAGCACCGAGGATCCGGACGCGCTCGCGCAGCTGTTCCGGCTTGACCACCTGACCACGCGCATGCGCCGGCAGTCGGAGGGCCTGATCATCCTCTCCGGTTCCGCCCCCGGGCGCCGCTGGACCATGCCCGTCCCGGTCATCGAGGTGCTGCGCGGCGCGATCGGCGAGATCGAGGNNTGCTGGCCGAGCTGATCGAGAACGCCGCGCTCTACTCGCCACCGCACACCCGCGTTCAGGTCAGGACGAGCCGGGTGGCCAGCGGCTTCATCGTGGAGATCGAGGACCGGGGCCTGGGCATCCCGGCCAGCACGCTCGCCATCCTCAACGAGCGGCTGGCCAGACCGCCCGAGTTCGACCTGGCCGACAGCGACCAGCTCGGCCTGATCGTGGTCAGCCGGCTGGCCGTCCGGCACGGGATCAGGGTCACGCTGCGCGGATCACCGTATGGCGGGGCCGCCGCGATCGTGCTCATCCCGCACGAGATCGTCGTGGCGGAGGAGGAAGTCGCCGTCGCGCCCGGCGGATACGGCGGCCCGCCAAGTATCGCGGGACCGCCCCCGGGACCCGGGCCCGGTGCATACGGCGCGGCGCCGGGTATGACGGGACCGCCCCCGCGGCCGAAGGTCGGGGCATACGGCGGGGGTAGCGCGGTACCGCGCCGGCGGCCGGCGCCCGGCGGAAACGGCGCGGCGCCGGGCAGCGCGGGATCGCTCCCGGCCCTGCCGCGCCGGGAGCGCCAGCC
>PLRW01000352.1 GCA_003164955.1 Actinomycetota bacterium
CCACCATGCCGGTCAGACGACCTGGTGCGCCTGCACCCGGTTGCCGGCTGCGACCTCGTCAGGGCGGCTCATGCGCTTATCTACTGGTCAGCACTGGCCGGCGCAAGGGACTGCCGGCCTGGCCAGATGCGCCGGATGATCAGGTACATCTCGCAGCCAAGGCAGAACCCGAAGACTCCGTTCAGGAATGCCGCGGCCAGGGCGGCCGCCGTCGCCGCCATCCCAAGCCAGGTCAGGCCCGCTGCGTAACCGGCCACGCCCACGACGGCAAAGGCCAGGCCGACCGTCTGGGCGAACCGCGGCGGCGCCTCGGGCTCGAGTTCCGGGGGCGGGCCCAGTCGCGGCCGGACCAGCTGCCGGTAGAGCAAGCCATAGGGCGAGTAGCGCAAGCCGAAGACGGACCCGGCTGCGAAGACCAGCGCCTGGGCCGCGAGCAGCCACACGCTGCCCGTGAGCAGGACCGCGGCGAGCACCACGGTGGTGATAAGCGCGCCGAAGCGCGGGCCCCGCGGATCGATCCCCATCTGCGCCGTCCCTCCTGAGGGATTCCCGGCGGAAGCCGGCAAGTTACACCTCTCCTCCGCTCGCTATCCCTGGCCGATTTATTCTATTTACCCTGTCGATATAGGAGATAATCCGAAGACCTGCCTGGCCAGCGGCCGCCTCACCGTCAGAGCATCTGGATCAGTCGTCGCAGCCTTCAGCTCTGGGACGCCGACGATGTACAAGCGCGGCCCCTCCTTGTGCGAGGGGGACGGGCCGACGCTGTACTCCTGATGGCCGGGCGTGGCGTCCTGCTGTCGCAGGGGCGAGCCGGTGACCTCGGCCCAGAACCTCGCGATGAGTCTGGGCTGGAACAGTCGAAGGTCACGTTCAGGATGCAGGAAGCCATGCAGGCGACCGTGGCACCGCGGCGGGTCATGGCAACGAGTTTTTTTTACAGGCCGATTTCCGCGAGGCGGCTCACTTCCCAGCGGGCCACGCGCAAGCCTTGGTCAAACCCCTTGATGTCCGAGGTGCGGAAGTGCACGCCCTCCCAGACGCGAGCGTTGATGACGTCGTCGGTGATCGTCTTCCAGTCGGCGTAGGTATGGGTGACGCCGGGCGCGTCCGGGCTGGTCAGCGTTATGGGGGCTGGCGCGCGCGGGCCGAGGAAGGCGTCGAGGACTCCCTGCTGGGAGCCGATCTGGCCGCCGTGGCCGCTGGGGTATTCGGGGTGCTGCGGGGCCGCCCAGAACGACGTCCAGGTTGGGTCCTGGCGGTAGTCGCCGGTGGTGATCGCGGTGTAAGGCCGCCAGAACAGGTACTTGTACTTGGCGTTGTAGATCGAGATCTGCGCGTCGGTGGTGATCACGTTGAACGCCGCGACGAACCGCGTCTGCCACGACAGCGGGTAGCTGGTGTCCGCCAGGATAGCCCGGGTGATCTGGACGTAGGCGAAGTTAACCGCTGGGTACCAGAAGTTGGCGACCTCGGTCTGCTCAGCGGTTCGCGGGGAACTGGTGGCGCCGATGTGCTCCACCTCGGCCAGCGCCCGGTGATACGCCGGTGAGCCGAGGCGCAGCGGGGGACCGGGGTCGAACTGGTCGTTGCGCTTCAGCAGGAACGGGCGGGCGCTGCCCTGCCCCGCCCGGATAGCCGGCCTGGAGACCGGCGGGGTGAGCTGGAAGACGCCGGGCGCGGGCGGCGGCGGCGTCCAGGGGATGTCGACCGAGGCGGTGTCGAGGCCGTCGCCCGCGCGCTCGGCGAGGATGACCGACGCCTCGCGCGCGCCCGCCGTGATCCCGCTCTTCTTGGCCGGGCCGTCGGGCACCGGCGCGAGCGTGGCGGCCAGGCTCGCGTCGAGGCTCGCTTGCTGGCTGGGTACCTGGGCGGCCAGCGTGTCGTGCAGTGCCTGCGCGAGGGCGGCCACCGCGTAGTCACCGTCATCAATGCCGCGAAGTGCCCTCGCGGCGGCCAGCCAGCTCACCGCCCACGTACGGCTCTGCGTGACCGGCTCGGCGAATTTCGCAGCGCTGACCGCCTGATTGGTGATGTCGTGCCAGGCCAGGCCGACGGCTGATGACGTCGCTTCAGCGCGGCGCGCGGCTGCGGCGCTGGCGACACCGCTGGTGCCGGCGGCCCAGGCGGCGGGCATCGCGATGGCCGAGGCGGCCAGGAAGCCGCGTCTGGAGACGCGCCGTGATGAGGGGGAAGGCGGTAGGTGCGGCAACGTTGACATCCCTTCGGCAGCCCGGCAGCCCGGCCCGAATGGCCAGCCCCGAAGAGAATTATCTACTGCACCTACCATTTTAGTCGAGAATAGGCGCACAGTTACGTCTGTCTACTTATGTAAATCCGGGGTCGGCGAGGGCCGCCCGGGGTGCTGCCGCATTACGCCGGTCGGTCGCCTGCCCGCGCGGGGGCGAATCCTCTAGCTGTGCAATCCGGTCGATGTCACGCTGTGTATAGCCATCGGTAGGGCCGCTCTGGACCGGACGCCGCGGCCGGGACGGCACACTAGGCCGGGCGGAACGGGCGAGTGCGAGGCCGACTAGGACGGCCCGCGGTACTAGGTCCGGACAGGCGAGCTAACGTGGAGCCAACATGGCCCGGAAACGGCCTGCACGAGGGGCCCTGGAACGGGTATAGTCCCAGGTCAGAATGGGTGCGCCGC
>PLRW01000088.1 GCA_003164955.1 Actinomycetota bacterium
TCCCGGCCGAGGCGCACCAGGGCGCGGCCGCGGCGGATACGTTTCCTCTGCTTTGTGACAGTGTCTCTTTTCCTTCCCGGTGCTGGGTTTACCTGCTGGTTTTCGTGTTGCGGTGGATGGTGTCGCGTTCGTATGGTCGCTCCTCATGCAGCTGACCTTTTTCTCCAGCGTGGGCTGGGAGTCCTGGGATGTCGAGGCCAGGCCGGCGATCCCGGACCGGATGCCGGTTCTTGTCGATGATGATCTGCTGCTTGATGGCGACGGCGGGCCGCGGCCGGCGGTGGCGGTGAACCGGTGGCTGCGGGAGCTGCCGTCCAGCGGTGCTCCGGCGGCCGGGACGTGGGCGGTGTATGCGCGGGTGCTGCGGGACTGGGCGGAGTTCTGTGCCAGGCACGGGATGGGGGTGTTCGCCGGGCGGGAGGACCTGAAAGCCGTGCTGGGCGCGTATGCGGTCTACCGGGCGGATGGCGAGGGGCAGGCGAGGTTCGCGGCGGCGACGTGGAACCGGCATGTGAGCGTGCTGTCGTGCTTCTACCAGTGGGCGGTCGCGGAAGGGTATGCCCGCGGGGTTCCGTTCAGTTATGCCCAGGCCCGGGTCCGGTACGGCGACGTGGCGCGCGAGGCGCAGGTGAACCTGGCCCGGCGGCGGGTCCCGAAGCCGCACGTGACGATCAGGTACCTGGAGGCCGATTTCGCCGCGCTGTTCATCGCGGCGCTGGGCGGGCTCGGCCCGGACGGGATGCCGGACGGTGGGTACCGCGGCCGGGAGCTGGCCCGTAACGCCGCCGTCGGGCAGCTGGCGCTGGCTACCGGGCTGCGGCGGCAGGAGTTCAGTTACCTGCTGGTTTATGAGATCCCGCCGTTGCCGCCGTCGCCGGGGCACCTGCCGGTCCCGTTCCCGGTGCCGGCGGCGGTGACCAAGGGCCGCAAGTACCGCACGACCTGGATCGGCTATGCGCCGCTGGAGACGGTTCACCAGTATGCCGGCCTGGATCGCGTCGCCGCGGTGGACGGGTCCGGGTGGCGGCCGCCGCAGCGGTGGGGCGAGGCGCTGCTGGTGAGTGAGCCGGACGCGGCCGGCGGGCGGGTCGGCGGGCGGCGGGTCAGGTGGGACCAGATGCGCCCGGAACAGCGACGGCGCCTGGTCGGGCCGGGTGGCGGGTCGTGCCTGCTGGCGGTCCGTTCCGATGGCGGGCCGTTCACGGCGTGGGAGAGCGTGTTCACCCGCGCCTCGGACCGTATCCGGCGGCGTTTCGAGCCGCGGTTCCCGCATGTGCACCCCCACCGGCTCCGGCATACATTTGCGCTGGCGACCCTGGAACGGCTGGTCAGCGGCTACTACGCGCAGGCCGCAGGGCTGGTGACGGCCACGGGCCGGGGCCGTGGCCCGGATGCGGCGCTGGCGCTGTATCTGGCCAAGGCCGACCCGATGATGGTGCTGCGCGATCTGCTCGGCCATTCCTCGGTGGTGACCACCGAGGCGTATCTGCGCCGCCTCGATATGACCCGCATCTACGCGGACGCGTATGAACGCGCGGGCCGTGAGGCCGGGCTGACCGGTGCGGCGGCCCGGCGCGAGGCCGACGAGGAATTCGCCGGCGAGAGCACCGAGGGCGGGCAGGGCTGATGCCGGCGGAGCTGCTGGAGGATCCTGCCGGGATCAGCTGCGTGTTCAGCGACGGCCGCCGGTATCGCCGCACCGTCGCGGGCGTTGAGCCGGCCGCGCTGGCCGGTGACCTGCTGGCCGGCCTGGCCGCGATGGTCCACCCACACGGCAGCGTCGACTCGCCGGGCACGGTGATCAGCTACCTGCTGGGCCTGCGGGATATGGCCAGGTTCATGCGGGACCGCGGGGCCGCCGGCGGCGCGGGCCAGCTTTCCCGGGGGCTGCTGGCCGAGTACTGGATGCAGGCTGGCCGCCTCCGCGAGTCGGCGACCCGGCGGATGCTGGTCTCCTTCGACACCGCCCGCGGTGGCGGCGCGCTGCAGCCCGGGGTCCGCGCGCTGGCCTCCGGGCGGCACTTCGCGACCAGGCCGGCCAGTTCCCCGCTGGTCCCTTACGGCCAGGAGGAATGGGAGCGGCTGCATCAGGCCTGCCGGCATGCCGCCGATGAGGCGTTCGCCGGGCACCGGCAGGCGCTGAAGTCGGCGGCCCGCGGCCAGGATCCCCTGACGGGCGGGTGGACCGCCGATAACCAGCGGTGGCTGCTGATGCGGCTCGGCCCGTCGAGCGACCGGCAGATCGGCGCATACCTCGGCCGCGGCGGGACGTGGGTCAGCAGGCGCGGCGGGATAAGGACCGCGAGCGATGAGCTGTTCCCCGATGTCAGCGTTGTCATCGCCTACCGGCTGCTGCTGGGCATCTATACCGGGATCGTCCCGGATGGCATCGCCGGGCTCGGGATCGGCGATATCGACTGGGCCGGGGACGCCGCCGTGCTGCTCGCATACGTCAAGGGCCGCACGGCAGCGGAATCCCTGACGCTGCCGCGCCGCGCGGTGCGGCTGCTGGAACAGTGGCTGGAACATTCCGCCCCGGCTCGCGAGCACGCCCCCGCCGGGCTGCGCGGCAGCCTGTGGCTGTATTACTCCTACGGCGGCCGGTCGCGCTGGCAGGTCACGACCGGGGTGTCGACCCACGAGCTGTGGGGCCGCAGGCACGGCCTGAGCGTGGACCGGCGCAGGATCCGGACGACCTACCTGTCGCTGCGTGACCGGGGCCGCTGGCACGGCAGCTCCCGGTCGGCGGTCGACCCGAACCACACTCCCGCCGTTGAGGGGGACCATTACCTGACCGCGGCCACGCCCGCGCAGGCGGACGCTGTCGACTCGATTATCGAAGATGCCCAGCATGACCTGCTCGGCCGGGCTCACCCGCCGGTGGTCCTGTCCGGCGAGGACGCCGCGGAACTGGCACGCGGCTACCCCGAGCTGGTCGCCTCGCTCGGGCTCGACGACATGGTGATCGCCGAGCTCGCCGGCGGGCAGCGGGACGTGTTCACCGCCGCCTGCGCCGATCCCCTGTCCGGGCTGCACGGCCCGGCCGGCAAGCCCTGCCCGGCCCGGCCGTGGGTCTGCCTGCTCTGCCCGCTGGCCGTGTTCGCGCCCCGGCACGCCGCGAACCTGCTGAGGCTGAAGGCGTTCTTCGCCCGCCNNCCGCCAGTGGAAGCAGATGCCATCCGCGCAGTTCATGGCCGTCTTCGGCCCGTATTCCACCCGGATCACCCAGATCCTGGAACGCTACCCAGCCCCGCTGATCGCCGCAGCCGCAGCCAGCGTGGATGATGACGCAGACCGGGAGATCCCGCTGCGCCCGGAGGAACGCACGACATGACCGCACCAGGGCAAGCGCTCGCTGTTCACGGCTCCGGCAGCAGCGTCTTCGCCGGCGCTGACGTGTGCGCGGCGGCGGGATTCCGCCTCCGGCCGCGCGGGCACGCCGCCGCATTCGACGACGACGTGTGGCGTTTCGATGACGTCGACGGCATCTCCGTGCAGATGAGCGGCTCAGGCCAGACCCGGATGGACTTCACTGCCATCAGCGACCCGCGCTGGCGGCTGGCCGCCAAGGAGTACCTGTTCGCCCGGCTCGCGCCCGGCCATCCCGAGGTCGCGGTCCTGCCGCGCGCCTTCCGGGTCCCGCTGACGCTGACGAGCTGCTCCAAGCGGCTGGCCGAGGCGGCCCGGTGGATGAACTGGCTGACCGCCCGGCACGTCCCCTCGCTCGGCGGGGTGTCCCAGGATCACTGCGACTGTTACCTGGCCGAACGGCGCCAGCGCAAGGACCGCGCCGGGACCGTGACCGGAACCCTGGACGAGTCCGTGGCCCGCGTGGCCGCCGCCGTCATCATCGAACTGGCCTGCTACGGCGAGCTGCTGTCCGCCGACCGTTACCGCGACGGGTTCACCCCCTGGAACGGCCGGTCATCCTCCCAGGTCGCCGGCATGCGGCCCCCCGCAGAGAACAAGACGCGCGTCGTGGGCCAGGAGATCCTCCAGCCGGCGCTGGCCGCAGCGCTCTACCTGACCGCTACTATCGGGCCGCACCTGGTGGCGCTCCCGCCGCAGGTGCGGCAGCGCCGCCGTGAGCACGCCCGGCTGAGCGAGGCCGCGATCGATCCCGGCCGTCTCGGGGAAGTCCTGCGCCATCACGCCGAGACCGGCCTGCCGCTGGAGGCGACCCGGGACGTCAATGCCCGCGCCCGCCTGCAGCAGGGCTGGGATCCCGCAGACCCGCTCCTCAACGTCAGCTTCACCGCGCTGGCCCGCGAGGCAGGAGCGGGCAGGATCCGGCCTGCCTCCCTCGCCGCGGTGCGGCCGCTGATCGAGCAGGCACTGGCCCTCGTCGGCACCGCCAAGCCGTGGGGCCGCCAGGCGGCCCACGTGTCCCGCGCAGACGGCGCGGGCACCGCTGCATGGACCCTGCCGCTGGACGAACGTGACATCCGCGACCTGGCCGGCTACGCGCACACCGCATGCCTTCTCCTGACCGCCGCCCTGACCGGCATGCGCGAGAGCGAGCTGATGGAACTGCGCCACGGCTGCCGGACCACCAGCCAGCACGGCGACGGCATGATCCGCTACCGGCTGGCCAGCAAGCTCATCAAGGGACAGCCACTCGGCGGCACCGAAGAAGAATGGGTGGTCATCGAAGCCGTCCACGACGCCGTCGGCCTGGCAGAGCAGCTCAGCCGCTGCATCCGCGCCCAGGGCGACCTGATATTCGGCCGGTTCAGCTTCGACTTGCGCTACCCCTGGCTCCGGGCCTGGGTCAACGGCCCCGCAGGGCAGCGCCTCGGGCTCACCCTGATCCCAGGCGACGCGGTCACCTTGCGGATGCTGCGCCGCACCCTCGCACGGGAGCTCGCCTACCGGCCAGGCGGGCTGCTCGCGGCCAAGATCGCCCTCAAGCACGTGAGCGTCGCGACCACCGAGGGCTACGCCGCGCGTCCCGGCGGCGCCCAGAGCAAGCTCCTCGCCGAGATCGCCGAGGACGAAGCCGGCCGCAACCTGCAGATCACCCTCACGGAGTTCCGCAACTACCAGAACGGCATCATGCCCGCCGGCCCCGGAGCCCGGGAACTCACCGAGTTCTTCGCCACCGTCGACGGGAACCTCGCCAGCCACGCCGCAGCACCCCCCAACGTCGTCGCCAGCGACCAGCACATCCTCAACCTGCTCAGCAAACGCGCCGGGGTACTGCATCTCGCCACGGCCAACTACTGCTGGTTCACCGACCCGTCCCGGGCGCTCTGCCTCAAGCTGGCAGGCACGCCGGCCGCCGGCAAACCGCTGGCAGGAATGTGCGACTCAGCGCGCTGCCCGCAAGCCACCCACCACCCCTGCCACCGGCCGGCCTGGGCAGACACCGTCACCAGCACCACCGCCTTCATCGGAGCACTCGGCCGCACCCGGACGGCCGAACGAGACCGCCTCCAGGCAGAACTTGACCGCGCCCAGCACGTCCTGACCTCCATCGACACCGCCACCCACCCCGCCGGAAGAAAAGCAGGCGAGCATGCGGACGAGCGCTGAACAACGACGCCACGCCGAACAGCAGATCCGGGCCGCTGCCGACGCCCTCCTACGCGGCGACCTCCCGCCCGGCGGGAAATGCGACATCACCACCCTCGCCCGCCAGGCCGGGATCTCCCGCGCAGCGCTCTACCGCACCTACCCCCACCTGAAAGAAGAATTCGAGCGGCGCCTCGCCGGACTCCACGCCGGCCGGACCACCCCCGATCCCCGCGACGCCCGGATCATCCAGCTGAAAACACACACCGACGAACTCAGGCAGCGACTCGCCGACCGCGACGCCGCCCTGCGCGACCTCGAGCAGTTCAAAGCACTGGCAATATCCCGGCTGGCCGCCCAGCACGACGAGATCACCCGGCTCCGGCGGCAGGCCGCCTCCGCAGATGCCGCCAACGTCCTCAACCTCCCACCCCGCCGACCCCGCCCAGTCACGGCCCAAGCAGCTGACTCATCCAAGTGACCTGCATCACACAGCGGGCCGGCAATCGAGACATGACACCGCCGGCGAACGAACGCCAGCCCCTTCAGTTCACCCAGGCCAGACGAGACACAAGATCGCGCGAACACGGCAGTGCGGACGAAAA
>PLRW01000119.1:0-43970 GCA_003164955.1 Actinomycetota bacterium
GCTAAGGCCGGGGCGATCAAAGACGCGCTGCGCGTCCCGCAACTGGCCCAGCCCGCGCCGGTGATCGCCGCCTACGCCGCCGCCGTGCAGGCCTCCGCCGCGATCCTGATCACCCTGAACGACCAGATCAAGCGGCTGGAAGCCCAGGTGGAAGCCCATTTCCTGCAGCACCCGGACGCTGAGATCTACCTGTCCCAGCCCGGCATCGGGCCGGTCAACGGCGCCCGGGTGCTCGCCGAGTTCGGGGACGCACCCGGCCGCTATGCGTCGGCAAAGGCCCGCAAGAACTACGCCGGGTCCAGCCCCATCACCCGCGCATCCGGCCGCAGCAAAGTCGTCCTGGCCCGCTACGTCCGCAACGACCGGCTCGCCGACGCCCTGCAATCACAGGCCTTCTCCGCACTGACCGCCTCACCCGGCGCCCGCGCCTGCTACGACAAGCAACGCGCCCGCGGCCTCGGCCACAACCCCGCCCTCCGACAGGTCAGCAACCGCCTCGTCGGCATCCTGCACGGCTGCCTGAAAACCAGCAGCCGCTACAACGAAACAACCGCCTGGCCCAACGCCATCGCACACCCCGAACCCCTCGCCGCTTGACATCTAAGCCCTTGGGATGTCTAACCCGGGTAGACGATGCTCAGGTTTGCGCGCGACGCCGGCCGAATCGTCAACACAGGGAGACGCCAGCGCATGAATGCGCCACCATCGCGGCTTGGAGCGGAACGCTCTGACGAATCAGCCATCCAGATCGGCGCAACCGCGACCTCATTGCTCTCGACGAAGCAGAGCTTGGCCTCCGCCTGCTCGTGACCTGAACCCGCCGTAGCCACGTACATTCCGCGCCGCCACCGGGAGGTGCCAGCGGTATGTTGGGTGAGCTTACGGAGGGAAGCGCCAACCATGATCCTCCCGAAGGCGCGCGACCCGCGCTTCGTGACGATCCGCCGCGGTGGGACCTTGACGGATTCGGATCACCATCTACTCGCTCTTTGGGCGGCCGCATGCGCTGAGCACGTCCTGCACCTGTTCGAATCCGCTTACCCTGAGGATCCACGACCACGTCAGGCCATCGAACATGCCCGCGCCTGGGTTCGTGGCGAGGTCAAGATGACGGAGTCTCGCGCGGCGGGCGGCCATGCCATGGGGGCAGCGCGAGACAGGCGAGGGGCAGCACGTCACGCCGCGTACGCGGCGGGCCAGGCTGGCGCCGTAGCGCACGTCGCTGCCCACGAACTCGGTGCGGCAGCCTATGCGATCAAGGCCGCACGTGCTGCTGCGCCGGACGGCGAGGCCGAGGCTGCGGGTCTGCTCGAGTGCCGGTGGCAGCGTGACCAGCTCCCAGAGGCGATTCGCGAGCTCGTACTTGACGATCAGCAATTGCGGAACGACATCTGCTGGTCGGTCTTCGACTGCTGAGCAGGCGTCCGGCCTCGTCAGCCGACGGCGGGCAGCACCCGGAGACGGTCTTCTCGGCAGCTCGCCGTCTCAGGTTCTTGGCGAACCAGCCTCCTTTCGCCAAGTCGTTCGCCAGGATGAGTGAGATTCGCCAACTTCCGTGAGACGGGACAAACAGCATGGACGACACCGGGCACGCTCGTCCCAGAAGAACGCCGATAATGTACATTATGTAAAGTAAACCGCTCCAGGCCCCCGGGAAGGTGGGTTACTGTCCTGTCTCAGGTTTGTTGGCCCAAGTCTCAAGACCCTGGCCAGCGGCGTCTCCCCGCTCACGGCCCGGGAGCGCGACGTGCTGGTCGCCGCCCGCCCCGGCGCGAGCGTGGCCGAGATCGCCGGCAATCTCTGCCTGTCCGAAGGCACCATCCGCAACTACCTGTCCACCGCGATCGCCAAGGCCGGCGCCCGCAACCGCACCGAGGCCGTCCGCCTGGCCGACGAACGCGGCTGGCTCTAGCTGGGCTGCCCTAGCCAGGCTGCTCTGGGCCGAAATCGGTCACGCCGTCCGTGACCGCGACCTGGGCCCTGGTCCGGCGGCCCAGCCACCATGTGTCTCGCTATCTCACCGTGCTATCCCACGATGAGATTGACACCCGCCGCTGCTGCCTTCTGATCGTGCTCGTGCAGCATGCGCATGCCCGTTTCACATGTCCACCGTATGCAACAACCCATGAAACACCATCTGCCCTGCTCGGCCTTGCACCGCCGGGGTGTTTCATGGGTGCTCACCTGTGAAACAGGCCGACCGCAGTTCTAGAACGACCGGTCACGCCAAGCCCGACCCGGATGCGCTCATAGCCGTGACTGTTCGCTCCGCTGCTACATCAGCCCCGTCTCCGCCAGCCATCTCGCGATCAGCCAGACTGTGCCACCTGGCGTGCCGGCTCACCGTACGGCACCGTAGTCGCGGAGGGCCCCTGGACGGAGCGGGGTGCCGAGCAACTGGCTGACGAGGGTCCGGTGAGCGGCGTGGAGGGTGCGGACGGCCGCGGGCGTGAGGCCGGGCTTGACGGGCGGGCGGCCGCCCCGGGGCCGGCCGGGCTTGGTCGGGATCCACAGGTAACCGGGGTCGCTGCCCTCGAGTTCGGCGGTGATCGCCGCCCGGGTCCTGAGCCACCGGGTGAGGATCTGCACGGTCGCGTCGCCAAGCGGGCATGAGCCGTCGGTGACTTCGACGCGTGCGTCGCCGTCGAGGTGCAGAGCGCTGACATTGAGGCCGGCCAGTTCGGGGACGCCCCGGCCGGTGTCGGCGACGAGCGCGGCCAGGGCGGCGGTGCGCAGCGATGTGGCGGCGTTGGCGTGGACGGGCCTGCGGACGGTCAGGTCGTGGAGGACTCGCTCAGTGTCGGCGGGGGTGAGGGAGAAGCCGCGGGCAGGCGGCGGACTGTCGCGGCGGCCGGGCAGGCCGAGGAAGTCAGCGAAGGCGTTGCAGGAGTCGATGCGCACGCGCATTGAGTTGAGATAGGCGGCGGCATCGGAACCGTAGAGAGTGTTGCGGGTGCGGATCTTGCCCGCGGCCGCGGCGGAAAGCCACGCGTCGGCGCGCGCGGGATCCATGAGCTCGCCGACCGTGATCTGAATGGTGCCGGTGGTCTCCTGGGCGTGCCGCAGGTACTCGTCGAGGAAATGCCGGCGGATCCGCTGGGTTGTGCTGCTGAACTGGCGGCTGGCCAGATCGCGGATGAAGTCGTTGACCGCGCCGCTGGCCAGCGACTGGGCATCCGGGATCGGCATGCGTGAAAGCTACATGATAATGATGATAACAGCAAGAAGCAGGCACACATAAATTTGTCGGCCCATGGTGCTCGCAGAAGTCTGGGCCGTATCGGTCCGGGACGTGCCGAGTCGTTTCGTTTCGATACGTCCCGGACCCTTGTCCCCCATCGCCGACAAGATATCCCCGTTGGCTAGGAGCGCTTCTTGCTGTTATCAGTCTAGGAGCCGGTATCGGCAGGAAGCGGAGCAACTTCCCCTTTACCTGGCCTTTCGTACGGCAGCGCGGGCTTGCTCCATCTGGTCGACACTGACGGGGCCGCTTCCCGGAAGGCCTGCGGCCAGCCACGCCTCCTGCGCGCGGGCCGTGTCCCCACCCGCCTCCTGCAGCACTATCTTCTTCGCCGTAGTGCTGGGCACGGCCCCGTCGGCGCCGAGATCCATCAGGTGCGCCAGCATCCGGACCGACTGGTTCCGCTGCCCCGTCTTCTGCTCGTTGTACCGGTAGACAAGCACCCAGCGTCCTTCCAGGGAACGGGCCCGGTCGATCAGCGCCCGTCCGCGGTCGGTGTCCTTCTGCTCGGTGCGGATCGGCTCGCTTTCGCCCGACGGCAGGCGCAAGGTGAGCAGCCCGCGGCGGCTCGATTCCTCGATCTCAACCTTCTCCAGGAACGCGATGAAGGTCCGTGCCGACTCCAGCCGCTCGATGTCCTGCCTCGCCTGCTGGGCGATCAGGTGAAGGTCTACCGTCAGGCCGTGTACCCGGCGTCCCCAGGCCGCCTCTTCACCTACAGGACACGGTCCTGCGGCCTGAGCAGCCGCGATGACCAGACTGTAGTGGCTGTTCTCCACGGAGCCCATTATCGGCCACCGGGCTGACATTAACGGGTGCCAGCGGGCGAGCGATTCAGCGGTACCGCGGCCGCGGCCCCCTTCGTCGTGTCCGACGTGCTGCACGGCGAGCAGTGGGAGCCGCACTTCCGCTCCCCCGGCGTCACCCGGGGCCTGTGGACCCTCTTCGAAACCGCCGCGGCCTGCCTGTCCTCCGAGGGCGGCGGATTTGCCCGGTGCGATACCGGACTGTTTCGGCCAGGACCGCTTCTTGCTGTTATCAGTCTCTGAGCAGCATCCTGCTCAGATCTCCTGGTTGACCGGCAGGACGACGAGGTCCCGGATGTTGACGTGACTGGGCCGGGTCAGCATGTACAGCACGGCGTCGGCCACGTCCTCGGACCGCAGCCCGGTTCCCGCCGCGACGCCGGCCGCCACCGCGGTCGCGTCCGTCACCTTCCACAGGTCGTTCAGGACGACACCGGGCGCGATGGATCCGATCCGCACCCCGGTGCCGGTCAATTGGCGCCGGATACCGTGAGTCAGCGCGTGAACGGCGTGCTTCGACGCCGAATACACCGGCTCCCAGGCGATCACCTGGTGCCCGGCGACCGAACTGGTGATCACGATGTCTCCGCTCCCGGCCGGGATCATGTGCCTGAGCGCGGCGTGCACCGTTCGCACGATGCCGCCCACGTTGGTGTCGATCAGGGCGAGCAGTTCGGCCGGGTCGGCGGCCGCGAAGTCGCCGCCCGTGTAGACGCCGGCATTGGCGATCAGGATGTCGATCCGGCCGTGGCGCCCGATCGCCGTCCCGATCAGGGCATCGACGTCCGCGGTGCTGGTCACGTCGGTGCGGACGGCAATGGCCGCCTCGCCGAGGGCGGCGGCCGCTGCGTCGAGCTTCGGCTGCGAGCGGGCCCCGAGCACGAGCCGTGCGCCCTCCGCGGCCAGGGCCCGGGCGATGGCCAGGCCGATCCCGCTCGAGGCGCCGGTGACCACCGCGACCTGATCCCGCAGGGACTTAGGCATGGGAGCCACCCGCCGGGCGGCCGGCGCTCCGCCAGGTACCGGCCAGCACCTGGCGCCGGTGGATCTCGTCCGGTCGCCGGTCGATCCGGGCCACCTCATTCTCTGAAAGGGTGCGCACCCCGCCGACGGTGATGGCGCCGGCGAGAATCCGGCTCACCTTCACCGCCATCGCCGTGATCTGCAGGACCTCCGCGGCGGACTCGCCGAGGGCGAAGATGCCATGGTTACCGAGGTAGACCACCTTCGGCGGGGCACCGTCGAGTTCGATCTGCCGCAGCATCTCCCGCTGCACGGCCCGGGCCAGGGTCAGGCCCGGATCCATATAGGGCACGAAAACCGGTTTCCGGCCGAGGATCACGACCTGCTCCGGGAACAGCACGTCGGACGACATCCGTTCGGCGTGCGGGGAGCAGAGGATGATGTTCACCGGGACCGGATGGGTGTGCCCGACAACGCTGGCACCGCCGGCGCTCAGGCAGATCGCGTGCAGCATGGCCTCGACCGAGGGCCGCCGGCCCCCGCGGCTGAGCTCACCGAACACGCGCTCGACATCGTCCTCCCCGGCCGCCTCGTCGTTGACCAGGTCGAGCATGATCCGGGTGTCCACCTCGACGAAGTCCTCGCCGGCGGCGGTGCCCAGCTGGGAACCGCTGGCTTTCACCAGCATCCGGTCCGGGCCGGTACGGATCGAGGTGTTGCCCTCGGCCAGGATGACCAGATCCCGGCCCGGTTCACCCAGGGTGCGCGACAGCTCCACCAGGGTGCGCAGTTCAGACGCCATGCCGGGCTCCGGATGCTGTCTCATCGACGGCACCGGCCTGGCCGGGGGCGACGTCCGGAGCTGGCGGTGCGGTGCGGATCGCCAAGTCGCTCACGGGGCGGGAATCGGCCATAGCGTCGGCACCTCATTGAAACGAGCGACTGTTAGATTTTGTGAATTTAGCTTAAAATAACTCCCGCCACAATAGCTAGCCGCACCTCCGGGCCCCGGTACATTGAGGGCCGGTAAGGTGGCGCCGGACCGGGTGGAGGATCGGGAACCGATGAGCCTCGGCGGATCGCTCGCAGCCGAAGAGCGGCGGCGGGTCCTGCTGGACCTGCTGCGTGAATCCGGCCGGGTGGACATCAGCGGTGCCGCCGGTCAGCTCGGGGTGCACCATATGACCATCCGGCGCGACCTCAGGGGCCTGGAACGCGAGGGCAGCGCCCGCCTGGTGCGCGGCGGCGCGATCTTCACCGGAACCGAGGAATTCGAGATCCGCCGGTCCAGGGCGCTGAGCGCCAAGCGGCGGATCGCCGGGAAACTCGGGCCGCTGGTACTCGGGCACGACTCCGTCGCGATCGACGCCTCCACGACACTGTTCCAGTTCGCCGAGAATTTGCCCGCCGTCGATCATCTCGTGGTCGTCACCTACGGCATCCCGGCGTTCCAGGCCCTGCAGTCGCAGGCCGACGTCCGCGCCTTCCTGTCGGGCGGCGAGGTCGACCGCCGGACCGGTAGCCTGGTCGGGCCGGTGGCCCAGCGGACGCTCGAAAGCTTCTCCCTCTCCTGCTGTTTCCTGTCCGCGAGCGCGCTCGACCCGGAGCTGGGCACGATGGAGCCGACCGTCGAGGAGGTCGAGATGAAGCAGGCGATGGCCCGCGCATCGGAGGAGGTGGTGCTCGCGGTGGACTCCACCAAGCTGAGCCAGCGCTCGGCGGTCCGCGCGCTGAGCCTCGACCAGATCCAGACCGTGGTGACCGAACTCGACCCCGCCGACCCGAGGCTGGACCCCTACCGGGACCGGGTTCTGCTGCTCTGATCCCTCCCTCGGGCCGGCCGGGGGCCCAGCAGCCCTGGATCGCGCCGCCCTGGATCGCGCCGCCCTGGATCGCGCCGCCCTTAGATCGCGCTGTAGCCACCGTCGATCACGACCGACTGCCCCGTCAGGTAACTGGAGGCCGACGAGCAGAGCAGGACGACCAGGCCGTCGAGATCCGCAGGCTCACCTATCCGGCCGGCCGGGATCAGCCCGCGCCACTGCTCGGCAAGTTCCGGGTTCGCCTCCGTGAACTGGCGGGTCATGTCCGAGAGGATGTAGCCGGGAGCCACGGCGTTCACCCGGATCCCCAGCGGTGCCCACTCCACGGCCAGCGCTTTCGTCACCATGTCCACGCCAGCCTTGGAGGCGTGGTAGCTGACCTGGTGCTGCGGGATGTTGACCACCGTCGAGGACATCGACGAGACGTTCACGATCGCGCCGCCGTGACCGGCGTCCCGGCAGGCCCGCCCGAATGCCTGGCAGGTCAGGTACGTCCCGGTCAGGTTCACCTCGATCACCTTCGACCAGGAGGCCTTGGTGCCCTCAAGGCTGTCCTCCCAGATGGTGATCCCGGCGGCATTGACCAGGATGGTGGGCGAGCCCAGCTCCCGGCTGACCTCGGCGAAGGCCGTAGCCAGGGCGTCCTCGCTGGTCACGTCCACGCTGAGCCCAAGGGTCGGCACCCCGGCCGCGGCCAGGGCCTTGGCACTGTCCGTGACGTCGGCCAGCACGTCCAGCAGCGCGACGTGGACGCCGAGCCGAGCCAGGGCGCCGGCCATCGAGAAACCGAGACCCCTGGCCCCACCGGTGACCACCGCGACCTGGCCGTTGAGATCCTCAAGCATGCGAGGGGCCCCCTGGAAGTAGAAATTGAATGTTATATTCTGCGAGTTTCACACAATCATGGCAACCAAAGCTAGGGATGGCGAAGTCCGTCAACCGCTGCGAGTGAACTTCGGCGGCGGTCCTCATGATCGTCAGGCAGCGATCATGTTGCCCTGGCCGGCGTCAGGATCTCGTGAGGATGACGAGTTGCTGGGTCGCGCGGGTCATCGCCACATAGCGGTCGACCGCTCCTTCGATACCGGTGCCGAACGCCTCCGGGTCGATGAGGACGACCAGGTCGAACTCGAGCCCCTTCGCCAGCTCCGGGGTCAGCGACCGGACGCGGGACGTGCCACGGAACGTGGGATCGCCGATGACGCAGGCGATCCCGTCGGCATGCACGGCGAGCCAGGCGTCGAGGATCGGGCCCAGATCCGAGGCAGATCCGTGCACGACGGGGACGCCGCTGCTGCGGATGGAGGCCGGCACGTTGGCGTCCGGGAGCACGGCCCGGATGACCGGCTCGGCTTCCGCCATGACCTCTTCCGGCGTCCGGTAGTTGATGCTCAGGGTGGCCAGGCTGATCCGGTCGAGCCCGATCCGCCCGAGCCGTTCCGGCCACGACTCCGTGAACCCGTGCCGGGCCTGGGCGCGGTCCCCGACGATGGTGAAGCTCCGGGGCGGGCAGCGCAGCAGCAGCATCTGCCACTCCGCGTCGGTCAGTTCCTGCGCCTCGTCCACGACGATGTGCGCGAACGGGCCGGCGAGCAGGTCCGGGTCGGTGCCGGGCAGCGCGGCCTCGTCGACCAGGGCGCCCTGCAGGTCATGGCCGCGCAGCATCGACATCACGAACATCTCGGAGTCGTCGGCCTCGATCAGGTTGTCGACGACCCGGGCCATCTGCTCGCGTTCGGCGGCGACCGCCGCGTCACGCCGGCGCTTACGTCGTGACGCCTCCGGGTCGCCGAGCCGCTGCCGTGCCGCGTCCAGGAGCGGCAGGTCGGACACGGTCCAGGCCCGGGCGTCCGCGCGCTGCAGCTTCTGGACGTCATCGGGGCTGAGCCACGGCGCGCACATCCGCAGGTAGGCGGGTACCGACCACAGGTCTCCGACCAGGTCAGCCGCTTCGAGCAGCGGCCACGCGCGACTGACGGTCCTGACCAGATCTTCGTTCTGCAGCAGCGACTTGCGGAGCAGGTCAGCCGGGGCGTCACCGTCGTATTTGTCCATCAGGATCGCGACTAGCTCCGCCCAGATCTCCTCGCGCGCCTCGTTGTGCGCGGTACCGGGTGCTGGTGCGTCGAACGCCTCGGCCCAGTCGTCGGCGCTCAGCCAGATGCCGGACCAGGGGGTCTCGACCGTCATCCCCTGGGCGGGCGGATGCTCGTAGAACCGGACGGCCGGCTCGATCGACTTCACCAGGTCCGCGGACGACTTCAGGCGGGCCACCGCCGGGTCGGCCTCGATCGCGGCCGCGGCTCCCTCGGGGACGAGGTCCCGCAGGGTGCAGGTCTGCACGCCCTCCTCTCCCAGGCTGGGGAGGACGTCGGAGACGTAGGCCAGGTAGGGCTGGTGCGGGCCGACAAACAGCACGCCGCCCCGGCGGTGCCCGAGTCGGGGGTCGGAGTACAGGAGGTAGGCGGAACGGTGCAGCGCGACGACGGTCTTGCCCGTCCCCGGGCCGCCGTCGACGACGAGAGCGCCGCGGGATCCGGCGCGGATGATGGCGTCCTGGTCGGCCTGGATGGTGCCGAGCACGTCTCGCATCCGGGGCGACCGGCTGCTGCCCAGGCTGGCGATGAAGGCGGACTGGTCGTCGAGCGCGGCGTGCCCTTCCAGCCCGTCCGCGGTGAACACCTCGTCCCAGTAGTCGCTGACCCGGCCGCGGGTCCAGCGATACCTGCGGCGGCTGGCCAGACCCATCGGGTTGGCGTGGGTCGCTCCGAAGAACGGCTCAGCCGCGGGGGAACGCCAGTCGAGCAGCAGCCGGCGGCCCGCGCTGTCGCTGAGGCCAAGCCGTCCGACGTACACGGGCTCGGGATTGTCTGCGCTGACGATGCGCCCGAGGCACAGGTCGAGACCGAAGCGGCGCAGGACGCGCAGCCGAGCGGCCAGCCGGTGGATCTCCATGTCCCGGTCCATCGCCTCCTGGCCGATGCCGCCGGGCGCCTTGCGCTCGGCTTCGAGGCGGCCGGACAGGTCGGCGACCGACTGCTCGAGGCTCTCCGCGATGGCCGCGAAGTGCTGCTCGTCGCCGGCGATCAGCGCCGGGTCGGCCTTGGCGGAGAGGCGCCCGGGAAGGTCGAACGCGCCCCCGCGCGAGTCATACGTCGGCAACAGCACACGCACTTCGCGACTCCCATTTCCGCAGATTCTGGCCCCGGCCGACGATTATGCGGCATGACCGGGGTCTTGCGGCAAGCCCCCCTGTGGGCTATACGTTGAAAGTGGAGGGGAGTGCGTACTCTTCCCCGGATCGTCCGCTGTGGACGCCGAGAAGTTCCTCACCCGCGCTCCTCACCGCGCCTCGGTCAGCGAGGCGTCAAACGGATGGCCCGGGCGCCGGCCGCCCAGGCCAGGCGCAGGTCGGCGGGGTCCGGGGTGCCGGCCGGGTCGAAGCCGATCTTGTTGAATTTAGCGAAGCTACGGTTGTCGCGCGCCATGACAGCGTAGAGCCCGACCACGCCGGCCTCGTCGGTGCGGACTTGAACCTCGGCCGGTCGCCGTTTGCCCTTGAGCCGGATATCCACCGGCTCGCCGGTGCGCAGGTTGCGTCCCCACGCAAACGGCGTACCGATCACCAGGCTCCCGTCGTGCCGGGTGCAGGCGACCGGGATGGTGTAGTGCCGCCCGGACGTGCGGCCCACCACGTACACCGTGATCAGCCGGTTGCCCGCGAGGCGGCACAGCAGCGGGGTCCGCAGCAGGCCCCGCACGATCCGGTTCGTTAGCCCTTGCCAGGCCAGAAGGTGCGCCCTGGTACCCGGAGCCGGCTGTCCGGCCGCATCCGGCGGGCCCGTCGTCGGGCTGGTCATCCGTGCGTGCATGATCTGTGCTCCTCTGGGTCTGTTACCTCAACCAGGTTCGGTTCGTCACTGACATGACGGCTGGCGCCAGTGAAAGGTGACAGTGAAAGGTGACAGTGGACGAGAGCGAGTGGCTGGCCCGCAGCTTCGAGGCGCACCGCGCCCATCTGCGGGCGGTGGCCTACCGGATGCTCGGCTCGCTGGCCGACGCCGACGACGCCGTGCAGGAGACGTGGCTGCGGATGGCCCGATCGGACACAAGCGGCGTGCAGAACCTGCGCGGGTGGCTGACGACGGTCGCGGCCCGGGTCTGCCTGGACATGCTGCGCGCCCGGGCGGCGCGCCGCGAGGACCCGCTCAGCGTCCACGTGCCGGACCCGATCCTCGGCCCCGCCGCCGGCCCGGGGCCCGAAGAGGAAGCCTTGCTGGCCGACTCGGTCGGGCTCGCACTGCTCGTGGTGCTCGACATCCTCTCCCCCGGCGAGCGGCTGGCGTTCGTGCTGCATGACGTCTTCGCGGTGCCGTTCGAGGAGATCGCGCGAATCCTGGACCGTTCACCGGATGCGGCCAAGCAGCTGGCTAGCCGGGCCCGCCGGCGGCTGGGCGGCACCGTGCGCCCTCCGGACGCCGACCACACCCGCCAGCGGGAGATCGTCGATGCCTTCCTGACGGCGGCGCGCGGGGGGGACTTCGGCGCCCTGCTCGCCCTGCTCGACCCCGATGTGGTGCTGCGCGCCGACGCCGGTGCCGGGCCGATGGGCCCGTCCCGGCTGGTGCACGGCTCGCGGGCGGTGGCCGGGCAGGTGCTGGGCTTCGCCCGGTTCGCGCGGTTCGCACGGCCGGTGCTGGTCAACGGCGCGCCGGGGCTCATCGCGGCCCCGGACGGACAGCCGACATCGGTGCTGGGCGTGACGATCCGGGGCGGCAAGATCGTCGAGATCGACGTCCTCGCCGACCCCGAGCGCCTCCGCCAGCTGGATCTGACCGTCCTGGACGGCTGATCTCACCCGCCGGCCCGCGCGTGCCAACTATATTGAGGCGGTCATCATGAAAGCTGCCGTTGTTTCCTCGTTCGGCTCCGCTCCCCGCTACGAGGAGTTCCCCTCCCCCGCCGCGGCTGCTGATGACGAGATGATCATCGACGTGATCGCGGCCGGGCTGCACCCGCGGGTGCGGTCACAGGCCGACGGGTCGCACTACACCAGCACCGGCGAACTGCCGCTCGTGCCCGGCATCGACGGCGTCGGGCGCGGCCGGGACGGGCTGCTGCGCTACTTCATCCTCCCGGACACGCGCATGGGCACGATGGCCGAGCAGACCGTGATCGACGCCCGCCGCAGCATCGTGCTGCCCGCCGGCAGCGACCCGATCGCGGTCGCCGCCGCCATGAACCCGGCCATGTCCTCCTGGGTCGCGCTGCGCCAGCGGGTGCACTTCGAGGCCGGGCAGAACGTCCTCGTCCTCGGGGCCACCGGCAGCGCCGGCCAGATGGCCGTCCAGGTCGCGAAACTGTTCGGCGCAGGCCAGATCATCGCCGCGGGGCGCACCGCCGGCCGGCTCGCTGGCCTGCCCGCACTCGGCGCCACCGGCACCGTGCTGCTCGACGGGGACGCCGGCGGGGCCGCCCGGCGGCTCGGCCAGTCCGCCAGCGATGCCGACGTGGTGATCGACTACCTCTGGGGCCAGCCCGCCGCCGCCGCGATGGCGGCCGTCGTCACCGACCGCGCCGATCGCGGCAAGCCGCTCACCTGGATCCAGATCGGCTCCGTCGCCGGGGCCACCGCGCCGATCCCGTCAGCCGCGCTCCGCGCCGCCCGCCTCCAGATCGTCGGCAGCGGGCAAGGCTCCGTCAGCAGCCGCGAAATCCTCGCCGAACTGCCCGCGCTCGCCCGGGAGATCACCGCCGGAACCTTCCACGTCGACGCGCGGCCCACGCCGCTCGCCGACGTCGAGCAAGTCTGGGCCGACGCCGCCCGCACGGCACAGCGCATCGTTCTCACCCCCCGGATCTGAAGCCCGGCAGCCCTGAACCCGCGCGCTTGACGCAACCAGGTGGTTGCGATAAGTTCTATCGCAACCAGACAGTTGCTATAAGCGGAGGTTTCTCATGCCCATCCCGGATCGCATCGAGCGCACCATCGAGCTCGCCCAGCCACCGGAGCGGGTGTGGGAGGCGCTGACCAGCGCAGCAGGACTCGGCGGCTGGTTCGGCAACCGCGCCACCGTCGACCTGCGCCCGGGCGGCACGGCGTACGTCGAGTGGGATGGCAAGGATTCCAAGGTGGCGCTGACGATCGTCGTCGTGGAGCCGCCAACCCGGTTCGCCTGGACGTGGGGGATCCAGGGGCTGCCCGCCTCCGATCCGCGCCGTACCTACGTCGAGTTCACCCTGGCGCCGAGCGGCGGCGGGACACGGCTGACGGTGGTGGAGTCCGGATTCGCCCAGCTACCCGACGAGCTCCTCGACACCGCCTATCACGGCAACACCGAGGGCTGGCGCAAGGAGCTGGCCGAGCTGGCCGGCTACCTTCATGCCCCGGCCTGACCCGGAGAAGGTTGCGGAGGCGGTCTTCGCCGCGCTCGCCGAGCCGTCCCGGCGCGGCATCCTCAGTGCTCTCGCGGTCCGCGGCCCGGCGACGGCGACCGACCTGGCCAGCCAGCTGCCGATCACGCGGCAGGCGATCACCAAGCACCTCGAACTGCTCGCCGCCGCGGGCCTCGTCCTCGCCGAACCAGGGGAGCGCCGCCGGATCCGCTACCGCGTCAACGCGGCGCCGATGGCGATGGCCCAGTCCTACCTCGCGGCGCTGGCCCGGGACTGGGACGGCAAGCTGGCCCGGCTGCAGCGCTCGCTGGACGCCACGGAGCTGGACGCCCCGGCTCCCCCGTCCGGAGCCGCCGCCCCGGAGCCGAACACCCCGGAGCTGAACACCCCGGCTCCCCCGTCCGGGGTCACTGCCGCGGAAATGGAGTGGAGATCGAAGTGAATTCCTCCCACGAACAGGCCCGGACAGATCCGGCGCTGGGCTCCGGCTCCGGCGCCATGACGAGCGCCGGGACAGCCTCATCGGCCGGCGCGACGGCCGCCGGGCTGACGGCCACGCTCGGGCTCGCCGCCGCATGCTGGGTCATCGCGGTCCGGCAGATGAGCGGGATGGACATGGGCGTGGCGACCCGGCTCGGCTCGTTCGCGTTCTTCATCGCCCTGTGGGTGGCGATGATGGCCGCGATGATGCTGCCGGGCGCGGCTCCGGCCGTCTTGCGGCGCGCGCACGCCGGCGGCGGCGTGCGCGCCGTGCCGCTCTTCATCGGGGCCTACCTTGCCGTCTGGGCCCTCGTGGGCGTCGCGGTGTATGCGCTGTACCGGCCGCACGGGTCTACCGCGGCCGGCGTGGTGGTGATCGCGGCCGGGCTCTATGAGCTCACGCCGCTCAAGCAGCACTTCCGCCGGCGCTGCCGGGAGAGCGCCGGCTCCGGATTCCGGTTCGGGCTCTGCTGCGCCGGCTCCAGCATCGGGCTGATGCTGACGCTGGTGGCGCTGAGCGTCATGAGCATCACCTGGATGTCCGTGATCGCCGCGGGAGTCCTCGCCCAGAAGCTGCTGCCCGCCAGGGCCGCCATCGATGTGCCGCTGGCGCTGGCGATCGTCGGATTTGGCGTCCTGATCATCATCGCGCCCTCGTCGGTTCCCGGGCTGACGCCGCCGATGTGAGGCGTCACCGGCGGCCCGGGGCAGGCTCATTTAAGGCGCAGGCCAGGCTTTTTTTAACGGCACCACTCAGGCTCTTAAACGATCGAAGGGGAGAAACGATGACCGCTCATAAGACCGGAACGCGTGAGGAGTGGCTTGCGGCCCGGCTGGAGCTGCTCGAGGCCGAGAAGGCGCTGACGCGGCGCAGCGACGAACTGGCGCAAAGGCGGCAGGAGCTGCCCTGGGTCCGCATCGGCAAGGAGTACCGCTTCGAGACCGGCGAGGGCGCGGCGTCCCTCGCCGATCTCTTCGCGGGACGCTCGCAGCTGCTCATCTATCACTTCATGTTCGGGGCCGACTACACGGCAGGGTGCCCGTCCTGCTCGGCGATCGCGGACGGTTTCAACGGCTCCGTCGCCCACCTCGCGAACCACGACGTCACGCTCTGCGCGGTGTCGCGGGCTCCGCTCGCGAAACTGCAGGCGTACAAGCGGCGGATGGGCTGGAGCTTCCCCTGGGCGTCCTCGTCCGGCAGCGACTTCAACCACGACTTCCAGGCCGCGGTGACCCGGGAGGAGTGGCAGTCGGGAACCGGTGAGTACAACTTCCGCACGGAGGACCTGAGGCCGTCAGCCGGTCAGGACAGTTCCGGGCTCGACGAGTTCGCATCGGGCATCGTCGGAACCGACTGGGCGACGTACCGGCGAGAGGGGCCCGGCGTGAGCGCGTTCGCGCTCGAGGACGGCGCCGTTTACCACACCTACTCGGCGTACGCGCGCGGGCTGGACGGCCTCTGGGGCATGTACCAGTGGCTCGACCGCGCGCCGCTCGGCCGCAACGAGAACGGCATGTGGTGGCACCGCCACGACGAGTACGACAGCCAGTGACGGCTGAACCGGCTGGATCTGAACCGGCTAAATCTGAACCGGAAGGTGGACATCTCGCCATGCAGACACCCTCGATCGTGTCACCGCAGGAGTGGGAGGCTGCGCGCCAGCAGCTGCTCGTGAAGGAGAAGGAGCTGACCCGCGCCCGCGACGCGCTGGCCGCCGAGCGGCGGCGGATGCCGTGGCTGGCCGTGCCGAAGGAGTACGAGTTCGACGGTCGCCAGGGCAAAGTGAGCCTGCTCGGCCTGTTCGAGGGCCGCCGTCAGCTGATCGTCTACCGCGCCTTCTTCGAACCCGGCGTGTTCGGCTGGCCCGGCCATGCCTGCCCCGGCTGCTCCCTGGTCGCCGATCAGGTCGCCCACGTCGCCCATCTGAACGCCCGGGACACCACGCTGGCGTTCGTCTCGCGCGCGCCGCAGCCGGACATCGAGCGCGTTAAGGCGCGGATGGGCTGGGACATCCCCTGGTACACCATGACCGACAGCTTCGACACCGACTTCGGCGTGGACGAATGGCACGGTACGAACGCGTTCATCCGCGACGGGGACAGCGTGTTCCGCACCTACTTCATCAACAACCGCGGCGACGAGCCGATGGGGGGCACCTGGAGCTACCTCGACCTGACCGCGCTCGGGCGCCAGGAAGAATGGGAGGACTCCCCCGAGGGCTACCCCCAGACCCCGCCGTACGCATGGTGGAGATGGCACGACGCATACGGCGAGGACGGCGACGCCACATAAACGCCCAGCTCGAAGGCACATCCCAGGAGGGCACCGCATGAGCAACGCCAGGTCTTCGCGCCCGGTCCCCGCCAACCTGGTCGAGGATCTCACCGGCACCGCCGTGATCATTGAGTTCGGCCGCCTGACCTGACCATTAAGGGTGTCAGCTGTCCCGGACTCTTGAGCTGGCTGGTTTTCGCTTGACTGCTTCTTGCTGTTATCACGTGATCAGCCGCTCCAGGTGTCAGCCTCAGCCGGGCCCGTACAGGTGTCAGCCTCAGCCGGGCTCGGCTTCGGCGCGGCTTTGCCCCTCGCCGTCGGAACGCCCGAGCGTCCCGCCCCGGCCGCCAGCCTGTCCGGCCTGTCCCGCATTGGCGGGTGCGTTCACGCTGACCGGCGGCGAGGGCTGAACCACTTCGTCGTTGGCCATTGCGACCGGCGACTTGGCGATCTCGATGTAGCCGATCACGATCAGGATCAGCGCGACGATCTCCGGGATCAGGAACCAGCCGAGCCGCAGCTGCTCCCCGTACAGCAGGACGCCGTACGTGATGCTGATCAGGGCGTCGCCGACGGTCAGCATCGGCTGTGAGGCGACCAGCGTTCCGGCCTGCAGGGCGTTCTGCAGCAGGAACAGGGAGCCGACACCCGCGATAGCCACCCCGTACAGCTGCCACGTCTCGAAGAAGGCGACCGGGCCCCGGCTGAGCGCGGAGACGGCCTCTTTCATCAGGGCCGCGGTCAGCGCGTACCCGCACGCGGCCGCCAGGCCGAGCAGGGCGGCGCGCGGCTCGCCGTTGGCCCGCAGCGCGGCCAGGATCAGCACCGTCTCGAAGCAGCCGGTCGCGATCAGCGTCAGGATCCAGATGGGGACCGGCGCGTGGTCTCCCCCGCCGCTGGGCTCGGCCGCGGCCAGTCCCGTCCCGAGGCTGACCGTGACCAGGGCAACCGCGCCCCACGTGCGCCGCTGCAGCCGCCGGTGCCACACGTAGCTGCTGAGCAGCAGGGTCAGCGGGAGCTCGACGATGAAGATCGGCTGGACGAGCGCAATCGGGCCGGTGGCCAGCGCCCCCGCCTGGAACAGCGACGCCACCACGACCATGGCGATCCCGGCCAGCCAGATCCGGCGCCGGACCAGGTCGGCGATCAGGGACAGCTCCAGCGGCCGCGACGTGCGGGCCTGCGAAGCGGCGCGGCGCTGCAGCACGGACGCGGTGGCGTTGCTGGCGGATGTCAGCAGGGCCAGCACGATCGAAATCACGGCAATGTTCCTACCCCCGGAACGCTCAACGCTATCAGTTGTTATTCTGCGTAGTTCGGATATCTGCCCGGCACGGCGGTCCCGGGCCGTTGAGGGCCGGGAAGCCCCCGCCGCGTGACCCCGCACCGCCCGATGAGGCGGCCGCCGGCGCTCAGCCGCCCAGGTAGCGCAGCACGGCGAGCACGCGGCGGTTGTCGCCTTCCGAGGGCGGCAGGCCCAGCTTGCCGAAGATGCTGGCCACGTGCTTCTCCACCGCTCCCCCGGAGATCACGAGCGCGGCGGAGATCCCCGCGTTGGACCGGCCTTCGGCCATGAGGGCCAGCACGTCGCGCTCCCGCCTGGTCAGCGTGGCCAGCCCGTCCGCGTGCCGGCTGGCCCGGAACAGCTGGCTGACAACTTCCGGATCCAGGGCGGTGCCGCCGTCCGCAACCCGGGTCAGCGCGGCCATGAAGTCGGCCACGTCGGCGACCCGGTCCTTCAGCAGGTAACCGACGCCGGCCGCGTTGCCCTCCAGCAGCCGCGCGGCGTACCGCGTCTCGATGTACTGCGAGAAGACCAGCACGCCGGTGTCGCGATGGTCCTGGCGGAGCCGCAGCGCCGCGCGCAGCCCCTCGTCGGTGTGCGTCGGCGGCATCCGGATGTCCACCACGGCGACGTCCGGCTTGTGGCCGGCCACCGCGGCCAGCAGTGCGTCCCCGTCGGAGACGGCCGCGCACACCTCGTGCCCGCGTTCCTCCAGCAGCCGGGTGAGCCCCTCCCGGAGCAGCGCCGCATCCTCGGCGATCACGACCCGCATCGTGTCCATGCCCTCACGCCTTCATCGGGAGCTCGATGGTGATCCGGGTCGGCCCGCCCGCCGGGCTGGACACGGTGAGGCGCCCGTCCACGGCGCCCACGCGGCGCTCGAGCCCGGCCAGGCCGCTGCCCCGGGCGGGATCGGCGCCGCCCGCGCCGTCGTCGCAGACGCCGACGCGGAGCACCGACGTCCGTTCGGAATCAATGATTTCCGCATTTATGCCGACCTTGTTCGCGCCGCTGTGCTTGGTCGCGTTGGCCAGCAGTTCCGCGGCGCAGAAGTAGGCGATCGTCTCGATGGCGGGCGTCGGCCGGACCGGAAGCTCCGCACTGACCCGCACCGGGATCGCGCTGCCCGCCGCCAGGGTGGCCAGCGCCTCGGCCAGGCCGACCTCCAGGACCGGCGGGTGGATGCCGCGGACCAGTTCCCGCAGCTCGACCAGGGCTTCCTTGGCGCCGAGATGCGCGGCGTCGACGAGTTCGCGGGCCCGCCGCACGTCCAGCGGCTGCCCGTCGGCGCCGAGCTTCTCCTTGGCCATGCCCAGGTTCATCGCCATCGCGGCCAGCCGGACCTGCGCGCCGTCGTGCAGATCGCGCTCCACCTGGCGCAGCAGGGCCACCGAGTCGTCCACCACCCGGGCCCGGGCCTGCTCCAGGTCACGGACCCGCTGCGTGAGGGTGCCGGCGCTGAGCAGCGAGCGGGCCAGCCAGCGGTCCGCCGTCACCACTCCCCTGGTCAGCCAGGGCGCGATCAGCAGCAGCGCGGCGCCGAAGATCGCCACGAGCAGGCTGCCGGCCCAGGTGGTGGCGTGCACGAAACTGTCGAACGGGGGCGGGGTGGCCGCGGACACCGGTGACAGGGTGGCGGCCGGCGAGGCGCTGCGGAACAGCGGCCACCACACCGGGTAGCTCATGTCGGCGAGGCCGCACACCCAGAACGTCAGCGCCAGGAACTGACCGTACGCCAGCGGCAGCTTCAGCAGGGAGTAGCCGATGGCGCGCCAGGCGACCCCGTCGCGGAGCCGCGCGTCGAGGCGGACGATGATGCTCCCGGCCGGGCGGCGGAACGGTGGCGGCGCGGTGATCTGCTCGCCCAGCAGCCGCGCGGCGACCCACCGGTACAGGCCGCCCAGGCGCCGCGCGAGGCGGAGGGCCAGGACGACTCCCAGCAGCCCGACGACCGTGCCGAGCACCGAGGCGGACACGACCAGGCTGGGGCCCAGCACCCAGGCGACGGCCGCGCATCCGGCGATCCCGAGCGGCACCGAGACGAGGCAGTACAGGGCATCGCGCCGGGCCCGCGGCGAGAACGGCGCGAGGAGGACCCGTTCGGCCAGCGTGACAGGCACGTCGCCGCGCGGCGCTGGGCCGTGCGGCGACGCGACATCCCCCGGAGCAGTGCCGCTCATGCCCCCATTGTCCCTTTCAGGCCTCCCGCTTGGCCAGCGAAAGGGCCCCGGCACTGGCACTGGCACTGGCACTGGCACTGGCACCGCGCGCCCGCCGGCCCTGGCGCCACCGCCGCAGGAGATAAGCGGCCGTCCCGATCACGATGGCGGCGCCCGGCCCGCTGTGCACCGCGAACACCCCGGCCAGGCTGGGGCCGCCCCAGTCGTTCCGGTAGCTGGCCGGGTCGCCGTAGTGGACGGCGAAGAACTCGGCGATCCCGCGGGCCACCAGGTAAACCGCGAGAATCCCGCCCGCGCCCAGGCCGGCCACCTTCGGCAGATGCCGCCGCCACCGCGGCACCGCAACGGCGACGACGGTCAGCGCGAGAACGGCGGCGAACAGGGCGAGCACAGTGTCGGCTCCGCTGCGCATGAGAAGACCTCCCGTATGGGCTGCTGATCCCGCCGCCCGAGCGGCCACACGATGGTGGCCGCAGCGGCGGAAAACTGCCTACGGACATCACGCTATGGATGGGCCGCGCCCGGCGGAACGCGGCTTTCACCCCTCTTCAACCGGGGGTTTTCCCCCAGGAGCACCCCGGCCGGGATGACGATCGGGTTCCGCACGTTCATGGCCACTGCCTCTTTCCGAAGAGCCGAAGCTGACGAAGACTGAGTTGCTGCACGCCGTGACACGGCCATTCCGGGCACGTCTACGAACCCGGTGCTCAGGCGGCCGAGTGGAGCAGCCTGACGTTCACCGGCTCGACGGGGACCAGCCGGCTGGTCAGCACAACGACGGTGCGGCCCGTGCTCAGGCGCGTGATCAGCGAGGCCGACGAACCCGGCCCGCCCCCGTTGTGGCCGGCGACATCCATCGGGCGCCGCAGCAGCCAGCCGAGCCCGAGCTCCGCGCCTGAGTCATACTGCTGGGCATGCGGGCGCAGTGCCTGCTCGGCGAGTTCCCCGGGCAGCAGCGTCCGCCAGCCGGACCCGAAGCGAACCAGGTCCGGCCCGGTCGACCACAGCCCGCCCGCGCTCTGCAGCGCGAACGTCGGCAGCGGCTCGGGCACGAACGAGCCGTCCTGCTCGAGCCGGTAGCCGCACGCCACGTCCGGCGAGATCGGGGCCCGCGCCGGGAACCAGGAGTCGGCCATGCCGAGCGGTTCGAGGACGAGCCGGGTCGCCGCCTGCGCGAACGAGGTTCCGGTGAGGTCGGTGATGAGCTGCCCGAGCACCGCGTAGCCACCGTGGCTGTAAGCGAACTCGCCGCGGGGGCCGGAGCAGCCGACGACCGGCCCGAGCACGTCGGCGATGTCCGCCACCGAGTCGGCCCACACCGACGAGGGGTTGTCGACGCCGCCCGTGTGCGAGAGCAGCTCCCGCACGGTGACGGCGTCATCGGCCAGCCTGAGCGAGCGCAGGTGCCCGTTGACCGGGCCGTCGAGCGCGACGGCGCCCTCCGCGACCAGGCACAGCACGGCGTTCATCGGGCTGGAAAGACGTACCTACACGTGTGATCGCTCGAACCGGTGAGCTCGAAGCTCTGCCCGCGGACCCAGGTGCGGCCGATACCGCCGTCGACAAGCATACCCGGCAGCCCTGCCCAGGCACGACCCGAATTCACCCCAAAGCGATCACCGCGCCCGCCACAAGGCTCCGCTCCCCGGGGCGTACGGTCGGAGGGTGACGAGCTACCGCCAGCCTGGCACCGTGCTGACCGACCACACGTTCCGCGTCCCGCTCGACTACGACCGCCCCGACGGCGAGCACATCGAGGTGTTCGCGCGCGAGGTCGTCGCGGCGGGCAAGGCGGACGCCAACCTGCCGTGGCTGCTGTTCCTGCAGGGCGGCCCGGGCTTCGGCGCACCGCGCCCGATCGGGCGGGACGGCTGGCTCACCCGCGCCCTGGACGACTACCGCGTGCTGCTGCTGGATCAGCGCGGCACCGGCCGGTCCACGCCCGCGAACCGGCACAGCCTGGCCCGCCTTGGCTCCCCCGCCGCGCAGGCCGGCTACCTGTCGCAGTTCCGCGCCGACAACATAGTTCGTGATGCGGAACGGATCCGCCAGGAGCTGACCGGCGGCGCGCCGTGGTCCGTTCTGGGGCAGAGTTTCGGCGGTTTCTGCACGGTCACCTACCTGTCAATGGCCCCGGAAGGGGTACGGGAGGCGTTCATCACCGGAGGCCTGCCCGGGCTCGACGTCACCGCCGATGACATCTACCGGGTCGCCTATCCCCGGGTGTCCGCGAAGAACACCGAGCACTACGAGCGCTACCCGGTGGACGTGGAACGCGCGCGCCGGATCGCCCGGCACCTCAGTACCCGCGACGTCCGGCTGCCGGGCGGGGGCCTGCTCACCGTGGAGAACTTCCAGGTTCTCGGGCGGATACTCGGCATGAGCACCGGGAGCCACACGCTGCACTACCTGCTCGAGGATGCGTTCGTGGGCGGCGAACTGTCCGACGTGTTCCTCCGCGGGGTCGAGTCGCAGCTCACCTTCACCTCGGGCCCGCTGTACGCGGTGCTGCACGAGGCCTGTTACGCGCAGGGTTTCGCGACGAAATGGTCCGCGCAGCGCATCCGCTCCGAGTTCCCGGCGTTCGATCCGGCCGCGGCCCTCGACGGCGACGCCCCGCTGCTGTTCACCGGCGAGATGATCTACCCGTGGATGATCGACGCGGACCCGGTGCTCCAGCCGCTGCGCGAGGCGGCCGACCTGCTCGCCGAGCGGGACGCCTGGACGGTGCTGTACGACCCGCTCCGGCTGGGCGGGAACGCCGTCCCGGTAGCGGCGGCGGTCTATTTCGGCGACATGTACGTCGACCGGGACGACTCGCTGCGGACGGCGGTCGCGATCCGCGGACTCCGGCCCTGGGTCACCAACGAGTACGAGCACGACGGCATGAGGGTCAGCCGGGGGGCCGTGCTGGACCGCCTGATCGCAATGGTCCGCGGCGACGTCTGACCGGGGTTCGGGCTGTGTGGCCGACTGGGGCGGGCCGGGGCGCGGGGCGGTGTCTGGCCGGGTGGCGGGCTGGGCTGTGGGCTGAGGCGGCCCGGGCCGCGGGGCGGCATTAAATCAGTGACACTGAGCATGCGCACGGAGCGGCTGGTGAGGACGATAGCGCTCGTGGCGACCACGATGGCGGCGCCGAGGAACAGCGTTCCGCGCACGCCGAACGTGCCGGCCAGGGGCGCGACCAGGATGTAGCCGAGCGGGACGAACGCCACGGAGCCGAAGTTGTCGTAGGCGCTGACCCGGGAGAGGGCGACCGCGGGAACCTTGCGCTGAAGGGTGGTCACCCAGAGGGTGTTGAAGATGGACAGGCCGATCCCGGCCGCACCGGCGGCGCCGGCGATCAGGGCGGTGTCGGCCGGAAGGGCAGTGAGCAGGGGAGGGAGCGCAAAGGCCGCGGCGCCCAGGGTCGCCGTCACGAGCGGCCGCCGTGGCCGCAGCCGCAGCGCGGCGAGGCCGCCGAGGATGCTGCCCACCCCGAACGCGGCCAGGATCGCCCCCCACGCCGCGGCTCCGCCGAGCCGGTCCCGGGCGACGACGGCCCCGAGGACCATCAATGGGACGAACGCCAGGGCGTTGACCAGGGCGAACTGGGCCACGATCAGCCACAGCCAGGTACGGGACCGGAACTCGTTCCAGCCGGCCACCAACTGCCTGAGCATCGACGCCTGGTCCGCCGGGGCCCGGGTGGCCAGGTCGAGAGCGAGGAGGCAGACGGCGCTCACGGCGTAGGTGGCCGCGTCGATGGCGATGGCCCAGCCGGGGCCGCCCACGGCGACGATCACCCCGGCCAGGCTCGGGCCGAGGATCTGGGCGGTGGAGGTGGCGACGCTGCGCAGCCCGTTGGCCTGCTGCAGGCGGTCGGCGAGGACAAGCTCGGTGACCAGCGCGGACATGGCCGGGTTGAACAGCGCCTGACCGGCCCCGAGAACTCCGGCGAGCGCCATCAGCACCCACAGGGGCGGGGTCCCCGTCAGGAGCAGGGCGGCGAGGAGCCCTTCGCTGACGAGACGGGCGAGGTCTGCGGCGAGCATCATCGCCCGCCGCTCGAAACGGTCGGCGAGCACGCCGCCGGCCAGCAGTAAAGCGACGAGCGGGATCGTCTCGGCGGCCAGGACGTAACCGACCACGGACGTGCCGCGGCCCTCGTTCAGCACCGCGAAGGTGAGAGCGATCGGTACCATCGCCGATCCGACGAGCGAGGTCCCGTACCCGAACAGGAACAGCCGGAAGTTGCGCTCCCCGAGAACACCCCCGCGCCCGGTTCGCCGGAGAGACAGCAGGGGGTTCACTCGCTGGCAGGCGTGCTGGATTGACCGGCCATCGCGAACAGCATGACGATGCCGCTTCCCCGGGCAGTGCCCGGCGTCTGGGACGGCTTAGTCCGCTGATGCAGTATGAAGTTTGTGGTGCGCATGGCGTCCAGGTTCCACTCGCCGGCGCCCCCGCTGACCTCCCCACCTTAAAGGGCGTCCCCCAGCCGTTAAAGGGGCCCGGGCCTCGGCGATCGTCCCGGGACGGTAAAAAGCCGAGGAGGCCGACGGTCAAAAGCCGAGAACCCCGGCCGTCAAAAGCCGAGGAGGCCGGCCGTCAAAAGCCGAGAACCCCGGCCGTCAAAAGCCGAGGAGGCCGGCCGTCAAAGGCCGAGGAGGCGGACGGCGTTCTGCTTGAGGATCTTGGGCCGGATGTCCGGCTTGATGTCCAGCTTGTCGAAGTCGCGGAGCCACCGTTCCGGTGTGAGCAGCGGATAGTCGGTGCCGAACAGCACCTTGTCCTGCAGCAGCGAGTTCATCGCGCGGACCAGTTGCGAGGGGAAGTACTTCGGTGACCAGCCGGACAGGTCGATGTAGACGTTGGCCTTGTGGGTGGCGATGGAGATCGCGGAGTCCTGCCACGGCACGGACGGATGCGCGAGAATCACCGTCAGCCCCGGGAAGTCGGCCGCAACGTCGTCGATCAGCATGGGATCCGACAGCCGCAACTTGATGCCCCGGCCCCCCGGCAGCCCGGCCCCGATGCCCGTCTGGCCCGTGTGGAAGACCGCCGGCACGCCCATTTCCTCGATCGCCGCGTACAGCGGGTACACGGCGGGATCGTTGGGCGTGAAGCCCTGCATGCTGGGGTGGAACTTGAACCCGCGGACCCCGTGCCCGGCCACCAGCCGCCGCGCGCGGCGCACCGCCTCGTCCGGGACCAGCGGGTCCACGGAGCCGAAGGGGATCAGCACGTCGGCGTATCCGGCCGCGCGATCGGCGATCTCCTCGCTGGACAGCGCCGGATGGCCGGCGGCCGTCGTCGCGTCCACGGTGAAGATGACGGCCGCCATCTGCCGTTCCCGGTAGAACGCGGCGATCTGCTCGACCGTCGGCGTGCGCTCGTCGCCCGTCCTGAAGTACTGAGCGGACGCCGCGAGCAGTTCGTCGTCCATCGAGTAGTGCCCGTGGCCGTCTCCCTCGACGTGCACGTGCACGTCGATCGCCGCCAGGGATGCGGTCTCCATGCTGAGCTCCGTTCCGCCGTTCCAGATCACCTGCTGTCAGCGAACCTACGCCCCACCAACGCGATCGCGGCAGATTCGGTCGAGGGTTTCGGACTAGCAGACTCGGGGGTGCTGCCGCTGCCGAGGTCCGCCAGGCTACGAGCCGCAGCACTGGAGGAGCGAACGCGCGGCGGGCGACGCCCTGTGGTGGTCCACCGTCACTGTCACAACCGTGGGGTACGGCGATCAGTATCCGGTCTCGCCCGGCGGCCGGGGGTGTGGCCGTGGTGCTGATGCTTGTCGGCATCGGGCTGCGTTTCTTCCGTGCGCAGGGCCGCGGGAGCGAGGTGGGGCCTCTGTTAGTGATCGCGTTTGCGGTGAGCGGTGCCGGGGCGTGGCGTATCGCTTCGGTTGCGCTCGTCAAGATCAGCGAGATGCCGAGCGAGGGGCCACGGCCGTGCGGAATCGGAGCCGAAGAACGCCGCGTCCGCGGCTTCGACGGCGGTGTTGGCGCGTTGCGCGAGTGCTGCGCCGGCCGGGGTGACGCTCAGCAGTCTGGCTCGGCCGTCGCTGGGGTGCGGGTGCCGTTCGATCAGTCCTTTGCGTTCGAGGGCACGGAGCACCTGGGAGGTCATCATCGGGTCGGCGCGGGTGCGATGTGCGAGGTCGGTCTGGGTGAGCGGCTCCTGAGACCAGGTAAGTGCGGCGAGCAGCACGAACTGGACGTGGGTGAGATCGAAGGGCTGCAGCGCGGCGCGGATGATCGCCTGCCAGCGGTTCGTGACGCGCCAGAGCATGAATCCGGGACTGTCCTGATCGGAGCCGAACTGGCTGCCCAGCGGGTTGCTCATGGGGCCATCATCGTGGCTTCGATCGTCGCGGCCACGGGCCGGTCCGTCATCCGCGTTCCGCCAGCGCAATCAGCCGGTCCAGGTCCGCCGGGACCGAAGTGCGGAATCCGCGTCCCGCAGTCTTGGCCCAGAACAACGCTACCGGGCCGTCCAGCCACACCCGGACCGTCAGCTCCGAACCGCTGCCCTTGGGCGCGGCCGTGTGCCGGAACGTGAGCCGCGCACCGGGGAACTTGGTTACGTCCGTGTAGACCCGATCCGGCTCGCACTCCGAGATCACGAACTTGGCCTTCGGGCCGCCCTTCGGCTTGAGCACGCCCCGGGCCCCGGCACGCACCGGTCCCTCGACGCGAGCCCATTCCGTATCCGGCGACCACTCCGCCCATCTCGCGTGGTCGACCCAGCGTGCATAGAACTGCCCCGGCGTCGCGGACGAGGACCGATGCGCAGATGCCAGCTCAATCATGCAGTTAGTATGCGCGCATACTAACTGCCTTCGCAAGCCCGTTCGCCCGTGGTGCGCGAACCGCTTCGGTGCAGGATCGGATATATGGCGAGGGCGCATAGTGAATCCGGCAGGCGCCGGGCGCTACGGCTGGAGGAGCGGGCCCGGAACCTGCGTGAGTTTGGAGACCTCGGCACCGCGGTTGAGCGGTTGATAAGTACGAGCAAGCGTGCGCGCTGTTCTTAGGAGCTCATCGAGGCCGAGCCGTCGGAGCCAGATAACGTACGGCTGCTCGGGTCGATGCTGGCCGCCGGGCGGGGCAGGTGCCGGGATCGGTGATGGGACGATGTGGATCTCAGCTCGGTGGCAGCCTCGAAGGAGAAGTACGGATATGGTCTCACCGGCCGCTCGCAGGCGGAGCGCCGATCAGGTTCGTGGCGATCCCGAACAGCCAGGGCCGGGCGCAGTCCCGGCTCACGTCATAGCGCTGACGCTGGCTGAACGCGGCCAGGAACACCTCGGCGGACAGGTCGTCGGCGACCCGGACGCCGACCCGCCGGGCCAGGTACCGGTGGATCTCGGCGAAGTAGCGGCCGAAGATAATGCCAAACCGTTCCGGATCACTGCGGGAAGCCTCGATGATCGCGGCGTCGTCTTGGTGAGCTGTCACGCTAGTACTTGTCCGCGCCGGCTACATCCCTTCACCACGAGACTTCCTAGCGGCCCGGGTGCCTGGGAGGCGGCGGGCCTGGCGCCCTGGGCATGCCGGGCCGCGGACCGCACGGTCAGTCTGCTGGGGCGTTCGTGCGGAGTCGCCTAACTGGGCAGGGCCGAGCAGACCTGTCAGGACGCGGCCGATGAGATCTGGGTAGTGGCCCGCGAGTTCCTCGGGGCGCGGTAGCTGTGCTTGCGGGGACAGGAACGCGGCTAGGCGTGGGTGCTTGCCCGAGGTGAGGGCGTGGCCGAGGTAAGCGAGGTTGCGCGCCTGCAGGCCCTGGTCAGCCTGCTCTTGCAGCGCGAAGGCCGCCGTGATCCCGTTCAGCATCCCGAACGCCTCCATCTTCGTCCCGATGGCCGCCGGATGCCCCTGCAGCAGGGTGAGAAAGTGCTCGATCAGGGCGGTTCCGTTTGGGCCGATGACGGGGCGGGTCATGGTGAGCCCGGCCAGCCAGCGGTGGCGGCGGAAGATGAAGCGGGCCTGCTCCCCGAAGGCGATGAGGTCGGCGAGCCAGTCACCGGTTGGCGGGGTGGGCTCGTACTCTGCGCCCGTGGCATCGGTCATCAGGTCGAGGAGGTCCTCGCGGGTCTCGATGTAGCGGTATAGCGACGCGGCGCCGGTACCGAGCTCGGCGGCCACGTGCCGCATGGAGACCGCGTCCAAGCCCTCGGCATCGGCGACTCGCAGCGCGACCTGGGTGATCTCGGCCCGGCTCCACTGCGCGGGGCGGCCGACCGCAGACCGCTCCGGGCGCAGCCAGATGCTCGCCGCCGGCCGTTCCGCCGCGGTCATCTTCGCCTCCCTTCGCGATCGTCGTTCTCAATCTAGTATGCTCGATTTCGCGAACGACGTACGCGAAATGCTCGCGAAGGGAGCCGGTGATGGCACAGGACGCGAAAGAAAAGCTGGCGACGGAACGCACCGTTAAGCTTCCCAGGCACGTGAGGTTTTTCACGCGGCAGTCCCGTAAGGGCCTGCCCGCGCCCGCGTGCACGGTGGCGCTGGAGCGGGGTATCCGGATCCCGATGCCGGACGGGACGCACCAGATAGCCGACCGGTACGTCCCGCAGACTCGCAAGCCGTGCCCTACATTGCTCGTTCGCACCCCATACGGGCGCGGGTTTCCCTACGACTTCATGTACGGGGGCCTGTTCGCCGAGCATGGCTATAACGTCCTGCTTCAGAGCACCCGGGGAACGGGCGGATCGGGCGGCAACTGCGAGCCGTTCACTGACGAAGCGGCCGACGCCCAGGCGACGATCGCCTGGCTGCGCGAGCAGCCCTGGTTCAACGGTTCGCTCGCCACGATAGGCGCGAGCTACCTCGGCTTCACCCAGTGGGCGCTGGCGAATGACGCGCCGCCGGAACTCAAGGCGATGGTCATCCAGGTCAGCACGGAGGATTTCTACGGGTTCCTCTATCCAGGCGGCGCCTTCGCCCTGGAGGCCACGCTGACCGGGGTGGCCGCCATGCTCTCCCAGGACAAGGGGTTCCGCCCGTTCGTGGGCGCGGTCCTGCGGCTGATACTCACCTACAGGAAGGTGGCGCGGATGCTGCCGCTCGTCCCCGGGTACAAGCTGGCCTTCGGGAAACGGGTCGGCTACTTTGAGGACTGGCTGGCACACCCGGCCGCCGGCGATCGGTACTGGGGGCCGCGGTGCGCCAATCCGGACATCGCCTCCCTGCCACCGGTCCACCTGCTCGGCGGCTGGTATGACGTCGTCATCGACGGGACGCTGGACAGTTACCGGCGGCTCCGTGAGGCCGGCCGCACGGTGCGGCTGGTCGTCGGCCCGTGGAACCACACCTCTGGGTTCAGCAAGGACATGCCGATCATCGCCGGAGAGGCACTCGCGTGGCTGCGCGCGCACCTGACCGGGAATGGGGATGCTCCCGGTCCGACCCCCGTGCGCGTCCACGTCGGCGAGACCGGCGGCAAAGGACAGTGGCGTGACCTGGCCGACTGGCCGCCGCCAGATGCCATCGCGCAGTCATGGCACCTGCACGCCGGCGGAACCCTCGCGGACTCGCCTGGCGAGGGCACATCATCGTTCCGCTACGATCCGCACGATCCGACGCCCTCGGTCGGCGGGCCGCGCATGGACAGCAATGGCTTTGGCTCGAAGAAAAACGGCAAGCTGGAGGCACGCGACGACGTCCTCGTCTTCACCGGCCCGGTCATCAGTGAGCCGCAAGAGGTCATCGGCCCCGTCAGCCTCCGGCTGCGGGTTCGTGGCAGCAGTCCGAACTTCGACGTCTTCGCCCGGCTGTGCGACGTGGACGCCAAGGGCACGTCATGGAACATCTGCGACGGGCTGCTACGGCTGGACGCTACGCCGCCAGCCGACGCGGACGGCTGGACCGAGACCGAGGTTCCGATGAGCGCGACCGCCCACCGCTTCACACCCGGCCACCGCCTCCGCGTCCAGGTATCCGGCGGTGCCCACCCCCGTTGGGCCCGCAACACTGGCGCCTCCGAGCAGATCGCCACGGCCACTAGCCTCGTGCCGGTGGACATCGAGATCAGCCACCGCCAGACCGTCCTCTCGCTACCAGTACTGCTCCGGTAGCGATCGCCAGCGCCGCGAGATAGCAAGGCCAGACTCGTGGCAATTTCAGCACATAGAGCTCCGGTCGTTGCCCGCAAACGGGGCGCATCGACCAGCACCTGACGCGAGTGCTCGCCCATGCCGCGACAGAGCGTCTCCGCACGCCGGAACAGGCACCGGTAATAGCCGTGTCTATCACCAGGCTTCGCGATGAAGCGGGACCGTGCCTGCTGCGGCACGCTCGCCCGCACACACAAGCTCAAAGTCATACTTGGCTCTCGGCGAACCTACGCACCCGTGAACTCGCGCCGCAGCATTGATTCGCCGGCCGACCTATGCGAAGGTCGGCTCCGTGGAAAGTGGCTCCGTGGAAGGCGGGCGGGGCGACGGCCAGGACGCGGGCCTGCTGCCGGCCGGCGTCAGCGTCCGCGAGGGCGACCTGCTGTGGACGCCGGGCCCGGAACAGGTGGCCCGCGCGAACGTCACGGACTTCATGCGCTGGCTGGCTGACGAGCGCGGACTGGCGTTCGGGGACTACCACGCCCTGTGGCAGTGGTCCGTCACCGACCTGGACGCCTTCTGGCGAGCGGTCTGGGACTACGGCGGCATCGAGGCGTCCGAGCCGCCCACCGCGGTCCTCGGCCGCCGCACCATGCCGGGCGCCGAATGGTTCCCCGGCGCGCGGCTGAACTACGCCGAGCACATCCTGCGCCACGAACGGGACGCAGGCCCCGAAGAGGACGCGCTGCTGTTCGCGGGCGAGACCGTCCCGCTGCAGGGCATGCCGTGGCCGACGTTCGCCGGCCAGGTGCGGATCCTCGCGACACGGCTGCGCGCCATGGGCGTCCGCCCCGGCGACCGCGTCGCCGCGTACCTGCCGAACATCCCGCAGACGGTCATCGCCATGCTCGCGACGGCCAGCGTCGGCGCGATCTGGGCGAGTTGCTCCCCCGACTTCGGCTGGCGCGGGGTCACCGACCGGTTCCGCCAGCTCACGCCGAAGGTACTGGTGTGCACCGACGGGTACCGGTACGGCGGCCGCGACTACGACCGGCGTGCGGAGACCGCGCAGATCGCCGCCGGACTGCCCAGCCTGGAGCACGTCATCTACCTGCCCCTGCTGCACCCAGAGGATCCCTGCCCTCCCACCGGGGACGCACTGAGCTGGGACGAGGTGATGGATCACGCGGCGATCCCCGCCACGTCGTTCGGCTTCCAGCAGGTTCCGTTCGGCCATCCGCTCTGGATCTTGTTCTCCTCCGGCACGACCGGGCTGCCCAAGGCGATCACCCACAGCCACGGCGGCATCCTGATCGAACAGCTCAAGCTGCAGCGGTTCCACATGGACCTGCGGCCCGGGATGAGGATGCTCTTCTACACCACGACCGGCTGGATGATGTGGAACTTCCTGGTCAGCTCGATGCTGCTCGGCGTGCGCCCGGTGCTCTACGACGGGAATCCGGCCTATCCGGGGCCGGACGTCCTGTGGCGGCTGGTGCAGGACGCGCAGGTGACGTTCTTCGGTGCCTCCCCCGCGTACGTCGACGCGCTGAACCGGGCCGGGATCGTTCCCGGGCGCCGGTTCAAGCTGTCCGCGCTGCGCACCGTCATGCTGGCCGGGTCGCCCGTGTCCGCCGAATGCAGCGCCTGGTTCTACCGCAACGTCAAGCGCGACCTGTGGCTGGCCACCGGCAGCGGCGGGACCGACACGTGCTGCGGGCTCGTCGGCGGCACCCCCACCCTGCCCGTGTACGCGGGCGAGATCCAGGCCCGTCATCTCGGGGTGGCGGCCTTCGCCTTCGACTCCGGCGGCCACGCGGTGACGGATCAGGTCGGCGAGCTGGTGATCACCGAGCCGATGCCATCCATGCCGGTGCGCTTCTGGGGCGACGACGACGGCAGCCGGTACCGCGCCTCCTACTTCACCGAATTTCCCGGCCTATGGCGGCAGGGCGACTTCTTCCGTATCAACTCGCGGGGCGGGTGCTTCGTGCTCGGGCGCTCCGACGCCACGCTCAACCGTGACGGCGTGCGGATCGGGACCGCGGAGATCTACGCCGTGCTCGCGTCGGTGCCGGGCATCGACGACGCGCTGGTCGTGAACCTCGGCCTGCCGGAAGGCGGGTTCTTCATGCCGCTGTTCGTGCGGCTGGCTGACGGGCGGGTGCTGGATGACAGCCTGCGCCGGGAGATCCGCGGCCGCCTGCGGAGGGAATACACGCCACGGCACGTGCCCGACGCGATCATCCAGGTGCCGGACATCCCGGTGACGCTCACCGGCAAGAAGATGGAGGTCCCGGTGCGCCGGATCCTGTGCGGCGTACCGCCCGAGGAGGCCGCCAACCGCAACGCCATGGCCAACCCGGCCTCGCTCGACGTCTTCGCCGACTACGCGCGCACCCAGCGGGACCACCCCATTGACTCACCGCCCTGACCGCCCTGACCGCCCCGACCGCCCTGAGCGCCGTGAGCGCCGCGGACACGGGGGCGGGCACGGGAGCGGCCACGGGGGGCGATCGCGCCGCTACGAGGGGGGCGGCCGGGTACGCGTGGGACCGTGGCCTACGGTTGAGGAATGAACCGGATGCAGGTGTCGGCGACGAAGGTCATCGGCGCCAGCCCCGAACGGATCTTCACGATGCTGACCGACCCGGCGAAGCACCCGCTCATCGACGGCACGGGCAGCGTCCTCGCGGTCCGGCCGGGCGGCCCGGAACGGCTCACTCTCGGCGCCCAGTTCGGTATGGACATGAAGGTCGGCGCGCCGTACAAGATCCTCAATACGGTGGTCGAGTACGATCAGGATCGCCTGATCGCCTGGCGCCACTTCAACGGGCACCGCTGGCGCTGGCAGCTCCGGCCGCTCGGCGACGGCACGACCGAGGTTACCGAGACCTTCGACTGGTCGACGGCCCGGATCCCGCTCCTGATCACGCTCAGCCCGTTCCCCCGGCGCAACGCGCGCGGCATCCGGAAGTCGCTGGACCGGCTGGCGGACATGGCCAGCGGCCCGGCCAATGACACCGGCCAATGAGGCGAGCCAATGACACCGGGCAGTGACACCGGGCCATGAGGCGAGCCAGGGCCAGGGGCCGTCACACGGGGCGGGCCGGCCAGATCAGAGGGGCCAGACCAGGGCGACCAGACCAGAGGGGACCGCAGGGCGATGGGCATTATTTATTCAAGCGTCGTGGACGCGCCGATCAGCGAGGTGTTCGAGTGGCACGCGCGGCCGGGCGCGATCTACCGGCTGATGCCGCCGTGGCAGCCGGTCCGGGTCGGCCAGGAAGCCGGCTCACTGCGCGACGGCCGCGCCGTCCTGCTGATGCCGGGCGGGGTGCGCTGGGTGGCGGCCCATCAGCCGGATGGCTACAACCCGCCGCACCAGTTCGTCGACCAGCTTGTGTCGGCCGGGCTGTCCTCGGTGCTGTCCTGGCGGCACACCCACATGTTCAGCGCCGAGGGCGAGGCCGAGGCGGAAAACGAAACCCGGGTCACCGACGAGGTGCAGACCCCGGTACCCGCGGCGGCGCTCAAGCAGATGTTCGCCTACCGGCACCGCCAGCTGGCCGCGGACCTGGCCGCCCACCACTGGGCCCGGCTGCACCGCAGCGAGCCCCTGACCGTCGCCGTCACCGGGGCCAGCGGCCTGGTCGGGACCGCGCTGACCGCGCTGCTCAGCACCGGCGGCCACCGCGTGATCAAACTGGTCCGCCACCCGGCGCAGAGCGCGGACGAACGCCAGTGGCAGCCGGACCAGCCCGCCCCGGACCTGCTCGCCGGGGTGGACGCCGTCGTTCACCTGGCCGGGGCGAGCATCGCCGGCCGTTTCACGCCCGCGCACAAGCGGGCGGTCCGGGACACCCGCGTCGGGCCCACCCGGCGACTAGCCGAACTGGCGGCTGCCACTTCCAGCGCCACGTCCAGCGATACGCCCAGTGATACGCCGGGCCGCACGACCGCCGGCCCGCAGGCGTTCATCAGTGCCTCCGCAGTCGGCTACTACGGCGCCGACCGCGGCGACGAGATCCTGGGCGAGGGCAGCGCCCCGGGTGACGATTTCCTGGCCGGGGTGGTCACGGAATGGGAAGCGGCCACCGCTCCCGCCGCGGAAGCGGGCCTGCGGGTGGTGCAGGTCCGCACCGGGATCGTGCAGAGCCCGAAGGGCGGCACCCTGCGGCTGCTGTACCCGCTGTTCGAGGCCGGGCTCGGTGGCCGGCTCGGCTCGGGACGGCAGTGGCAGTCCTGGATCGGCATCGACGACCTGGCCGATGTGTACCTGCGTGCCCTCGTCGATCCGGCCCTGTCCGGGCCGGTCAACGCGGTGGCGCCGGACCCGGTCCGGAACACGGACTACACGCGCCTGCTCGGCCAGGTGCTGCGGCGGCCGACGGTCATTCCGGTTCCCGGCTTCGGGCCCCGGCTGCTGCTCGGTGCCGAGGGCGCGCGCGAACTGGCCGAAGCCAGCCAGCGGGTCCACCCGGACGCCCTGCTGGCCGCTGGGCATTCGTTCCGTCACCCGCAGCTCGAGCCGGCGCTGCGGCACCTGCTGGGGCGCGTCCCCGACGCCTAGCCGGCCGTACCGCTGGCCGGCCGCTCTCAGTCGGGCGCGCCGGCGACGCGGACCACGAGGATGGCCACGTCGTCGCGAAGCTTCGCGCCCTCGCTGAAGGCGCCGAGATCGTCCTCGATCATCCGGACGATGCCGCTGGCGGAGCGGCCCGGGCTGCGGGTCAGGACGTCGGCCAGCCGGGCCGTCCCGTAGGTTGATCCGTCCGTGGCGCGCCTCTCGGTTACGCCGTCCGAGTACAGCACGAGCGTGTCACCGGCCCGCAGGACCAGCTGTTCCGTTCGCGTCTCGGCGTCGCCGAATATGCCCAGCGGCAGGCCGCCGCCCGGCGCGAAGGAGACCACGCCGCTGGCCCGGACCAGCGCCGCGCCTGGATGCCCGGCGCTGGTGAGCCGGACGTCCAGGCCATCACCGCGCCAGCTCAGGTGCGCCGCCACCGCGGTCACGAACCGGTCCGTCTCGTACTGGGCCAGCATGGCCGCGTTCACCTTGGCCAGCGCCTCGGCCGGCTGGTCGTCCCAGAGGCCGAGCAGCCGGATTCCGTGCCGGACCATGGCGGTGACCGCGGCGGCCTCCTCACCCTTGCCGCACACGTCGCCGAGGACCACACCGCAGCCGCCGGGGCTCTTGTAGAAGTCGTAAAAGTCGCTGCCGACTTCGATGCCGTGGCTGCCGGGGCGGTAGGCGGCCGCCCAGTCCAGGCCCGGCATCGGCGTGGGCACCTGCGGCAGCAGGCTGGCCTGCAGGGCGGCGGCCGTGTCCGAGCGGCGGCGCTGGCGGCGTTCGGTGCGCAGGGCCAGCGCGAGAAGTTCCCCGATCTCCTCCAGGACGCGGAGATCGGAGAGGCCGAAGGCCGGGTTTTCCGGCGCCCGTACCAGCGTCAGCACGCCGGCGGTGAAATCGGCCGCCCGCACCGGGACGCTGAGGACCGATCCGGCTCCCAGCACGACGAGCACGGGCTGGCCGGTGGCGGTGACTCCCAGCGCGTTCTCGTCCTGGATGTGCGGGTACACGACGGCCTTGCCGGTCCGCAGGACCTGGCCGGGCAGCGGTGCCGCTTCGGCCTCGTCACCGGAGATGAGCGGGGCCAGCGGATTGTCCGGTCCGGCCACGACGGCCCGGGTGATGCCATCCTCGTGGACCATGTCCACGATGACCCAGTCGGCGGTGCCCGCCTGGAGCAGCCAGGCCACCCGGTGCAGGATGACCGGCTCACTGAGCGGCTGCTCGTCCAGCAGCAGCCGGGTGACCTGCGACATCAGATCCAGGCGGCGCGCCGCGGCCGCGAACGTATGGCCAGCCCCGGGAACCGGCGCGGCCTGAGGGACCGGAGCCTGAGGGACCGGGGCCTGAGGGACCGGGGCCTGAGGGACCGGAGCCTGAGGGACCGGGGCCTGAGGGACCGGCGCGGCCCGGGGAACCGGCTCGGCCGGGGAGGCCGGCTCGGCGGCAGGCGGCAGCACGGCCACGGTCACCAGCGGCTGCACCTCCGACGACGGATCGACGCGGGCCAGCATGATGCGCGCCGGCAGCCGCCGCTGGGACACCAGCAGCACCGACATGAACGAGTTTTTCCCGCCGTTGCGGAATACGGCCGACAACTGCGACCGGAAGGCGGCCCGGGCCGTCAGGTCGACGAAAATGGGAAACGGTTTCCCGGCGATGTAGGCGGATGCCGTGCCCAGCAGTTCCGCGGCGGCCCCGTTCGCGCGGCGGACGAAGCCCCCGTGGTCGAGTACGAAGACGGGGACGGCCATCTCGCTGAAGACGGCGCGCAGCAGGCTGCGGTCGCGGTCGGCCGCGTCGCTGTGCCGGGATATCTCCTGGCTCTGCTCGGTCATCTGGTCCCGGATGACGTGCAGCTCTTCTTCGGCCAGCTCCAGCTCGATGAACAATGCCTCCGCGGTAGCCGGGGAACTGTGCTGGGCCGTCCGCAGCGCCGTGATCCGCCTGCTGAAGTCCGCGAATTCCCGGTCGAAGGCGCCGAACCCGGTGCTGTCAGCCACGGGACATCCGGGCGGGATACCCCGGGAACAGCTGGCGCGGCGCGCGGCTCATCAGGGGTTCCGCTGGTCCGTCGGCGCTGCCCCGGCGCGAGCGTGGTCGATCACCAGGATGACGCCGCTGACGGTGCCCTCCTCGGTGCGGAGCGGAGACGCCGCGATGCGCAGGTCGACCGTTTTACCGCGCCGGTTGACGGCGGCGAGCTCCAGCGCCGGCGTACCGTCGCGGGCCCCTTTCAGCAGGTCCCAAAGGTGCGGCGCGATGACCTCCGTGGGCAGCCCGATGTCGAGCGACAGCAGGCTCTTGGCCGCCGCCTCGTCCGCCCGCACTCCCCACATGTCCTCCGCGCCCGGGCTCCAGACCTTGACCCTCAGGTCCTCGGACAGCACGATCACGGCGCTGCCGAGGCTGCGCAGGACCGAGCCGAGGAAGCCGTTGGTCTGGTCGAGCTCGTCGGTCCGCCGCCGCAGCTCGTCGTTGATCGTCTGCAATTCGTCGTTGGTGGACTGGAGCTCCTCGTTCATCGTCTCCAGTTCCTCGTTGGTGGACTGGAGCTCCTCGTTGGTGGTCTCCAGTTCCTCGTTGGTGGACTGGAGCTCTTCGTTGGTGGTCTCCAGTTCCTCGTTGAGTGATTGCAGTTCCTCGTGGGCCCGCCCCAGATCGGCGTTGGCGTGCTTCAGCTCGTCGCGCACCCGCCGGTCCCGGGTGACGTCGATGAGGCTGATGCCCACGCCGATGAGATCCCCCGGCGCGGCGAACAACGGGGCGATCATCACGTCGTAGAAGGCCGGTGGCAGGCCGGGGCGTGCCCGCTCGACGTCGCACAGCTCCACGGGGCGCAGGTCCGCCCGCACCTGCTCGATGGGCGACCGCAGGTCGACCGGGCGGTAGGAGACGTCGAGGTCCTGGAACGGGCGGCCCAGGTCGTGCGGCCGCAGGTTGAACAGCGCCTCCGCCATCGCGTTGGCCACCCTCAGGTTCCCGGCCAGGTCGATGGCGAGCTGCACGACCGGGACGGACGCCAGCGCCGCCGCCTCCAGCTGGCCGGAACCCGGCTCGCGTCCGGCGTTCCCGGCCCACGAACCCGGCTGACCCGGTACCCGTGAGCCCGATGGCAGCTTGCGGAAAACGCGCTTCCGCAGATCCACGGCCTGGAACCGGTCGGCGTAGTTGAGCAGCATCTCGGCCTTGCCGAGGAAGAGGTAACCGGAATCGGACAACGCGAAATGGAACCGCTGGATGATGCTGGTCTGGGTGTCCGCGTTGAAATACATGAGCGTGTTGCGTGACACCAGCAGGTCGACGTGGGAAATAGGCGCGTCATGGGTCAGGTCGTTACGGCCGAAAATCACCTGCCGGCGGAGATCACGCCGGAACGCGAACCGGGCCCCGGCCCGCTCGAAATAGATCTCGCGCAGGGCCTCCGGCACGTCGTCCAGTGCCTTGGCTTCATATGCCCCGTAACGGGCCTGCTGCAGAGCGTCCTCATCGAGGTCTGTCGCGTAGATCTTCACCCGCTCGCGGAACTGCTCCGGTCCCATGGCCTCGGCCAGGATCATGGCCAGCGTGTACGCTTCCTCGCCGGTGGCGCAGCCAGCGCTCCAGGCGCGGATCGGCATTCGCGGCCCCTTGGCCGACAGCAGGGCCGGGACCACCGTGTCGCTCAGGACCTGCCACGCCGCCGGATCGCGGAAGAAGCCGGTGACGTTGATGAGCATGGTGTTGAAGAGCTCGGTGAACTCCTCGGGTTGCAGCTCGAGGAAGTCCCGGTACTCGCCGAAAGTCGACAGGTCCAGCGCCGTCATGCGGCGCTGGACCCGCCGTTGCAGAGTCGACGGCTTGTATCCGGTGAAGTCAAACCCCCGCGTCTCCTTGAGCATGCGCAGCAGCTCATCGAAATCCGGCTTCAGGTCAGGGGACGTCACCCCTCGAAGCGTACGCTGCCTTCGGCCGGACGGCCGGTTGCCGGGCTGTCCGGCACGCTGTCCGGCTCGGTTCCGGTGACCAGCTGGACGGCCAGCCGGGCCAGATCCGTGACGGGCAGCGCCACCGCGTGCTGGGTGGCGGCCAGGGCATTGGCCGGCATACCGGGGTACGCGGCCTCAGCCGGGTCCTGGACCAGGACCCGGCCGCCGCCCTGCTCCACCGCCGCGCAGCCCAGCGCCGCGTCGTCCAGTGTGCCGCTGAGCACCACGGCCACGACGCGCGGGCCGCCGTACCGCGCGGCGCTGCGGAACATCGGGTCGGCGGCGGGCCGGACGCCATTCTGGCGCGGCGCCCGCGACAGCCGGATCCGGCCGTCGGCGATGAGGACGTGATGGTCGGCCGGTGCCACGTAGACGCGGCCGTGCGTTAGCGTTTCGCCGTCCTCGGCCGCCCTGGCGGTCAGGGCGGTGGAACGGTCGAGGATGCCCGGCAGCGCCTGGCCGCCGGTCGCCGGGATGTGCAGCACAATCAGGACCGAGGCCGGGAGATCGGCGGGCAGCCCGGCCAGCAAGGTGCGCAGCGGCATCAGGCCGCCGGCCGAAGCCGCGACGACGATGATGTCCCGCCCGGGATGGCTCCCCATAGTCGAGTAGTATCACCGTCGGCGACGGCTACCTACGCGGCCGGGCACCGGGCCCTGCCGGGCACCGGGCCCTGTCCGGGCCGGCCGGGTCCCCTTACCTCCCGGACGGGCGGCTCGGGGAGTCAGGCGAACACGATCGTCTTGTTCTGGTGGACGATGACCCGGTCGTCCAGATGCCAGGCGACCGCGCGGGCCAGGACGGACCGTTCCACGTGCCGCCCGAGCCTGCGCAGCTCGTCCACGGTGTAGCGGTGATCGACGCGGACGGTGTCCTGCTCGATGATCGGGCCCGCGTCCAGGTCGGCGGTCACGTAATGGGCGGTCGCCCCGATGAGCTTCACACCGCGGTCGGCCGCAGCCTGGTACGGGTTGGCGCCGGCGAACGCCGGCAGGAAGCTGTGGTGAATGTTGATGACCGGCCCCGGGCACTCGGCCAGGAAACGCGGCGACAGGATCTGCATGTACCGGGCGAGCACGACCACATCCACCTCGTCCGCGGCCAGCAGCTTGAGCTGGGCCGTCTCGGCTTCGTCCTTGGCCTCCCGCAGCACCGGGACGTGGTGGAACGGGATGCCCCAGGCGCCGACGGTCTCCGCCAGGTCGGGATGGTTGGAGATGACCATCCTGATATCGGCGTTGAGCTCGCCCGAGTGAGCGCGCCAGAGCAGTTCCTGAAGCGCGTGGTCGGCCCTGGAAACGAACACCGCGACCCGCTTGAGCTCCGCGGCCTGGGTGAGCTTCCAGCGCATGGCGAACGAGCCGGCCAGCCGTGAGAATTGATCCCGCACGTCGCCGAACCGGCCGGCGAGACCGGGCAGGTGAAACTCGACCAGCAGGTAGAACGTCCCGCCCGGCGGATCCGTCGAATGCTGCTGGGACTCCAGGATGTTGGCCCCCGCCTCGAACAGGAAACCCGATACCGCCGCGACGATCCCCGGCCGGTCCGGGCAGGCGATCAGCAGCCGCCCGATATCGCGGTGGGCGGCGTCTGCGCCGGGTGCGGCGGAAGCACCCGCTGGGTGCCGCCGGGCCGGGCGGTTGTCAGTGGACACGGTTATCAGTGTGCCGCATCCGTCACGGTCCGTGGCCCTGAAGCTGGCAGGTCCTGCTCACGGGCCCTGCTCATGGGTCCTGCTCACGGGCCCGTCTCCTGGGCCCGGCTCACGCCAGGCGTTCTGCCTCACGCTTCGGCGATCGCGTCCGTCACGGTCGGGTACACCGGGATGAGCTGATCGGCCCGGGTCAGCTGGAGGACCCGCGCCACCGAAATCTGCGGTGAGGCCAGCACGAGCACGCCCCCCTGCTGGTCGAGTTCCCGGCTGGATCGCAGCAGCATGCGCAGCCCGGTGGAATCCATGAACGTGAGCTCGGACAGATCCACGACCAGCAGGCGGGGAAGCTGGAGCACGACGGATTCCAGCACGCCGTAAAACTCTTCGCTGTTCGTCGCGTCGACTTCCCCGGTCAGCGCCACCACCGTGTAAGGAACCCCGGTCGATTCGGGGACCGTCACCGACGCTCGCAGCAGACCCACAAACTTTCTTATACACCCCCGGGGTGCCCTCGCGCGGCCCGGCGCTGGGCGGCGAAGGTCACGTTCCGGCGGCGAAGGTCACGCTTCGCCCACAGTCGGCCCTATCCGGCCGCCCGTATCTGGGCCGCCGTGCCGGGCTAACGTGCCTGTTATGACCGATGCTGTTGTGACCAATGCCGGTGTAAGCAGTAACGCAGCCCTCGTGCGAAGGGATGGGGGGCTGGACGCCGCCCTGGCGGGCGAGGCCGGCCCGGGTCCGGAAGCCGGCCCCGGCCAGGAGGGGCTCGCGCTGCCGGCCATCCCGGTGTCGGCCGGGGCGCTGATCTTCGACCGCGGAGGGCGCCTGCTCATCCTCAAGCCGACCTACAAGAGCGGCTGGACGATCCCGGGTGGGGTGATGGAGGCGGACGGTGAGACGCCCTGGGACGCATGCCGCCGCGAGGTACGCGAGGAATGCGGCCTCGAGGTAGGCGGCGGCCGGCTGGCCTGCATGGACTTCCGGCGGCCGCGTCCCGGGAGGCAGGGTGGCGTCCGGTTCCTGTTCAACTGCGGCGCGCTGAGCCGCACGCGGCTGAAGGCCATCGAGTTGCAGCCGGAGGAGATCTCTGAGCACCGGCTGGCGGGACTGGACGAGGCTCTCCCCCTCCTCCGGGGCCCGATCCGGCGCCGGGTCCGCGCCGCGTGCGCGGGCCATGGGCTGGTCTACCTGGAGGATGGGCGCCGTCCCCCGGGGATGAGGCGCCGATCGGCGGGGCCGTCCCGCTAGCCGGCCGTCCCGCTAGCCGGCCGTCGCGCGCGGATCCAGCTGGGCGGCGTGATCGGGCACGTACGCCTGCATATCCCGCGCCGGGCGAATATAACCCTGGGACGGCGGCCGGGCCGGAAGGCGCAGCGGGGTGAGCTTCACGTCGCGGTACGGGATCGTGCTGAGCAGGTGCGCGATCATGTTGATCCGGGCCCGCCTCTTGTCGTCACTTTCCACGACATTCCACGGCGCTTCCGGAATATCCGTGTGCACGAACATCTCGTCCTTGGCGCGCGAATAGTTCTCCCACCGGGTGATGGACTCGAAATCCATCGGGGACAGTTTCCAGCGACGCATGGGATCCTCCAGCCGTGACTTGAACCGGCGCTGCTGTTCTTCGTCGCTGACCGAGAACCAGTATTTGCGGAGCAGGATGCCCTCCTCCACCAGGAGGCGCTCGAAAATGGGGCACTGGTGCAGGAAGCGGCTGTACTCCTCCTTGGTGCAAAAGCCCATGACGTGCTCGACGCCCGCGCGGTTGTACCAGCTGCGGTCGAACAGGATCAGTTCACCGGCGGCGGGCAGGCGGCTGACGTAGCGCTGGAAGTACCACTCCGTCCGCTCACGTTCGGTCGGCGCGGGCAGAGCCACGATGCGGGCCACGCGCGGATTGAGGTATTCGGCGACCCGCTTGATCGTGCTGCCCTTGCCGGCGGCGTCACGGCCCTCGAAGATGACCACGATGCGGGCACCCTCGACGCGCATCCACTCCTGCATCTTGACCAGCTCGGCCTGCAGCCGGTACAGCTCCTTCTCGTACACGTCGCGAGGGAGCCGCGCCGCTTTCTTGGCCGGCCGCGTGCCATTATCCTTCGCCATTGCCATCCTCCTGCCCCGGCGGAGCGCCGTGTCGGTGCACGGCCGCCCAACCGGCACTACTGGCAGCGTAACCGCGCGGCCCGCACGCCGCGATGCGGACCTGAACGGCGTGCCTGGGAGACGAACATCCGCGCTTCCGCGACTGGACTGGCAGGTCCCGCGCATATCAGCCGGCAATAAGTTCGACGAGCTGGGCGATCAGGATGCCCCGGGGTACCCTGTAAACGTGGCTACCGCACGCACCGCTCCCCGCCCGGCATCCGCGCGCCCAGCGCGCCCCGGGCGCAAAGTGCTGGTCGCTGCGGATCTGGCGGACCTGCGCGGCCCCGCGGAAGGCGTCATCGAACTGCCCCTGCGACTGTTCTGGTCAGCCACCGATCGTACGTTCGACCTTAGCGACCCCGCCCTCCTGCGGTCGATGTACGAAAAGGTGCTCCGCGAAGCAATCCGCATGGATGAGCTCACCACCTACCTCAACAGCGGCAGGCTGACCGCCGCCTGGCCCGACCTGTTCCTGCCCAAGGACGTGCGGCAGGCCTGGGAACATCAGCACCCCTCCTTGCGCCGCGCCGCAGCCGCGTGAATGCCGGTCACCAGCATCCAGCGGCAAGTAGCCGCCATCGCCCTCAAGGTCGCCGCTCGGCACGGGTTTGTGCTCGGCGGCGGAAACGCCCTGATCCTGCACGGGATCATTGACCGGTACACCGCCGACGTCGACCTCGTCACGGACCGCACCGAAGGGGTGAAGGCCGCCGTCGGCGCGGTGGAAAACGCGCTGCGCGCCGCAGGCTTCGAGGCGAAGCGGCAAGGCCAGGACAGCGGCCTGGACGAGCTGTTCTACGGGTTCGAAGACGGGCTCACCGAATGGATCGTCACCAGCACGGACGGACAGCAGACCGTACTGCAGATTGCCCACTTCGACCGGAACCGCACCCCCGTGCACATGGACATCGGCCCCGCCCGCGTCCTTGTCCTGAACCCCCTGGACGCGATCGCCTCCAAAGTCCGGGCCTTCGCGACCAGAGCGGAAGAACGGGACGTCATCGACGTCGGCGCGGCCCTCAAGAACTACACCGCCGCCCAGCTGATCACCCTGGCCCGGCAACTGGAACCCGGCCTTGAAGACGAAGACTTCGCAGACGCAGGCCGACGGCTCGACCGGTTGAGCGACAAGGTATTCAGCCGTTACGGGCTCAGCCCGGAAGACGTCACCCGGCTCCGGGAGCGGTTCGCCAACTGGCCCCGGTCATAACGGCGGCTGATTCAGCGGGCGCGGGCCGCATGCCGGTTCACGCCTCTGAGAACCTGCGGCCCGCCGATCCCATCCGGGCCAGCCAGCCAGGCCACCTGATGCCGGTCCTCCGGTGGGCCGCCGATAACGTGGCCCCCATGCCACCGGATGACTCCATCGCCGCGTTCCTCGCTGAGCCCCGCAACGCGGTTGTCGTCGGGACGCGGGCCGACGGGCGACCGCACGCCACGCCGAACTGGTTCTACTGGGACGGCACCCGGTTCTACGTCTCGACTACCCGCGACCGCGTGAAGTACCGCATCTTCACCCGCGACCCGCGCGCTCAGCTTCTCGTTGATGACTGCACCGGCTTCCGCTACCTGATGGTCTACGGCACCGTGGACATCCGCGAGGATCTGGCCGCCGAACTGCCGCGTTTCCGGGCCATCCGGGAGAAGCACGGCCGGGAGGCCCAGCCCGACGACGAACTGCTCGCGGGCCTGGAGGCCGAGCAGCGGGTGCTCCTCGCGATCACCCCGGATGGCCCGCCGTCGTCCTGGAACGCGCGCGGATTCAGCTGAGCAGGCCCTCCGCCGGCGCGGACCGGCGCCATGGTGCCGTCGGCGGAGCAAGTAGAGCGCCAGCCAACCGAGACCGGCGACCAGCGAGGCGACCAGGGCACCTGCGGCGACGAGGCTGAGCAGGTGGGCCAGCTCGGGATTGCGACTGATTTTTCTTAACGGACGTCATCGAACTTGTGTCCGAAGAATGTCGGTACCTCGTGAGATGATCCGGTTATGTGTTCCCCTGGAAGGACGGCGCGGGACGAGGTGCTGGCCGCCCTGGCCGCCCTCGGCCCCGGCGTGACGGGTGCGGTTGAGCTGCTGGGCCAGGTCCGGGACCTGGCCGGGTTCGCCGACCAGATCCAGGGCGAGCTGGCCCGGCTG
>PLRW01000119.1:44004-44276 GCA_003164955.1 Actinomycetota bacterium
GGTGGCCGAGGAACAGATGCTGGCCCTGGCCCGCTTCCCGGAACCGGAGCCGGAGGGGCCCGCAGCGGGACCAGGCACCGAACCGGACAGCAGCCAGCCCGACAGTGGGCAACCGGACGACGGGCAACCGAACAACGGGCAACCGGACGACGGGCAACCGGATGCGGACGGCACCGATCCGGGCGCGGGCGAGGCGCCCGGCCAGCCCCCCGGCCCTAGCCAGCCCCCCGGCCCGGGCCGGGGGTGGGCGCCCCCGGTGCTGGATCCGGGCC
>PLRW01000232.1 GCA_003164955.1 Actinomycetota bacterium
CATCAGCCAGCACCATCAGCCAGCAGCCGATCAGCCAGTAATAGAGGAGAACGAAAGTGGATCTGGGCCTTCAGGGCCGCCGTGCCCTGGTCAGCGGGGGCACGCGGGGCATCGGGCGGGCGATCGTAGAAACGCTGGCCGCTGAGGGAGCCGTGGTCGGGTTCTGCGCACGGACCGAAAGCGACGTCAGGGACACGACCGTCACCCTGAGCCGGAGCGGGAGCACCGTGCTGGGGCAGGCGGTGGACGTGGCCGACGCCCGCGCCGTCCAGCGCTGGGTCGCCGACAGCGCGGACCGGTTCGGGGGCGTCGACATCGTGATCGCCAACGTCAGCGCGCTGGCTATCCCGGACGAGCCGGCCAACTGGCAGGCGAGCTTCGAGGTGGACCTGATGCACGCCGTCCGCCTCGTGGGCGCGGCCATGCCGCATCTGGAGAAGAGCGACGCGCCCTCGATCGTGACGATTGCCAGCGTGTCCGGCCGGGAGATCGACTTCGCGGCGGGACCGTACGGCACGTTCAAGGCGGCCCTGATCCACTACACCCAGGGGCTGGCGTACCAGGTCGCCCCGAAGGGCATCCGGGCCAACAGCATCTCCCCCGGCAACACCTATTTCCCCGGTGGCGTCTGGGAGAACATCGAGGCGAACAACCCCGAGCTGTTCGCCATGGCCATGGGCCTGAACCCGACGGGGCGGATGGCCAGGCCCGAGGAGATCGCCCGCGCCGTAGCCTTCATGGCGAGCCCGGCGGCATCCTTCATATCCGGTACGAACCTCGTCGTCGACGGCGCGCTGACCCGCGGCGTGCAGTTCTGACCCCCGTCCGCGCGCCGTCCAGGCAGGTCACATCGCCTCCCCGGACGGCCGCCGGCGCTCGCGGAGCCGGAATCGGAACCAGGGCCGCGGTTGGTCAGACGCCGGGCAGGTGCGCGGCGACCACGGCCGAACGGCCGCCGTGCACGGCGGCCAGCGCGTCGGCCAGGACCCCGGGCAGCTCGGCCGGGTCGGTCACGTTCGCGGCGAACGCGCCACCGGCGGCCGCGGCCACGCCGGGCAGGTCGGCCGCGGGCTCGAAGCTGACGTTGAAATCGTCGGCCGTGGCCGCCGCACCGTCGGGGTAGACGGCGAGCGTCGAGTTCTTTGGAGCGCGCCAGCCGCGGTTGTTGTAGATCACCGTCAGCGCGGGAGCGTTATACCGCCGGGACACCCACTGCGCGACGCTGGGCACCCCGAAGAGGTAGCAGCCGTCGCCCACCAGGCAGACCACCGTCCGGTCCGGGGCTGCCAGCTTCGCGCCGACCGCGCCGCCACCGGCCCAGCCCAACGAGCTGGCACCGCTGCCAATCAGCGAGCCGGGAAGGTTTGCCCTCATGTGCTCGCTGACCGCTCGGGAGTTCGTGACCGCCTCGACGAGAAAGAGAGCTTCTTCGCCCGCGAGAGTTTCCCGGACGCACGCGGTGAGGTACTGCGGGGTGATCACGCCATCTCGCGGCTGCTCCTGCGAGGCCCATTCAGCCCGCTGGAGGTCGTGGATCGTCTTGTTCGCCGCTCTCCTGGCGGCCACCGCATCTTCGTCGACGAGGCCGTTGTCCCGGATGAAGGCATTGATCTGAGCCAGGGCCACACGGCTGGCGGCCGCTGCGAATCTGCGCGCGGGCACATGCCACAGCGGCAACTGGTCCTTCAGCGGGTCGGAATCGACGCAGTAGATCACCGCGTCATCGGCGGGACGGTTGACCGCCGGAATCCACGGCACGTCGGAGTCGGCCACCAGGATGACGTCGGCCTGGGCGAGCAGCGGATTCTGAGTCGAGGTGTGCCAGTGATAGCCATGATGCATCGGATGACTATCGGGGAAGTTGACATGGCTGGGGGACGCTTCGATGACCGGGATAGCCAGCGCCTCGGCCAGCTGGACCAGCTCGCCCACGGCCGCGGGGTCGCTGCCCAGGTAGGAGGTGACCACCAGCGGCTTCCTGGCCCCGGCCAGGGCCGTAGCGATGTCAGCGGTTACCTCGGGGGAGAGCGCTGCCGGAGCCACCGGCGTGTAAAGTCCGGGCTCGATAACGTAGGGCTCGATCTGTTCTTCCATGACTTCGCGCGGGCCAACAAGGTAGACAGGTCCGGCCGGGGCGCTACGGGCGATTTGCAAGGCGCGGAACACCAGCTGCTTGATGTTGCGCCCGGTGCGGATCTCGTTGTCGTACTTGGTGTAGTTGCGCAGGATGCCGCGCTGGTCGCGGACGTCCTGGAGCCAGTGAATGAACTCGTTCCGTCCCCCCGGAAGTTCTCCATCCATGGTGAAAGGAGCGGCGCCGGCGAAGATCAATACGGGGATCCGGCCTCGAGCGGCGTTGTGGACGGCACCTCCGAGGTTCAGGGTCCCCGCGTCCACATGGACGAGCACGGCCTGGGGCTCGCCGGACACCGCGGCGTACGCGTGGGCCGCGCTGAGGGCGACCATTTCGTGCGGGCAGACGATCAGCTCGGGCAGTTGGGCCCGGCGTCCCCCGGCCCGCGCCTGCGCGAGCGCCTCGATCAGGCCCGGATGGTCGCTGCCGAGGTTGGCGAACATGTAGCGGATACCGGCTTCCGCCAGGGCTTCCAGAAATGCGCTGCTCGTGCTGTAGTAACGATCCCCCATGGGGGGCGTTCCTCCGTCTGGTGAGGGGTGCGGGCGAGGAATACGGGGTACGGACGAGGGGACGGGACAAGGAGGTGCAGGCACGGTATACGGGTACGGGAAATGGGCCCGGGAAATGGGCCCGGGGAATAGGCACGGGGAATAGGCACGGGAAATGGGCCCGGGAAATGGGCACCGAGCAGCGATGATCGGCGCACGCCCGTACGGTTCAGTAGAGAGCGGCTGGTTAGTGGCGCAACGAACGGCGGGGGCTGGATCAGTAGCGGCCGGCGGCCTGCACGCTCATGGCGTGCTCGACCAGCGTCACCAGGGTCGCCTTCGTCGACTCACGGTTACGCGCGTCACATGGGATGACGGGCACGTCCGGTGAGATCGCCAGCGCCTCGCTCACATCCTTGGAGCGGTGCGGGAACTGACCGTGGAAGCCGTTGATGCCGATGACGAACGGCAGACCGCTGGCCTCGAAGTAGTCCACCGCGGGAAAGGAGTCGGCGAGCCGGCGTGTGTCGACGAGGACCACCGCACCGATCGCACCCTGGATGAGGTCGTCCCACATGAACCAGAAGCGGTGCTGGCCGGGCGTACCGAACAGGTAAAGGATGAGGTCCTTCTCGAGCGTGATCCGCCCGAAGTCCATCGCCACGGTCGTGGTGCTCTTGTCCGGAACGTGCGACAAGTCGTCCACGTCGGTGCTGGCCACCGTCATCTGAGCCTCGGTGGTGAGCGGAGTGATCTCCGACACCGAGCCGACGAACGTGGTTTTGCCGACGCCGAAACCGCCGGCTACCACGATCTTCACCGAGGTCATCGCCGCCGGAGCACCTTGCGGCTGAGCGACGCTAGATCTTACGGAGTCCACTAAGTACCCTTTCGAGCAGATTAAGGTCTGGCCGACCTTCCGCGTCCTCGCGCTGGTGGATGCGGACCAGCCCGTCAGCGCCCATATCCGCGATGAGAATTCTAGCGACGCCCAGCGGCAAGCGCAGGACAGCGGAGATCTCCGCTACCGATCGCCAGTCCCGGCAGAACTGCAGGATGGCCTGGCATTCGGGGGCCAGGACGGATAGGTCGCGCGGCTCATAGACCGTCGCGGTGACCAGCGCTTCCACCTGGAGCTGATAGCGCGGCTGGGTGCGCCCGCCGGTAACCGTATACGGCCGGACGAGCCGGCCTACGGCCTCCTCTTCGGCGGCGGGGCGCTGTATGCCACGGCGGGACTGAGCACTGTCCCAGGAGCCGGTGCCAGACCGGCTCTCCCAGGACGGGCCGGGCGCGCCCGACGCCCCTGAGCCAGGGTTCCACGAACCAGACCGCTCTTCCCAGGTCCCCGGTCGGTTGTCCCATGAACGTGCCGGGGGGCCAGGAGGAAGCGGACGGTCGTCACCCCGCCCCGGGCCCGCCACCGTGTCCTCCGGTCACCGTCTGCCGTCCCCAGGGATGGACGCCTGCATGATTCCTCGGGTGGCCGGCGTCAGTACCCGCCCGGCCCGCTCCACCAGGAGCGTCATCTCGTAGGCCACCAGGCCCAGGTCACACGTTGACGCGGCCAGGACCGCGAGGCTGGATCCGTTGCTGATGGCCATGATCACGAGGACGCCGCGCTGCATTTCCACGACGGTCTGGACGACTGCCCCGCCCTCGAAGACCCGGGACGCGCCCTGGGTCAGGCTGGTCAGCCCGGACGTAACGGCGGCGAGCTGATCGGCACGTTCCTGCGGGAATCCCGCCGAAAACGCCAGCGGTAGCCCATCGGACGACACAACGACCGCATGAGCGACATCGGGGACGCGCTCAACGAAGTTGGTGATCAGCCAGCCCAGGTCCTGTGTCGGACGACCCGGCGTGCTCACTCGTGTCCTCCTCGCCGCCCAATAGCCCGGGCTCTGCGTCGCGATCGCTTGCTCACTAGGACGATATGCCGTTCATGCGGGGATCTCATCCGAACTATGGCTCCTCGGTCTTAGGTGCGGCCGCGCGCGCTTCGCGCACGCCCCGCTGGAAACTCGCCAGCCTGCTGCGGACTTCATCTGCCGAGCGCGAGGGCCCCCCGCTTCCGCTCGCCGCGGCCGTTTCACCGACCGATCCGGGGACGAGATTAGCCCGCGGCACGCGCCGCGGGAGACCTGCGGTTGTGTTGGCTCCCGTCGACGGCGCGGCGACTGTCTGGGCCGCGCGCCAGCCTTCATCCGCAGGAGAGTGCCAGGACGCCTGATCAGCCACCCGGGTCTGATTCTGGCCGGTCGCGTGCGTCGTACCGCTGCGCCGGAACCAATCGGACTCCAGCGTGTCAAAGATCGGCAGGCGCTGGTCGTGCCCGTTCTCGGGCGGACTGGGTACCCGCACCCCGTTGTCGCCGTTGGCCTCCCCCAGGGGAGTGCCGCTACCCGGTGCGGCGGTCCCGCTTCCGGGGTAGCTGCCCGGCTGACTGGCCGACCCGGCCGGGGTGTCCGCCGGTATCCCGCCGTTCGTCGGCCGGAAAGGCAGGTTGAAACCGTTGCCGCCGCCGGCCGCACCCGGGCTCGCGGGACCGGCAGGGGACGCCGGACCCGCCGGACCCGGCGGGCCTGCCTGGCCTGGCGTGAAGCCGCGAATCGGGCCGTTGCCGGGCCTCCCGGTCGCAGGGCCCGCAGGACCCGCCGCGCCTACCGGCTGCGGCCCGGTGGCGGGCCGC
>PLRW01000274.1 GCA_003164955.1 Actinomycetota bacterium
CACCTCCGGTTCCTCACCACCGATACGCTGGCCGGGCTGGAACGCGCGATTGAGGCTGACCACCGGGACCACCCGGTACCCCGTGACTTCGGCCCGCCCGGGGCGACGGACTACCTCAGCCTTCCCGACGACGATCTGCCCGATGAAGACGCACGGTTCCTCCTGGCCGCGCTGCGCCACGCGTTCCCGCTGTGGATCATCGCCTACTCAGCCCAGATGCACGCGTGGATCGCCCGGACCCGCAAGAAGACCCTCTGTGAAAACTCCCCGGTGCTGTTGTGCGCCGCGCTGCTGCTGCTCCAGTGCAGGCAGCCACCCGGCTGGCCCGGCCCCGTCCCGCGAGGNNTCACCCTCACCTGCATCCGTTGCACCAAGCCGTTCATCACCGACGCCACCTCTCCCGCAGCCCGCGACCAGATCTGCCTCTCCTGCTATTTCGGCCCCGAACTGGAGGACATCACTGGCGAGAGCAGGCCACCGTGACTAGCGAGCCATTTCGGCGCTCTCTTTAAAAGGCCCCGGCTCGGGGCCCCCTCTCCTGGGCCGGGGTCTGTCAATCTAAAGGCTCTGCCGCATTTGAAATTACAGTCCCAGGGCGCCTGCTCGTTCGGCGAGCTGCCGTAGCCCGGCCGGTCGCATTCCTGGTGTCTGGGTCATTGTGGTGATAAGCGTTTTCACCGACGGGCGCCGGATCTCCTCCGGTGACTGGCGTTCGGCGACGAGGAGTGCCTGGTATGCCTGGTCCGGCCGTCCGTGCTGCTGCCAGGCCCGGGCCGTATCAATGCAGAACCGTGCGTGGCGTTCAGGGGTGGGCAGGGCTTGCTGATCGACAGCGCGGGCGTGGCCGAGGGCAGCGGCTGAGTCGCCCAGGGCGGTGTGGATGCCGATCTGGTAGACCTCGACGTTGACTGCGGAGAAGACGCTGCGCCCGGCTCTTGCGTTTCCCATCCGGACGGCTGCTTCCTGGGCTTCGCTGATCAGCTCGGATGCCTGCCGTTTCTGCCCGTTCTGTGCGCAGGCGTAGGCGGCGGTACACAGCAGTGACCCGTAGGCGGCCAGCACGCGGGGTGGGGGGCTGCCGTGGCTGGCGCCCAGGGTCTGGGCGGTGCTGGTGAGCATGGCGGTCGCGCCGTCGTAGTGGCCGAGCCGGCGCATCGCCATCGCGACGGCCCGGGAGGCTGCTGCGATGGCGGCCGGGTCCCCGCTGTCGCGGGCTGCGGGCAGAGCGCGGTCGGCGGTGACCCAGGCGATGCTGTCCTGGTTTGCTTTCAGGGCGAGTTCGGAAGCCAAGACGTAGGCGTCGGCGAGGATCGCGCTGCACGCCTGCCGGGTACGGCTGGCGGTATCGTCCCGGCTGGCGGCCGCGGCGCTGACCAGGCCCGGCAGTTGGGTGGTGAGAGCCTGATAGTGGCAGGTCTCGAAGGCTTGCCACGCGGTGGCGAGGCGTTTCCGCAAGGCGGGCAGGGGCACCGCGGCGGCGGGGGTGCTGCGGCCGGTCAGGATTGCTTCCAGGCTGCCGGCCAGCGGGTCTGGGCCGGGCCCGGCTGGCATCCCGGGGACGGGCAGCAGGAGAGCACCGGTCAGGCCCGCGAGCAGTTCACGCCTGCGCACTTCATCACCGTCCTGTTGCCGGGCAGTGACCACTGTAGTGAGCGATGGGGCGCGTGGCGGGAAGGCCGCGCGGGCAGCTACCCGAGGTTCCGGGAGACTCCGCGTAATCCCGAATATTTCCGGTGCGAAGTCCAGCGCAGTGGCCAGGCGCCGTAGCGTCCCGATGTCTGACAGGCGCCGGTCGCCGGTCTCGAACCGGGAGATGGTCGCGGCCGAGTATCCGGCGAGCTGCCCGGCTTGCGCCTGGGTCAGGCCCCTGGCCTGGCGGGCCAGGCGGAGTATGACGCCGCAGTCCTCGTGCTGGCTGGCGTGGGGTGCCGGGAGTAAGCGGAGGTTGTCCATCGGCCCGCCTGTCGAGGTGCTGTCCGCCAAGCGTAGAAGGTCACGTTCTGATTGGGAAGCCTCGCGAGGGGTGACTTACCAGATGCGCAAACGAGTTACCGGACGCGCACGATTCCTTGCCCGGGCAGCGCCATGGCTCCACGGTGGGGGCGGTAGGAGCGCTCGGCGTGAGGAGAATGTGATGAGCGAACCGGTATTCGCATCGGGCCAGACGGTGGACGTGACGGGGCTGTCCCGCTCGGGGATGCTGCGGGCGGGACAGGGGAGCGTGATCAGCCCGCTGGCGGTGTTCATGCCCGCCGACGACCGGGGCGTGACCCGCCCCATCGAGATCGGGCCGGGCTGCCAGATCGGGCCGTTCGCCGTGATCTACGGCGGATCGGTGCTCGGCGACGGCACCCGGCTGGAAGAGCATGTGATCCTGGGCAAGCCGGAGCAGGGATATGCGGTCGGGCACACCTATCCGGGGTCGGGCGCGGCCACGGTCATCGGGCCGGGTGCGGTCATCCGGGCCGGGGCGATCTTGTATGCCGGGACCGAGGTCGGCGGCGGCACCGTGGTCGGCCACCACACGCTGCTGCGGTCGTTCGTGACCGTGGGGGCAGACACCCAGCTCGGGCACAACCTCACCGTCGAGCGCGCGAGCCGGATCGGCGACCGGGTGCGGTGCTCACCAGGCAGCCACATCACCAGCTCCTGCGTGCTGGCCGACCGGGTGTTCCTCGGCGCCGGGGTCCGCACGGTCAACGACCGGGAAATGATCTGGCGCGACCCCGGACGGGAACCCGAGCTAATCCCGCCGTCGTTCGGGCACGGGGCACGCGTCGGCTCGGGCGTAACCATCCTGGCCGGGGTGACCATCGGTGACCATGCGCTAGTCGGGGCCGGGTCTGTCGTCACCAAAGACATCCCGGCCGGGGCCGTGGCCTATGGCGTGCCCGCCCGCGTCCGCGGCAGGGCCCAGCAGGGCGCGTCATGACTGGCGAGGCTGCGGCCACCAGATGGCTGGGGCCGCTGCGGTCAGCCGTCAGTGAGCTGACTGACCTGGACTGCGCCCGGCTCTGCCGGTTCGAGCTGGTCCTGCGCGGGCTGCTCGAACGCTACCCGGTCGATGCGGGCCTGGAGGCGGGCGTGCGCAGCCAGCATCTGCGGCAGATCCGCTGTGGCCTGGCCGAAGCCGGGTGCCTGGCCCTGGCGGTGCCGGCCCGGCACGGCGGCTGCGGGCGTCCGGCTGTCTTGCAGGCGCTGCTGCAATTCATCTGCGGGTACCACGATGTGGACCTGCGGGACTCCTCCGGGCTCGGGCACGGGCAGCTCATTGCCGAGCACACCGCTCCCCAGGTCCGCGACCGGTGGCTGCCGGCCCTGCTGGCCGGAGCCGTGCCGGGCATCGCGATCACCGAACCGCACGGGGGCAGCCAGGTCCACGCGACCCAGACCACCGCCATCCCCGGCCGCGGCGGGACCTGGGCGGTGACCGGAACGAAAACCTGGATCAGCCGACTGACCGAGGCCGCCGTGTTCTGCGTATTCTTCACCGATCCCGGCGGACGGCTCTGCGCGGCTGTCATCGACGCGGCCAGCCCCGGCCTGGCCCGGCGGCCGATCGCCCCGGCGGGATTGTCGGGCTGGGCGTGGGGAGAACTGCGCCTGCACGCGGTGACCGTGCGGCCGTGTGACATCCTCGGCGGCCCCGGGGAGGGCATACAACTGCTGCGCGAGCACTTCGCCCGCTACCGGCCCCTGGTGGCCGCGACCGCGCTCGGCGCAGCCGCGGGCGTGCACGACCACACCACCGCCCGGCTGGACGCACGCCGCCAGGCCGGCACCGTCACCGGTCTGCGCGACAACGCCCTGATCACCCTCGGCCGGACCTACGTCCAGATCAACGCCGCGTTCCTGGCCGCGCTCACCGCGCAGCGCCTCGCCGAGGCACGCGATCCCCTCGCGCAGCTGTGGGGATACGCAGCCAAGGCCCATGGCACCGACGCCGCCTACGAGGCCGCCTCCGAACTCGCGCTGCTGACCGGCGCCGCAGGCTTCACTGCTGACTCCGGAACCGCGAAGGCCCGCCGGGACCTCAACGCCCTGCTGTATGCCGACGGAATCCACGACAGCCTCTACCGGTCGGCCGGCCGCAGCCTCACCCAGCCCGCATACGTCTCAGATCCGCTCCCAACGGTCACCACCGAGGACAATAATCTCGTTCATACCTGACTCCCGGGCCCGCTTCACCGATCCCGGGCCGATATCGGCCCGGGATCCCCCGCCTGGCTGCGGGCGCTGACGGCAGCTGACTTGCAAGGGCGGGCGGACAGCGTCCCCGCCCTCACGGGCCAGGCGCAGCCCGGTGAGGATCAGGCAGCCGGGCTGCCGTTTTCCAGGGCCGCGACCGTCCCCGCGGCGACGGCCTCCAGGCAGGCCGCGATCCGGCGGGCCAGCAATGGCGTCACCAAACTGGCCACGTCGCCCGGCTCGGTGAAGGCGAACCCCGCCAGTTCCCCATCCGCCAGCACGACCGCGCCGATCTCCGCAGCCGACAGCACACCGCCGTCATAGACGACGACCACACCCTCCGGGCGCTCAGGCCTCGACGGCACCCAGTCCACGGCCAGCACCCGGCCCGGCGGCCGGTCCAGGCCAAGCTCCTCGGCCACCTCCCGGCGGCACGCGGCATGCGGGGACTCCTCAGCCTCAACCGCACCGCCCGGCAGATCCCACGTGTCCTTATAGACCGGGTCCACCAGCAGCGGCCGGCCCGCCCCGTCGCGGAACAGCGCACCCGCCGCCATCCGCTTACGCGCCAGCGACGCCACATACTGATCCGCAGGAAGAACCCCCGAGCGTCCAGAACTCACCCGCATCAACATAGTGGCAACTCCCAGCGCCCGCTCATGATCAACGGGTAAACGTCGTTACGCCCGAGCGTTGGCACTGCTGCAGCCGCTAATGTCACCTGACCGGGTGTCTTCGTGCTGAACCGTCGCCGGATCAGGACCCCGGCCCGGTCCAGGCGGGTGAAAAACTCGGCCTCGCTGCCTGCCCCGGCGGCGGCGGTGGTGACGTGCCGCCGCAGGGTGATGCGCGGTGCCTCGGCCCGGCCGTGCCGGGTGGCTTTTTCTGATTCGGCGCGGGATGGGCGGCGTGCCGCGGTGCGGTCGGCGGGGGCGGTGGACCGCAGCCCGTGGCGGCGCTCGGCGGCCAGGCAGGCGGCCCGGACCCGGTAGCGTTCGAAGGACAGGCTGGGGGTGCCGCCGTCCTGGCGGGCCAGCATGGCCACGAGGTGAATGTGGTCATCGCCGTGCCGGACCGCGACCCACCGCACCGCCTCATCCTCCTGGCCGTAAGGGGAAAGGCCGGTGCGGTCCATCACGTCGGCGGCGATGGCCGCCC
>PLRW01000258.1 GCA_003164955.1 Actinomycetota bacterium
CCGCGCCGTGGGGGCCGGCGGCCCCACCGCCGGCCGAGGCGGCCGGGCCACGGGCGCAGATGGGCGGGCGCCATTCGGCCGGCCAGCGCGCGGTCCGGCAGCAGGAGGTCACCGAGGCGATCGCGGCCGACGCCCGCCTGGTCCAGGTCGGGTACCTGCGCGGCACCGTCCTCGGCGCCCTGCAGATCTTCGCGCTGCTGCCCGGGATCAGCCGGGATGGTGTGGTCATGGTGGGCGGGATGTTCCGCGGGCTGTCACGGCAGGACGCGGCGCGGTTCTCCTTCCTGCTGTCCGCGCCGGTCATCTTCGCCGCCGGGGCACTCAAGCTCAGCGAGCTGACCGGGCCGAGCACCAGCGGCATCCGCGGCCCGGTGCTGGCGGGCAGCATCGCGTCCGGCCTCGGGGCGTTCGCGGCTCTCCGCTTCCTGGTCCGCTACCTGCAGGACCACACCCGCACGCTGACCCCGTTCGCGATCTACTGCCTGGTCGCCGGCATCGGCAGCGCCGTGTACCTGTCCGTCACGTAGGTTCCCCGGCTCCCGCCGCGCACGCTGCCTGGGCTGCAGAGCTGATAGAGCCGATCTGCGGCCTGCCGGCTGAGCGGCACTGGCTGCGCTTTCTGGCCGGCAACCTGTATCACACGGCCCGTCGCGCGCTCTCTCCATTGACCGACCTCACCCGTCGTCACGGCTACAGGGGGCTGCCGATGGAGACTCGTGCCACGTTCGTCAACTGCCCGGGCTGCGGGCTGCCGGCCGAGGTGGAGCACCGTTACACGCTCACCTCGACCGACGGGCCGCTGGAAGGCGCGAAGATCCGGTGCCCGCGCGGCCACTGGTTCAACGGCCCGCTGGAGTCATTGACCGGGGCCGCGGCCCCGCCGGACGACGCCGGGGAGGCGGCGCCGGCGGACGCCCGTCAGCGGGGCGGCCCGCAGCGGGATGGCCCGGCGTCAGGCGCCGGCGCGCCCTGATCCACGGTCAGCGGCTCTTCCCACGAGGGGCTGGCGTTACCCGGACGCAGAAAAATGGGCTCGGCTGCAACCTGGCCGGGCGTTACGGCGTCTCAGCAGGCATGAGGGACAGAGCACCGATCACCGGGCTCGGGGCGGTGGCACTCGCGGTGGCGGCGCTGGCCGCCGTCGGGTGCGGGGCGGCGCAGACCACCGGGCCGCAACCTCCGGGCGCAGCCGCAAAAGTAATCCGTGGCGTCGCGGCCATCGAGCCGGCCGCCGATCCACGTCCCTACGGTGCGGCCGACACCGCGTTCGGGCTGGACGTGCTGGGCGCGTGGTGCAAGGCCGATCCGCAGGCCAACCTCGTGCTGTCGCCGACCAGCCTGGCCAGCGGGCTGGGCATGGCCTACCTCGGGGCCCGCGGCGCGACCGCGCAGGCGATGGCCCGGGTCCTGCACCTGCCCGCGGCCGGCCGGGCGCTCGCGGCCGGCCTGCAGGCACGGTCGGCCGCGCTGCGCAGCCTGAGCGGCCCCGGCGTGACGGTGGCGGCCAGCGACCAGGTGTGGGCCGACCCGGGGCTTCCGCTGCAGGCCGCCTACCTGAACAGCGTCGCGACCGGTTACGACGCCGGCGTGGCCCAGGCACCGCTGGTGGACAATCCCGATCAGGCCGCTCAGGAGATCGACCAGGCCATTACCACGGCCACGCGGGGGCACATTCCGCACCTGCTGGCGCCCAGCTCGCTGAAGGGTATCGGGTGGGTGCTGACCGACGCGCTGTACCTGAACGCGGCGTGGGCCACCAAGTTTGACCCCACCGAGACCGCCATGGGACCGTTCACCACGGCCGGCGGGCAGCAGGCCAGCGTGAGCTATATGAACGGCGGGGAGTTCCGCACGGCCACGGACGCGGGCTGGACCGCCGTGTCGCTCCCCTACCGGGGCGGCAAGCTGGCGATGGTGGCGCTGCTGCCGGCCCCGGGCACCGGGAACTGTGCGCTGCCGCCGACGGCGGCGCTCGGCACGCTGACGACCCGGCTGGGGGCGACGGACGCGACCGCGCCGGGCGCGAGCACGGCCCCCGGAACGGGCGGGACGGCCGGCTCGGGCGGGACAGCGGCTCCGGCCCAGACGGGCATCGCGCTGCCGCGAGTGAACCTCAGCACCCAGGCCAGCCTGAAGGGCCTGCTGGGAACGCTTGGCCTCGGCATCGCGTTCGGGCCCGGCGCGGACTTCACCGGGATGTCGCCGAAGGCCTGCTGCATCGGCCTGGTGGAACACGCGGCCACACTGCAGGTCGGCGAGAAGGGCACGGTGGCCAGCGCCGCGACCGCCGTCGGCCTGTTGCCGACCGCGGCCCGGGCGGGCCCCACGCTCGACTTCGATCGTCCCTACCTGCTCCTGGTGACCGCCACCGCGACCGGGGAGCCGCTGTTCGCCGCGCGGGTCGCCAATCCCGCCGCGCAATGATCCCGGGCTCAGCGCGCCGCCGCCGGTAATCGGTGCCACCGCCCCGCCGTGTTGTGGGCCCCGGCCGCCGGCCCATGTCGTTACCATGACCTTCATGAGCGAACTGCCCGCCAGTGACACGCACGACGTCATCCATCATGGGGGCGCGGTGGTAGCGGTGGTGGTACCCATTGCGGAGTACCAGCGACTGCGCCAGGCAGCGGAAGAACAGCGGGTCAACGAGGAGTTCGACGCTGCCCGGACCGAGTACCTCGCCCGCCGGGACGCCGGGACCATCCGCTACGTCTCTCATGAGGAAGCCGGCCGCCGCCTGGGCATTTCTTCCCGGTGAGCTACCAGGTCAACTGGGAGATCCGGGCTCTCGACCTGACAGCGGGCTTCCTCCGCGACGATCCCACTGGTATCGCTGCGCTCTGGGAGAGCGTTAGCCGGCTCGCCGATGAGCCGAGGCCACCGGAGTCGTTCGCTTACGGATCGCCGGACCTGCGGCGCCTGCGGGCCGGCCGGTACCGCGTCTTCTACACGATCGGCGAAGAACAGCGGGTAGTCCAGATCGATCACGTCGCCCGTCTCCCGTAGCCGGGCCACGCAGCCGCCGTCCACCCGGGCAATCTCCGCTGGCCGCTGACGTTCGCTGTGCGTCACGTCAGGTCATCCCGCTGGCTTTTCGCCCAGCTCATCGCGGTCCTTCTCCTCAGCGGACATCTTCGCGAAGGAGACAGTCGGCTCGTACGGTATGGCGTCAAGGAAACCGGTCAGGCCCGTGCCCCGGTGCAGGCCGGCCCGGTTGTGCCGCTCAGCGAGGGCGTGCAGGAGGAGCACCCGCTCCTGATCCGTGGTTGCCTCAGTGAACGGCGGGTCCCAGGGCCCATGCGCGGTGAGATGTCTCAGCATGGCCAGCGGCAGCCAGACTCCGTCCAGCGTGACGCCGTACTCCACGACCATCCGCTTCTCGATCTGCCTGCCCTCGTCGCCGCTCACCATCGTTGTCTCCATGCCGGCATCATGGGTTCCGCGGTCACCCTTCCCTCCAATTGTCGCCCTGGGCCTTCTCGAACCAGTGGTGGGCGTAGGGCTCGTCGTTGAACGGCGCGACCTCCTGGTACCCGGCAGACCGGTACATGGTGATCGCCTCGCTCAGGGTCCGGTTGGTCTCCAGCTGGACGGCGGGAGCGTGACGGGCCACCGCGCGGGCCTCCAGTTCGGCGAGAAGGCGGCGGCCGAGTCCGAGGCCGCGAACGGCGGGAGACACCCACATCCGCTTGATGTAGGCGGGCGCGCCGGTGCGGAACCTGATCCCGCCGCAGCCGACCGGCTCCCCGTGCAGGCTGGCGACCAGGAAGAGACCGGCCGGCGGGGTCATCTCGTCGTCACTGATCAGGCTCCGGGCCGGGTCGAAACCGCCGTCGAAGCGCCGGCCGATCTCACCGAAGTAGGCCTGCAGGCAAAAACGGGCATCGGGGTGACGGGGATCCCGCTCGGCGACCTCGACCGCGGAGGCGGTCAGCAGCCGCTCGGTTTCGGCCATCGCCTGGACCAGCCGGGCGCGCTGGCACGGGGTGAGCGGGCCGAGGACGGCGGCGGCCGCCTCGTCGGAGCGCTGGTCCAGCACGGCCCGCTCGGCCAGCCCGGCGGCGGACAGGCGGACGGTGCGGACGCGCCCGTCGGCCCCGCTCGGCTCCACGATCACCAGGCCGGCGTTCTCCAGCGCCCGCAGCAGCCGGCTCAGGTATCCCGAGTCCAGGTCAAGCCGCGCCCGTAGCCGGCGGACATCGCTGCCGTCCGGCCCGATCTCCCAGAGCAGCCGCGCCTGCCCGAGCGGGCGGTCACGGGACAGGAACGCGTCGTTCAGCGCGCCGGCCCGCTGCGTCACGGTCCGGTTGAAGCTCCGGACCCGGCTGACCATCTCCTCGTGCATTCTCTGACTATAGTCAGGCAATCGCCGGGGATCCTGGCCGGCTCGTCACGCGGCCGGGGGCCACCGAGGTAGGTGCCCACCTCTGGCGAGGCCAGCAGCTCGATGACCGCCGCACGGTCCCGGGCCTCGGGCTCCCGGAGCACGAGCCTCTCGGTCCTGATCGGCTCAGGCGGCCACGCGACGGGCCCCAGATCTGCCATGCGCGCAGGCTACAGAGTTTGAAAGGCCAAGGTCTGATCTGATCTTCACGGCGGTCCGGGTTCGAAGCTGAGCCGGTCGTGGCGAGGTTGCCCAGGCCGTTGTTCATGTTCGCCTACGGGCCCTCGACCGGTGCCCTACTCCGGCGGTGCGGCTTCCAGGTGCTTTTTCAGGCTGGTCCAGATCCGCTCTTCCTGGCGTATGCCGAGCCTGGTGATCACCGGGCCCAGCAGCCGGAAGGCGCCCTTGGGCTGGACCTGTCCCGACCAGCGCATGCGTGTGCCTGCGGGGGCGGGCTCGAACCTCAGTGTGTAGCTGATATCGGCCTGGGCCATCGTGGTGGTGGTGGCGAATAGTTTTGGCCGGTCATAGCCGGTGCGCGCATCGCCGGGTAGGTCAGCGGTCGCGGCCTCCCGTGCCGGGCCCGCCGGACCGGCTGATCATCCGGGGTCACGAGGCGCGGGCGAGCCGGGTCAGGGACAGGACGAAGATGGACGACAGCAGCCAGCCGAGCAGGGTGGCGGCGTTCAGCCAGCCCTGCATGAACGATCCGCCCGGGATGTGCGGATCGGGATACCAGGTGGACCTCTGATCCAGCGAAACCAGCGGGACCACCGTATCGATCGTGTAGAGGGCGGGGCTGAAACAGCGCACCTGCCCGTCGCCGCATACATCGGGCTGCGCGCCCGCGGCCCCAGCGCGTCCCGGCCCAGGGAGCACCCCGGCGGCCGTTAGCGCGCCGTGGGTGGTGTACACGACGCCGGCCGAGTTGGTCGCGCGGAGCGTCGCCTGGGCCGCGGGTATCTCGAGCGAGCCGAGGACGAGGACGAGCAGGACGGCGAGGAGCCACAGGACACGCCTCGGGCGGTAGCCATAGGCGACGGTCATACCAAAGACCGCATCCAGGGCGCGGCGGACGCCCACTCCCCGGCCGCTGATGCGCTGGCGCGCCTGGACACGTTGAGCGATCAGGATGCTCTCCGCGGCGCTGGTGTATCCGTGCCGCCGGAACACGCGGGCCGCCTGCTCATAGGGGCCCGCGTCGTACCCCGCCTGACGGCTCAGCCAGGCCGAACGCGCCGCGTGATCCCAGGGCCGTCCGGCGCTCCTCCCCCGCGGCTGCTCGAAGCGGTCATAGGTGAATCCGGTGATGGTGAACCGGGGGGGCCAGTTATCTGGGTCGTCGGCCAGGAACGAAGTGCTGGCGTTGGTGAAGTCCACGCTCGGGGAGACCTCTGACCAGGCCAGTTCCATACCGCCGCGGACATCGGCCGAGACGGCCTCAACGGCGTTTCCCCGCGCATTGCGGAAGAACGGCCCCGGGCAGGTGAACGACGCATCGGAAAGCTGCAGGGTGCCGCCGATGGTCGAGCGGCTGAGCATGAGCAGGCCCGTTGAGGAGAAGCCGCGGCCCAGGATGACTGAGCCCTTGATGGCCGCCTGTTGCAGGCCCAGGGTGAACCCGCCCGGATTCGACAGTTGCGCGCCGAAGGCGAAGACGCTGCCGAGGACGGCGTTGCTGAACTGAAGGCGCCCGCCGGTGGCCTGCAAATGGTTGAGCTCCACATCGCCGTCGACGGTCACGCCCCGGGCCGCGACCAGCGACTGCCGTTCCGGCTCGCTGAGACGGGCTTCGCTCAGCGAGAAGGTCCCGTGGATACGTGCGCCGGTGGCCCGCACGGTGCCCTGCACCGTAGTCCCGTTCAGCATGAAGGAGGAGCGGATCTCCGCCGTGGACAGGTCCAGTGCCGTCCGGCCGGCCGCCCGCAGCGAGCAGGCGTCACCGATCGCCAGGCTGCTCATGTCGCTCATGGACAGATCCAGGCCGCCCGTTACCTCACAGGCCCCTTCCAGGGCGACTTCGGCGCCCACGGACAAACGTGTCGCGGACATCGCGGTGCCGGAGATCCGGGACATCGCGTAGCCGTCTTCAGCGAGTATGCCGCGCGATCCTTCGAGCGAGGCGTTCCGGATCAGGAAATGCCCGGAGATCCGTGCGCTCCCCATGTTGAGGCGCCCGCGGATGACCGGCCGGCGTCCCGTAGGGTCCTCAATGAGGAGAAAGTTGCCGCCGATAGCCACACCCCCCAGGTCCAGGGCTGGCCCGTCCGGTGCCTCGATACGCGCTCCGGTCACGTCCAGCGAGCCGCCGATCTGTGCGCCCCGTAGCCGGACCTCGCCCAAGGCTGTGAAATGGTGCAGGAGCCGGACCGACCGTCCGACCCGAATCCGGTCGGCCTGAATGGCGCGTTCCTGCCCGGCGCTGATCTGTGTGTCCAGGCATAGCAGCCGACCGCCGATGTAGGCTGCGCAGAGCCAGATCGCCGACCGCCGGGCCAGGCTGGTGCTGGTTAGGTGAGCTCCGGCTACGTTGGATCGGGACAGGTCCAGGTCGCCGCGGATCCGCAGGCCGTTACCCAGCAGGCCGGGCAGCCGGACGCATCCGATCAGGGCCAGCTCCCGCAGCTCCGCGCCGTCCGCCACCACGGCCGAGTCGAAGTCGCACCCCTCGAAGCGGAGCGGAAAGGGGACCTCCAGCCCGGCCAGATCGACCGGGCCGGTCACCGCGGCGTCCCGGAGCCGCAGGCCGCGCGGGTCGATCTGGTCCTTCAGCGCCAGGCAGCACCGGCGGAGCAGGCCCGCGTCGATGGGGCGCCGGGCGCCGCCGTCGGCGCAATCGAGTACCCGTCCCTGCCGCCCCGCGTCCAGGAGTTCCGCCTCACTGACCTCGTCCATGGCCGCACTCCCCGCGCTCGGCGGCAAATGGCGGCCGCTCCCGCCACTTTGCCATGCAGGCCGGGGGCCCGGTGGGCAGAGTCACCAGGCTCGCCTCACCAGCCCAGTGCGGGGCACAGGCTGGCTTCAGCGGCAATAGGCGGCGCGGGAGCGTCAGGCACGCGGGCGGTCAGGCAC
>PLRW01000306.1 GCA_003164955.1 Actinomycetota bacterium
CGGGCCCCGTCTCGCAGGTCCACGCAGAACCCGTCTCGCAGAAGGAATGAAATGACACACGCCACGAAATCCCGAACGGGAACGCTGGACGACATCGCCACCGACAGCCACGTGTTCTCCATCGTCGCCATGGACCAGCGCAACACCCTGCGCCGCATGTTCACGGCGGTTGGGCTCGAGGCGAGCGACGAGGACCTGCGCATCGCGAAGGCCGACGTCGCCCGCGTCCTGACGCCCGCCGCCAGCGGGCTGCTGTCCGATCCGACCTACGGCGTCCCGGCGATCACGGAAGCAAAGGCGCTCGCCCCGAACTGCGGGCTGCTCATCGCCGCCGAACCGTCCGAGCGGCGCAGCTACCAGGGCGAGCCCCGTACCCACCGCGACCCGGACCTGAACGCTCAATGGGTACTTGACCAGGGTGGCGATGCCCTCAAGTTCTACTTCCAGCTGCGCGCCGACCGCCCGGCCCCGGCTCCGGGGGAGCCGGACCTGGCCGCCGAAACGCTGGCCGTCTGTGCAGAAGTCATCCGTGACTGCCGGGATCACGGTGTCCCCGTGGTCCTCGAGAACCTCATATACACGCGTCCGGGGGAAGATCTTCACGGCCAGGCCCGTGAGGACGCGGTCATCGAGGCGGCCCGGGCGCTCAACGACCTGGACTGCGATCTGCTCAAGCTCGAATATCCCGGTTCGCCGGAAGGCTGCCGGCGGCTGGCCGCGATCCTCGACCGGCCCTGGGCCATCCTGTCCGCCGGCGTGCCCTTCGACCAGTTCACCGACATCATCCGGATCGCCGCGGACGAGGGCGGAGCCTCGGGCTTCATCGCCGGCCGCTCGGTGTGGCGCGAGGTCGTCAGCCTCGTTGGCCCCGAGCGCCAGGAGTTCCTCACCTCGGTGGCGTTGCCGCGCCTGGAACGGCTCATCGAGGTCGCAGAGCACTCGGCGCGGCCATGGACCGAGGTAAGCCGACCCGCCTAGATCGACCACCCCGGCGTTTTACCCCCGGGCCCGCCNNCCTGGATCGACCGGCCCGGCGTTTTACCCCGGGGCCCGCCTGGATCGACCGGCCCGGTGTCAGGCCGGGGCTTTCCCCCCGGTCGGCTGGCGAGCGGCGGCCACCTGGCCGTGGAGTGCCTTCAGGGCGGCGACATAGATCTCCGAGAAGGTCGGGAAGGGCTGGATGACATCGCGCAGCACGTGCAGCGGCACGCGGGCGCGGATGGCCAGCGTCGCCTGCTGCAGCCACTCACCGGCCTCCGGGCCGAGCGCATAGGCGCCGGTCAGGTGCTCGCCGTTGCTGAGCAGGGTCAGGAACCCGTTGGAGTCGGCGTAGGCCCGGGCGTAGGTCTCGATCTTGGCCACCTCGGTCAGCGGAACAGTCACGCTGAACCGGTCCTCGGTGGCGCCCACCGAGGCGGCCTGCGGGTCGGTGTAGACGGCGTCCGGTATGGCGTCGTAGTTGGCCGCGCGGGGCTTGCCGAGAATGTTCGCGGCGACGACCTCGCCCTGGTACTTGCCGACGTGGGTGAGCAGCCGCACGCCGGTGGCATCCCCGATGGCCCAGAGCCGCTCTCCGGCGCGCAGGTAGGCGTCGACCGTGATGCCGTGCTTGCCGGGCGTGACGCCGACCGTCTCCAGGCCGAGCCCGCTGGTGCGCGGGCGCCGGCCGGTGGCAACGAGCAGGTGGTCGCCCCGCAGTTCGCGGCCGTCCTCGATGACCAGGACGTAATCCTCGCCATCGCGCCGCGCGGCGGTCGCCTGCACCCCCAGATACAGCTCGGCGCCGTCGTGGCGGAGGACCTCGCCGAGCGCGTCGCCGAGCGGCGCGGGGTCCCGGGCGAGCACGTGGCTGGCCCCCTCGACCAGGGCCACCTCGCCGCCCAGCCGGCGCACGGCCTGGGCCATCTCGGCACCGACGGGCCCACCGCCGAGGATCAGCAGGCGGCGCGGGACGGCCTTCATGCCGGTCACCTCGCGGTTGGTCCAGATGCCCTCCAGCTCGCGCAGACCCGGGACCGGCGGGATCACCGGATCCGAGCCGGTCGCCAGGACGATGTGCCGGGCGGTATGGCGCACGCCATCGACCTCGACCGCGCCGGTCCCGGCGAGCGTGCCGGTGCCGCGCAGCAAGTCAATGCCCTTGCCTGCCAGCCAGCGCTGTTGCCCGGCGTCGGAGTAATCCGAGACCATGAAGTCACGCCAGGCCAGCGCCGCCGCCACGTCGACCTGGGCGGTGGCCGCCGCCTCGCGCGCCTGGTGCGCCGCCTCGCCGGGGCGCAGCAGCGTCTTGGACGGGATGCACGCCCAGTACGAGCACTCGCCCCCGACCAGCTGGCGCTCGACCAGGGCCACCCGCAGCCCGCCGTCGGCCAGCTCGCCGGCGCAGTGCTCGCCCGGTGAGCCGCCGCCCACCACGATGACGTCGTAGTCGCTGTTCATATGCCCGCTCCCGCCGCGGACTCACACGCCACTGGCACGGGCCCTCACCGTCCCGGAAGGCGGGTAGTGATCTGGGGGGTCAGCTGCACGACCCGGAAGTCCGCACCGGTGGCGAAGTCCGCGTCCAGCCGCCACCCCAGCGCCTTGTAGAAGTCTTTGGCCCGGTCGACATCGGCGACCGGCCACCACAACCTCGAGTTTCATGTCCACAACCTCGGCTCCTGTCTTCCGGGGTGCCGGTAGCCAGTGCAATACCACCGCTGGTTATGGCACCTACCCTCGCCCCACTGGTCACGGAAGTCCAGACGGCCCAGGCGATTTGTAGATGAACGGTTCCGCGTGGGGCCGGGATACCGGGGGCCGGGATACCGGGGGCCGGGATAATGGAACCGCCCGCCACTGGGAGGCGCCACCATGGAGTACCTCGTCACGATGACCACGCACGTTCCGGACGGGACGCCACAAGAAGCCGTCGACGACATCCGCGCCCGCGAGGCCGCGCACTCACGCGAGCTCGCGGCGCAGGGGCACTTGCTGCGCCTGTGGCGGCCTCCGCTGCAGCCAGGTGAATGGCGTACCCTCGGGCTGTTCGCCGCCGATGATGACGCGCAGCTCGAGGCGGTCCTCGCCTCGATGCCGCTGCGGGTGTGGCGCACCGACGAGGTCACGCCGCTGTCGCCGCACCCGAGCGACCCGGCCCGGCAAGCGGATAAGCCCGGGTAACCCGGCGTCCCGTTCGCGTCGGACCGGGCGAGCGGGCCAGCTGGACGGGCCGGGTGGACGGGCTGCCAGGCGTATCTGATGGTTGACCGTATTCACCGCCAGGTGGGCCAGGAGCTCGACCACGGCCCGGCCGCCGGCGACGGTGGAGGCCACGGTCTCGGTACGGGCGTGTCGGCCGGCCAGCCAGGCCTGGTTCCGGCGGACGAACCGCCGCAGCTGATGGTGGCCGCGGATCTCGCCCGCCCGGGGATCGTGGATCACTACCTCGCCCGGCCACACGGTCTCCAGGGCACCGGCGTCACCATGGTTCAGCGCGGTGAAGTACCGCGCGACCGGGTCGGCCTGACCGGCGGTACGAGTCTGAAGGCGCGCCAGCTCAACGGCACCAGCGAAGTCCGGGAACCGCGGCATCTCAACCCTCGCGCTCCGTTTCCTGCGGAACTGCCATTGTCCATCCTCCGCCAGCCTCCGCACGGAGCCCCCGGCCACTTTCTCAGGCAGCCACGGATGGCAATGCTGCCGCGGGAGGGGCCGGGGGACGGCAGGGGTGATGGACGCGTTGCCGACGGCGGTGCGGGGAACGCCTGGCCGGGCTTCGTCCGGCAGTATGGGTGCGGGTACCAGATCCTGCGCTGAAGAAGGAGTGATCGGCTTGCCGCCGGATAACGGAGCAGACCGCCCGGCCAGCGCCAGGCCGCCGGAGCCGGACGACAAGCCCGTCCTCCCGTTCCAGAGTCCGGAAGACACCGACGCCGACTGGGGTGAACGGCCCGAGCCCGATGCTGACGAGCGCCTCTACGGGGAGCGTCCACCCCATTGGGAGTAAGTCCCAGCGCTTGACGGCAACGCGGGGTCAGAGCACGCAAACCCCGCATTTGGGCAGCGCTTTCGGTAGTATTCGCCGAAAACGTTGCCGAAATACGCTCCCTGTGCGGCAGGCTCTCGGGCTGGGAGCGGCCGGGTCACCTGCTCGGGCGAGGAGCGGCAGGTGCTCTGGGGGAAGGGACAGGGGCCATGGGATCCACCTGGTTCAAGGCGCAACTGCAGGCGCGCGGCCCGGCCGCCGCCGTCGTGCTCGACGACGCGCAGGTGGCGATCGTCGGGGAAGGCGCCAAGCGATTCCCGGTGGTCGCGACCGTCAATGGCTACACGTGGCGAACCAGCGTGGCCCGCATGGGGGGTGAATTTGTGCTGGGCCTGAGCAAGGAGGTTCGCCAGGGTGCGGGCGCGCAGGCCGGCGACGAGGTCGACGTGACCATTGAGCTGGACGCGGCGCCCCGCGAGGTCGAGGTGCCCGAAGCGCTGGCCGTGGCCCTGGCGGCCGACCCGGAGGCCAGTGCGGCATTCGGGCGCATGGCTTTCACGCACCGCAAGGAGTACGCCCGCTGGGTCGCGGAAGCGAAGCGTGAGGAGACCCGGCAGCGGCGCGTGGTCCAGGCGGTGGAGATGATCCGGTCGGGCAAGACCCGCTCCTGACCTGCCCGCACGGTGATGTCGTCGGGCCGGGATCGTACCCGGGCCGGGATCGCACCCGGGGCTGGCATCGCAGCATGTCCGTTACGGATATTCATGATCTTGACAAGTGGGCGATAGCGCCGCAAGATCGGTCAACAACGGTCATCAGTGGGCAATACGGCTCCGGAGCAGAGTGGCCCCGGGAAGTGTGGCCCGGTGGGCAGAGCGGCTCCTGGTGACCGGCACCCGAACGCCCTGCGAAACCGACACTGCGAAACCGGCACCCGAACGCCCCCCGAAAGGTCCGCAGCATGCTGCCGACGCAGCGCCGCCAGGCGATTCTGGCGGAACTCCGGGACACGGCCGCCGTCTCGGCCGAGGCCCTGGCCCGGCAGTACGGCGTGTCCGTCGAAACGATCCGGCGGGATCTGCGCACGCTGCGGGACCATGGGCTGCTCGAGCGGGTCTACGGCGGCGCCACCCCCATCCGCTCCACCGAGGGCAGTTTCGCGGCGCGCAGCAGCCACCACGTCGAGGCCAAACGGGCCATCGGCGAACTGGCGGCCGCGCTGGCGGAACCGGACGACACGATCATCATCGACATCGGCACGACGGCCCTGGAGGTGGCGCGGGCCCTCCCGGCCAGCTTCCGCGGCCGGGTGCTGACCAATTCCGTCCCGGTCGCGATGGAGCTGTCCGCCCGCGACGGTATCGACCTGCTGCTGGCCGGGGGACAGGTGCGGCACGGCGACGCCGCCTGCTCCGGGGCGCACGCGGAAGCCTTCTTCAGCGAGTTCTACGCCGACAAGGCGTTCCTCGGCTCCGGGGGCGTCCACGCCGAAGCCGGCCTGACCGACTACTACCCGGCCGAGGTGGTCACCCGCCGGACCATCATCGAGCACTCCGCCGTCCCGTACGTTCTGGCCGACTCGACCAAGCTTGGTGCGATCGGCCTGCACCGGGTCTGCCCGCTCGACCGCATCGCCGCGGTCATCACCGACTACGCCGGGGACTCCGGCGCCGCCGCCGCGCTGGCCTCGGCCGGCGTCACCCTTTTGCGTGCTGAATCGCTACAGCTCACCCCCCCACGGTGAACGGTTAAGGAAGTGATGACCCCGTGACGACCGATGCTCGCCGGGACGACGACGATTCGCTGCTCGACCGCTACGGGTACCGGCAGCAATTCGTCCGGTCCCTCCGCCACTTCGAATCCTTCGCCGTGGCGTTCTCGTTCATCTCGATCACCACCGGCATCTTCACCACGTACGGTTTCGCGCTGGCCACCGGCGGCCCGCGCAGCATCTGGACGTGGCTGATCGTCGTGGCCGGGCAGGCGCTCGTCGCCCTGGTCTACGGGGCGCTGGCGGCCCGGGTACCGCTGTCCGGTTACTCCTACCAGTGGGCCTCCCGGCTGGCCAACGCCGCCGTCGGCTGGTGGCTGGGCTGGATGTCGCTGGCCTTCCTGTCCATCGTCACCGTCTCCGTCGACTATGGCCTGGTGCAGGTCGCCTTCCAGCCGCTCATCGGCGAGGCGTTCAGCCCGACCAGCGCGGCGCTGGAGACGCTGGCCGTGCTCGCCATCCAGGCGGCGCTCATCATCGTCTCCACCCGGGTGACCACGCGGGTCAACAACACGGCCGTCGCCACCGAGCTCTTCGGGATCATCGGCCTCACCGTGCTCCTGGTCATCGTGGCCGCGATCCGCAGCAAGGGCCACTGGTCCAACGTGGTCTCGACCGGGGTCGTGCCGCACACCGGCTACTACGCCTGGCTCGGGCCGTTTATGCTGGCCACCCTGCTGGGCGCGTACACGATCGTCGGATTCGAGTCGGCCAGCAACCTGGCCGAGGAGACGTTCGAACCGCACAAGACGATTCCCAGGGCGATGATCCGCGCGGTGCTGGCCTCGGGCGTGGCCGGTTTCGCGTTCCTCATCGCCCTGACGTACGCCACCAGCTCGGTCAAGGCCGCGTCGGCGAGCTCGGCGCCGGTCGCGTTCATCGTCCACGACGTGCTCGGCGGGGTCGTGCAGAAGATCTTCCTCATCTTCGTCTGCGTGTCCATCTTCGCCTGCGGCCTGATCATCATGGTCACCAATGGCCGGCTCATCTTCGCCATGTCACGCGACAAGCGGCTGCCGGGGCATCAGCTGCTCAGCCGGGTGCCGAAGGCGACCGGCGGCCCGACCTGGGCGACGATCCTCGCCGCGGTGATCGGCGCGATCATCACCCTGGTGCTGCGCACCCACGCCGCGGCGCTGGCCACCTTGTTCACCGCCTCGACCATCATGCCGGCGCTGCTGTACGCGGCCACCGTGATCCTGTACGTGACGGTGGGCCGCCGGCGCCGCGGGCCGGGCGAGCACTCCACGCTGGGCCGCTGGGAGATC
>PLRW01000063.1 GCA_003164955.1 Actinomycetota bacterium
GGGGCCGGGGTCGTCGGGACCGAGGCCGCAGAAGAAACCAGCAGGGGCTCACGGGGCAGACGGGGTTCGCCGCGCTGGCGTATTGCCGCGCGCGTCGCGGCGCCCGCCGTCGTCGTCACGATCGTGGTGGTCTACCACCGCGATCTGTTCCGCTCGCTCGGCGTGCTGGACCGCCTGAGCGGGAAGTGGTTCGTGCTGGCGGTCGCCGCCGAGGCGGTCTCCATCCTGGCGTTCGCGTCCAGCCGCCGCCGCCTGCTGCAGGTCAGCGGGCGGCCGCCCAGCCGCCGTGCGATGGCCGGGATCACCTGCGCGGCCAGCGCGGTGTCGATGTCCCTGCCGTTCGCCGGGACGGGGCTGGCGACGGTCTACTCCTACCGGCAGTTCCGCCGGCGGGGCATCGACTCGGCGACGACCGGCTGGACGCTGGCCGTCTCCGGGATCTTCTCCACCTCCTCGCTCGCGCTGCTGCTGGTGGCCGGGGCCATCGCGGGCGGTGAGACGGTGGGCGCGGCGGTCGGTTTCGCGGGCGCGGCCGTGTACCTGGTGCCCGGGGCGGCCGTGCTGCTGGCCGTGCGGTACGGACGGGTGCGCGGGGCGCTCAGCCGCCTCGTGCTGCGCGCCGCGCGTGGTGTGCGCCGCCTGCCGCACCGGGAGGCGAGCCGGGCCCGGCTGGACAGCTTTCCCGCCCGGCTCGAGGGTTTCCTGGACCGGATCGCGAGCATCCGGCTGCCGCCCCGGGACTACGCGGCCGTGTTCGGCCTCGCCGTGGTGAACTGGGCGGCCGACTGCGGGGCGCTGGCGCTGGCCATCGTCGCCACTGGCCAGCCGGTACCGTGGCACAGCCTGCTGCTCGCCTATGGCGCGGGCGCGGCCGTGGGCAGTACGGGCCTGACGCCGGGCGGCTTCGGCCTGGTCGAGCTGGCGGTCGCGGCGGCCCTGACCGCGGGCGGCCTGTCCGGCTCGGGGGCACTGGCGGCCGTCCTCGCCTACCGGATTATCAACTTCTGGCTGGTTATCCTGGTCGGCTGGATCATCATGCTGGTGCTCGGGGATCGCCCGGGCGCATCAGCCGAGCGAGAGGTGGTGGGCGCAGCACGGACGGGGAGCCGCTGACCCTCGGCGCGCTGGAGCGGGATCCGCATCCGCTGCTGGCGCGCCTGCGCGAGCGCGCCCCGGTGACGTGGGTCCCGGCGCTCGGCGGGTGGCTCGTCACCAGCCACGCGGAGGCCGTCGCGGTGATGCGCGATTCGCGGACCTGCACCGTCGACGATCCCCGGTTCTCCACGGCGCGGGTGGTCGGGCCGAGCATGCTGTCACTCGACGGCAGAGCACACGCCCGGCACCGGGCCCCGTTCTTCAGTGCGTTCCACCGCCGGGACGCCGCGGCGCGGCTCGGGACGTTCGCGGAGACCGAGGCGGCCCGCCTGGTGGCCGCGATCCGGCCGCGCGGGCACGCCGAGCTGCGGCAGACCGTCACCGGGCCGCTCGCCGTATCGGTGGTGGCCGCGGCGCTGGGCCTGGGCCACCTGCCCCCGGAAGAGATCCTGTCCGGCTACGCCCGGATCGCCGGCGGCGTGACCGGCCTGTCTGGCGACCAGACCGCCAGCGGCGAACCGGGCCGGGATGCCGCGACGGCGTTCGCCGAGCTGGCCGCGCACCTGCGCGCCGCGATCAGGAAGGGCATCAGCGGGGGCTGCCCGGATGCCGGCGGCCCCGGGAGCGCGCCGGCGACCCGCACCGTCCTGGCGGACGCCGCGCGGTCGGGCGACCTGACCACCGCCGAAGTCGTGTCCGACGCCGCCGTGATCATGTTCGGCGGGATCGACACCACCGACGGGATGATCGCCAACGCCGTCCTGCACCTGCTCGGCGACCCCGGTCAGCTCGAACTGGTCCGGGTCGACCCGCGGCTGGTCCCGGCCGCGATCGAGGAGTCGCTGCGGCTGGAACCGGCGGCCGCCCTGCTCGACCGCTACGCGACCCGGGACGCCGCCATCGGCGGCGCGAAGATCCGGGCCGGGGACCGGGTGAGCATCTCGCTGGCCGCCGCGAACCGGGACCCGGCGGTGTTCCGCGACCCGGATCGCTTCGACATCTTCCGGTCCAGCGCGGGGCGGCACCTGGCGTTCGCGCATGGCCCGCACTTCTGCATCGGCGCCGCCCTGGCCCGCGCCGAAACGCATGCGGCCCTGAACGCACTGCTGGCCCTCCCCCGGCTGCGCCTGGATCCGGACCGCCCCGCCACTGCGCGGGGCCTGATCTTCCGCAAACCCCCCGCCCTCCACGTCCTCTGGGACTCCTGAGCCCCATGCGACCCGATAGCCGACGCTGCTTTTACACGTGATGGCACCATCACGTGTACCGGGATACACGTGATGGCACCTTTACGTGTAAAGCCTCCGAGCCCGGTACCGCCGCCGGGGCTCGACGGGCGGCGCGCGTGGGGCCGGGGCACGTGGGGTGGGGTGGACGGGGCCCGCGGGGCCTTCGGGGGGCGCGTGGGGAGGCTGCGGGGCGCCTCGTCGGGGGCCCGCGCACGATCGGGACCTTCCGCGCGCTCGGGGCGCTCGACTCGATCGAACTGGTCGTGATGCCGCTGCTGCTCGGGGCCGGAATGCGGCTCACACCATCGCTCAGCCCGGCCACCGGGCTCACGTTGAAACGTGAGCGCGCGCTGCCGGGCGGTTTGGTCGAGATCGTCTACTCCATCAGCGATTAGACGCCCGGCGGCCGCCCGGTCAGCATTGCCGAAAAGAGACGGGACAGCTCTTCCGGGCGCGGAATCTAACGTTTATGCTCACGGCGACCGTCAAAGCCGGACGCTTCCGCGCAGGGTGCCCTGCTCCCGGGAAAGGCCGGCCGGGAGGGACGCGCGATGCGATCGTCGATGAAGACGTTCACCGCCCTGGTGGCCCTGGCCCTGGGCAGCGCCGGACTGGCGGCNNCGGGGTGCTCAGTAAGCTCGGCACTATGAGTGCCGAGCCCACCACGAGCCAGTCCCTGGCCCCTCCCGTCGCCAGGCAGGTGCCGTCCGTCCGCACCTTCCACGGGGACCACGTCACCGACCCCTACGCGTGGCTGGCCGCCAAGGACGACCCGGACACGATCGCGTTCCTGGAGGCCGAGAACGCCTACGCCGAGGCGCTGACCGCGGGCTCCGAGGGCCTGCGGGAGACGATCTTCGGGGAGATCAAGGGCCGGACGCAGGAGACCGACCTGTCGGTCCCGGTCCGCAAGGGCGCTTGGTGGTACTACCGCCGGACGGTGGAGGGCCAGCAGTACGGGCTGCAGTGCCGCTGCCCGGCGCGCCCCGGCGACGACACGCCGCCCCGGGCCGGCCGTGAGCCGGCCCCCTCCGGCGAGCCGGCGGCTGAGGGCCCGGCCCCGGCCAGCGAGGCACTGGACGGCGAGGAAGTCCTGCTGGACGCCAACGCCCTGGCCGGGGACTCCAGTTTCTTCTCGCTGGGGGCGTTCAGCGTCAGCCCGGACGCGCGCTGGCTGGCGTTCTCGACCGATTTCTCCGGCGACGAGCGTTTCACGCTGCGGATCAAGGACCTGCAGACCGGTGCGGCGCTGCCCGACGAGATCCCGGGCACCTTCTACGGGGCCGCATGGTCGCTGGACGCCTCGGCGCTGTTCTACGTCACGGTCGACGGCGCGTGGCGGCCGTGGCGCGTGTGGCGGCACACGGTCGGCACGCCGCACACCGACGACGTGGTCATCTTCGAGGAGGCCGACGAACGGTTCTGGATCGGTGTCGGCCTCACCCGCAGCGAGCGCTTCCTGTCGGTGTCCTCGTCCAGCAAGGTGACCAGCGAGGTGTGGCTGCTGGACGCGGCCGCCCCGGACGGGGAGCTGACCGTCGTCGCGCCGCGCCGCCAGGGCGTCGAGTACCAGGTGACGCACCAGGCCCGGGCGGACGGCACCGAGCGGCTGCTGATCTTGCACAACGACGGGGCGCTGAACTTCGAGCTGGCCACCGCCCCGGTCGGGCGGCCCGCCGAGTGGACGCCGCTGATTTCCGGGCGGGCGGACACCCGCCTGCTGGGCGTGGACGCCTTCACCGATTACCTGGTCGTCCACTTCCGCCGGGACGGCCTCACCGGGCTGCGGATCATCCGGCCCGACGACAGCGAGCACGACGTCGCGTTCCCCGAGCCCGTCTACACCGTCTCCCCCGGCGGGAACTCCGAGCCGGCCTCCGCGCTGTACCGGCTGCACTACGCGTCGCTGGTGACCCCGGACTCGGTGTACGACTGCGACATGGCCACCGGCGAACTGGTGCTGCGCCGCCGCACGCCGGTACGCCCGCTGCCGGGCCCCGGCGCCCCCCGCGAGTACGACCCGGGCCAGTACGAGCAGTACCGCGAGTGGGCCACCGCCCCGGACGGCACCCGGGTGCCGATCTCGCTGGTGAGCCGGCGCGGCACCCCGCGGGACGGCACCGCACCGGGCCTGCTGTACGGGTACGGCAGCTACGAGCTCTCGGTGGATCCCCGTTTCTCCATCGCCCGGCTGTCCCTGCTCGACCGCGGCTTCGTGTACGCGATCGCGCACGTCCGCGGCGGCGGGGAACTCGGCCGCGGCTGGTACGACGACGGGAAGATGCTGCACAAGGCCAACACCTTCACCGACTTCGTGGCCTGCGCGCGGCACCTGGCCGACGGCGGCTGGACCTCGCCCGGCCGGCTAGTGGCGCACGGCGGGTCGGCCGGCGGCCTGCTGATGGGCGCGGCGGTGAACCTCGCGCCGGAGGCGTTCGCCGGGATCGTGGCGCAGGTACCGTTCGTGGACGCGCTGACCACGATCCTGGACCCGTCGCTGCCGCTGACCGTGACCGAATGGGAAGAGTGGGGCGACCCGCTGCACGACCCGGCCGTGTACGCGTACATGAAGTCCTACACGCCGTACGAGAACCTCCAGAACGCCGAGTACCCGCCAATTCTGGCCATGACCAGCCTGAACGACACCCGGGTGCTGTACCGGGAGCCCGCCAAGTGGATCGCCCGGCTGCAGGCGGACGCGCGCGGCGGGCCGTTCCTGCTGAAAACGGAGATGAACGCGGGGCACGGCGGGCGCAGCGGACGTTACGATTCCTGGCACGAGGAAGCGTTCGTCCTCGCCTGGATCATCAACGTCGCCGGCGCGGGCCAGCCGTAGGGCCGCCCAGCGCCGACGGGCCCCGCGGCACCGGCCCTACAGGTGGCCGAACCCTACGGACAGCCGAACCCTACGGATGGTCGAACAGGGCGCTGACGGACTCGCCGTCGTGGATCCGGCGGATCGCCTCGGCCAGCGCCGGGGCCACCGAAATAACGTCCAGTTTCGGGTCCCGCTTGTGCTCGGGGACGGGCACGGTGTTCGTGCAGATGACCTCGGCCACGTCCGGCTGGGCGACCAGCTTGCCCAGCGCCCCGTCGACGAACAGCCCGTGCGTGCACGCGATGCTCACGGAGCGCACGTGCTGCTCGCGCAGCCGGGCCAGCAGTTCCATCAGCGTGGTGCCGCGGGCGATCTCGTCATCCAGGACGATGACGTCGCGCCCGGCCACGTCGCCGATGATCGAGGTGATCGTGACGCTGTCGTCGCTGTCGCGCTGCTTCGCGCCCGCGGCGACCGGCAGGCCCAGCCGGCGGGCGAACGCGGCGGCACTCTTCGCGTACCCGAGGTCCGGTGACACCACCACCGTGTTGCTCAGGTCCCGGCCCGCGAAATGCCCGGCCAGCTCGCGCAGCGCGTTCAGGTGATCGACCGGGACCGAGAAGAATCCGTGGACCTGCGGCGAGTGCAGCGTCATGGTCAGCACCCGGTTGACACCCGCGGCCACCAGCAGGTCGGCGACCAGCCGTCCCGCGATGGAGATGCGCGGTTCGTCCTTCTTGTCCGAGCGGGCGTAGGCGTAGTGCGGCATCACCACCGTCACCCGCCCGGCTGAGGCACCGCGGGCGGCGTCGGCCATCAGCAGCAGCTCGACCAGGTTCTCCTGCACCGGCGGGACCAGGGGCTGGATGAGGAAGACGTCCCGTTCCCGGCAGTTGGCCTGAAGCTGGACATCCAGGCAGTCGTTGGCGAAGCGCCGGAACCGGACGGGCTGCAGCGGGACACCGAGGTTCTCGCTGATCTCGGCGGCGAGCAGGGGGTGGGCGCTCCCGCTGAACACGGCGATCTCTCGCACTATTCGCTCCCTGGGTCGTGCGCTAGCCGGTCCCATCAGGCGTTGCTTTCTTTCCTGCCCGCGTTCTCGGCCCCGTTCCCGTCCGCCCCGTTAACGTCGTCGAGCAGCGGCGGCAGGCTCAGCTTGGTCCGGATTTCCTGCTGGACGGCGCGCTTGGGCGCGCGGGCGTCGACCGTGAACACGTACTCCTTGCGGCGGAACAGGTCCAGGACCGGGTTGGTCTTTTCGTGGAAGTCCCTGAGCCGCACGGCGAGGGCCTCTTCGGTGTCGTCTTCCCTGGTGACCAGCTCGCCCCCGCAGACGTCACACTTGCCGGGCACCGACGGGCTGTCGGCCAGCAGGTTGTAGTCCATGCCGCAGTTGGAGCAGAGCCGCCGGGCGAGGACCCGCCGCCGCACCTCACTGTCGGGCAGGTCGAGGTCGATGACCCCGTCGATGTCGTAGCTCTCCAGGAAGAATTCCGCCTGCCGCTGGTTGCGGGGAAAGCCGTCGATGATGAAGCCGTAGTTCCAGTCGTGCTCCGTGAGCCGGCCGCGGACCACCGACTCGGCCATGTCGTCGCCGACCAGTTCGCCCTCGGCCATGATCCGCCGGACCTGGGCGCCCATCTTGGTGTGGTTCTGCACGTTCCAGCGGAAGATGTCACCCACGCTGATGTGAACGAGATCCAGGTCGCCGGCCAGCATCGTGGCCTGCGTCCCCTTGCCGCTGCCCTGCACCCCCATGATCACGTATTTACGCATGGGTCAAGCCTGACATAACAGACCGAGCCGGCGCTCACAGGCCCGGCGGGCGCGCTGGCCGAGCAGCACGGACAGCTCGGGCCAGTCCTCGGCCAGCCGCCCCGCGTTGACGAACCGCGCCAGGTCGGCGCGCCGGCCCTGGCCCAGCAGGATGCTGTACAGGATGAGCCGTGAATCGCCGGAGGACACGTCGAACTCGCGCAGGCCGTGCCAGGTCAGGTGGACGGGCAGCACGACGACGCCGTTCCGCGGGCCGCGCAGGTCCGCCAGCCGGTCCGGGAGCCGGGCCGACAGCCCGTCCCGCCGCGAAAGGATCACATCAGCCAGCGCCATGGACCCGATTATTGCCGAACAAACGCGTGCGCGGGCCGCGCCGTCCCGGGCAGGTAACGCAACCCCGGTCGCCTCGGGGCCGGTTAGCGTGGATCGGGACCGATTAGCCATGAACGCTTCTTGCTGTTATCAGCCTCCCCCGGTGGACCTGGGAGCCGCAACCCGGTCGTCTCGGGGCCGGTAAGCCGCGGACGTTTCTTGCTTTTATCACCCCCGTCGACCCGGGAGACGCGACCCGGGTCCCGGCATGGCGGGGGCGGCGTTACTCTCTTGGCATGGAAAACGCCGGGACGGCTGGCGGGGCGCGCCGGGCCGCCAAGTGGCGGTTTATGATTTCGCCGCCCTGGCTCGCCTGGCACGCGTTCGCGGTCGTGGCCTTCTGGGGCATGTTCTGGCTGGGTGACTGGCAGCTGCACCGCGCCCTGGCCGGTAACGCGCTGAGCTGGGCGTATACGTTCGAGTGGCCGATTTTCGCGCTGATGGGCGCGGTGTTCTGGGCCAAGACGATCCGCGACGAGATCCGCATCCGCAGCGGCCAGGTGACGGCACCCCCCGGCTCCGACACGCTGGGCCTGCCGGGCGGCGCGACCGGCCCGGACAAGTCTACTATGGCGGGTAGTACGTCGGCGGAGATCGAGGTCTACGACCCGGAGCTGGCCGCCTACAACGCCTACCTGGCCCGGCTCAACCGGAAGGCCGAGAGCCGCGGCCGGTAGCACGGGCGGAGGGCGCACCGCCGGCAGAATAATCCAGGGCCCGGCCGGAACCGGTCAGGCCCGTGAGCCAGGGAATCAGCATGAGCCAGCGAATCAGCCAGGGAATCAGCCAGGGAATCAGGAGGTAGCGCCGGTGCGAGGAACCGTGCTCCGGTACCGCGTCATGGCTTATGTCACCGGCGTAGTGCTGATGATCCTGTGCTTCGTCGGCATTCCGCTGCAGATCGCCGGGCATCCCGCCCTCGTCGGCGTGGTCGGCACGGCGCACGGCATCCTGTACATGATCTACCTGGTCACCGCGGCCCTGCTGGCGTGGAAGCTGCGGCTCCACCCGGTGCGCACCGTCGTGCTGCTGCTGGCCGGGACCATTCCCATCCTCACGTTCGTCGTCGAGCGCTGGATGACGCGGCGGTACATCAACCCGGCCCTGGCCGCGGACACCACGGCGGACCGTGAGCGACCACTACTTCACCGCACACCCTGAGACCGGGCACCGCCCCGGCCAGGTCCACGTGCTGCTGCCGGATGTGCACCTGGAACTGGCCACGGACGCGGGGGTCTTCTCCCCCAGCCGGGTCGATCCGGGGACCCGGCTGCTGCTCGACGTCGCGGCCGACCCGCCCGGCGGCCCGCCCGCCGAGGGCGGCAAGCTGGCCGACAACATGGGCACCGGAGCCGGGCCCGGCAGCGAGCAAGCCGGGCTTGACCTGCTCGATCTGGGCTCCGGGTACGGGCCGATCGCGCTCGTCCTCGCGCGCCGCGCGCCGACGGCGACGGTCTGGGCGGTGGACGTGAACGAACGTGCCCTGGACCTGTGCGCGCGGAACGCGGCCCGCGCGGGGCTGTCCAACGTGCGGTGCGTCATGCCCGGTGATTCGGCCCTGCCCGCGACCTTCGCCGGCATCTGGTCCAATCCGCCGATCCGGATCGGCAAGCAGGCCCTGCACGATCTGCTCGGCGGGTGGCTGCCCCGGCTGGCGCCCGGTGCCGCCGCCACCGCCGTGGTCCAGCGTCACCTGGGGGCCGACTCGCTGCACCGCTGGCTGACCGAGCAGGGCTGGGACGTCAGCCGGATCGCGGCCCGGGCCGGCTACCGGGTCCTGCGGATCACCCGGCCCCCCGCGTCCGGGACCGCGCCATCGGAGGCTGGCCCATCGGAGGNNCCCATCGGAGGCTGCCCCATGACCCTGGTCCCCGAGGGCGGGAACCGGCCCCGCCAGCTCCGCCCGACCGAGGTCAAGCGGCTCAACCGGACCTGGCGGCGCGCCACCCACGCCCGCGTCGCGCTGCTGCTGGATTCGGTGACGCAGCCCTTCAACGTCGGCTCGATCGCCCGCACCGCGGCGGCGTTCGGCGTCGAGCACGTCTGGCTGTGCGGCAACACCGCGCCGCTGGACCATCCGGCGGTGGCCAGGACGGCGCTCGGCACGGAGCGGTTCCTGTCCTGGGAACGGGAACCGTCCGCCGCCGCCGCGGCCAGGGCCGCGTCCGCCGGCGGCCTGCGGGTGGTCGCCGTTGAACTGGCCGCGGGCGCCGTGCCGCTCTTCGAGGCGCCGATCGGCGGGGACATCTGCCTGGCGATCGGCAACGAGGACCACGGCTGTTCCCCCGCGCTGCTCGCCGCCTGCGCCGCGGCCGCCTACATTCCCCAGGCCGGGCGGGTAGGCTCACTAAACGTGGCGGTCGCGGCGGCTATAGCGCTGGCCGACGCGCGGCGCCGCGAATGGGAGATCGCGGGCCGCGCCAGTCCCGGTGACCCCGCCGAGCAGGCGGGACGGCGGCAACCTGACACCAAAATCTCGCCGGGATGATTTGCGCCGTTCACCAACGACACAGCAGCCTCACCGATACTGGACACCGTGCTACGAGCAGACGTTGATCAACGCCGCCCGGTCGCCTACCTGGACCGCGCCCTCCCGATCGCGTTCGCGCACCGGGGCGGGGCGGCGCATCAACCGGAGAATTCCTGGGCCGCCTTCGAGCACGCCATAGGACTCGGCTATACCCACCTGGAGACCGACGCCCGGGCCACCTCGGACGGTGTGCTCCTGGCCTTCCACGACCGCACCCTGGACCGCGCGACCGACCGCACGGGCCGGATCGCCCGGATGAGCTACCGCGACGTGGCCGGGGCGCGGATCGGCGGCACCGAAGTGATCCCGCTGATCGAGGACCTGCTGGGCGCCTGGCCGGACCTGCGGTTCAACATCGACCTGAAGGACGTGCCGGCCATCCGGCCCATGATGGACGTGCTGCGCCGCACCCGCGCGTGGGATCGGGTCTGCGTCACGTCGTTCTCGGCGCGCCGGCTGCGCGCGGCCCGGGCACTGCTCGACCGCCCGGTCTGCATGGCGCTGTCCCCGGTCGGGGTGGCGACGCTGCGGCTGACTGGCGGCCTCCCCCGCTTCGGCGAAGCGCTGGCCGACAAGCTCGCCCGCGCGGGTGTGCACTGCGCGCAGGTACCGGTGCGGGTCGCCACCGGAACGTTCATCCGGAAGGCACACGAAGCGGGCCTGCAGGTGCACGTGTGGACCCTTAACAACCGGGCGAACATGCAGCGTGCGCTCGATCTGGGCGCCGATGGGATCATGACCGACGAGACGGTCATGCTACGTGACCTGCTGAAAGAGCGGGGCGTCTGGCCGTCCTGAAGGTTCCGTCGACCTGCCGTAGACTGGTGCTGTCTCCCCCGGTCACCCCGGCCCGCGAAGCGGAAAAATTTACATAACGGTGATTCGGCGCGCCGATCAGGGTTGGACCCGAGCGTAATCGGGAATCTTGTCCGCGTATTCAGCGTTGACGAACGTGAATGGCTGAGCGCTTGGGAGGCAGCACGCCAATGGCCGAACGCGCACTACGCGGTACCCGGCTCGGGTCAACGAGCTACGAAAACGATCGCAACACCGACCTTGCCCCGCGACAGGAGGTCGCATTCGACTGTCCCAAGGGTCACCACTTTACCGTGCCCTTCGCCGCTGAGGCTGAGCTTCCCCCGACCTGGGAATGCCGTGTCTGCGGTGCGGTCGCCTTCGCGGCGACCGGTGAGTCACCCGCACCCAAAAAGGTCAAGCCTCCGCGCAGCCACTGGGACATGCTGCTGGAGCGGCGCACCGTCGCCGATCTGGAGGCAGTACTGGCCGAGCGGCTCGAGGTCATCCGGGGACGCCGCGGCAGCCCCGGGGAAACGGACGTCCGCCGCGACCGACGGCAGCGCAAGAGCGCCTGAGCCGGCGGACGCAGCGGAGTCTCTCGGTTGGTCAACCCCTGCTAGCTGGTCATCCCCCGCTAGCCGGCCCTCATCATCGGGCCGGCTGACCGGGGCCGGCCAGCGCCTCAGCCGTGAGTTCGTCGGCGCTGGACTGGTCAAGCGCCCCCAGGGTGTACGCCTGGGGGCGCTGGCGTTATTGGGCGCGCTGGCGTCCCGGGGCCCGCCGGTTCTTTACCCGGGCGGCGACGCCCCATTGCGCGACGCGCAAGAAAGCCTCCCCGATGATCGCGCGGCTCATCTTGCTCGCCCCGCGCTCCCGCTCCACGAACGTGATGGGGACCTCCACGATCCGCATGCCCGCCTGCACCAGGCGCAGGGTCAGGTCGATCTGAAAGCAGTAGCCCGCCGACTCCACCGTGTCCAGGCTGATCGCGCGCAGCGCGGAGGTCCGGTAGGCGCGGTACCCGCCGGTCGAGTCGCGGATATCGAGGCCCAGCATGAGCCGGGCGTACACGTTGGCGCCGCGGGACAGGATCTCCCGGGATTTCGGCCAGTTCAGCAGCTGCCCGCCCGGTACCCACCGGGACCCGATCACCCCGTCCGCGCCGTCCAGCGCGGTCAGCAGCAGCGGCAGCTGCTCCGGCTGGTGCGAGCCGTCCGCGTCCATCTCCACCACGGCGTCGTAGCCCCGCTCCATGGCCCAGCGGAATCCGGCGATGTAGGCCGGTCCCAGGCCCGCCTTGTCCGTCCGGTGCAGGACCTGGATGTGCGTGTCGACCTCGGACAGCTTGTCGGCCAGGTCGCCGGTCCCGTCGGGGCTGTTGTCGTCGACCACCAGCAGATCCACGTGCGGCACCGCCGCGCGCAAGCGGCCCGCGATGGCTTCCAGATTCTGCCGCTCCTCGTAAGTCGGCATAATGACGGCGACGCGCTCGATGGGTGAAGTGGGCTCTGCCACGCTTCCTGCCTCCGCCTGGGGTGGGAATCGCTGGTCCTGGCGGACCAGAATATCGGCCCCGCACTCCGGTTTTGCCGAGAGAGAGCTGAGCCTTTGCCATGTTTACAGCGTTTTTCCCATCACGCCGTGACTTGTGCCAATATTGCGCCCTCGCGTAAACCCGGCGGGCACCCCACGATGTTTTTCACGTAAACGGGGTGGTCACCCCGCCATCCTGGGGTGCCACCCGTAAGAACGGGCGCCCCCCAGGGGACACGTGCCGCGGGTGTCCAGAGCACCTGCTACCTGGTGGCCCCGTCACCCAATGGCACGGAGACGTACGGCAAAGGAAAGGGACCCGAGCTGCGCCTTCGGACCGGGGACCGTCTCGCCGGCAACGAGATCGGCCTCCGTTGTCTACTGGGCGCCCGGGTCCCCTCCCAAGCCCAACCCCCGTCCAGCCGGTTCCGCGTAGCAGCCCATCTCGCCGCGCCGGGCCCTGAAGGCGGCTGGATGCATACGCCCCCGCCCTGGCGCGGTCCAGATCACGGGGGCTAGCGACCTCCGGCCGGCCAGCCCGGTGCTGAACTGTGCAGAAACTTACCCTGCATACGAACGTTGTCAACCCCGCAAATTGTTACTGTACGTATACCATTTAGTCGACCAACTGGGATGATCCGGCAAAAATTCGATTACTTAGCGGAGTCAGATTTGCGGTCTGGGACAACGACGGTCCCGGTCGCGGTGGCCACCACCAACGGCTCCGGGAGCACCGCGGCAGCCGAGGGTCCCTGCTCCGGGTCGGCCCGGCAGACCACGCTGGCCTCGAACGTCAGTTCCCGGCTGCGCCGCCCCACGGCCGTGACCGCCGCCGTGGCCTCGATGATGTCGCCCGCCTGTACCGGCGCGCGGAACTGCACGTCGGAATAGGAGGCGAACAGCCCCTCGTCGCCGTCCATCCGGATGCAGACCTCGGTGGCCACGTCGCCGAAAAGGGCAAGCGCGTACGCGCCGTCCACCAGGTTCCCGCCGTAGTGCGCGTCCCCGTGCGTGACGTACCGCCGGTGCGTTACCGACAGCCCCAGCCGGGGGTCCTTCGCGCCGGCCGAGCCGGGCAGGGTGGCCGCCCCGATCGCCCCCACCGCCTCCGGGCCGGTCAGGCCCACCGGGTCCTCCGGGCCCGCGCCCGCCGCGCTAGACATGGGCCGGCTCCCCGTCCCGGGTGGCGCCGTCCAGCGTGGCGGCCAGGTAGCTGGCCACCTCGCGCGGCGTCGTCCCGCGCCCGAAGATCGCGTCCACGCCCAGCGCACCCGCGGCGGCCGGGTCGAACCGCGGACCGCCGACCACGAGCAGCGGTTTCCCGCCGCCGGGGTAGGCGTCGCGGAACGCGGCCGCCATCTCCCGCGCGTTGGACAGGTGCGCGTCGCGCTGCGTCACCACCTGGCTGACCAGCACGGCGTCGGCCCGTTCGGCGCGGGCCCGGGCCACCAGATCCGGCACGCCCACCTGCGCTCCCATGTTCACCACGCGTATCTCCCGGTAGTATTCGAGCCCCTTCTCGCCCGCGTGACCCTTGACGTTCAGGATGGCGTCGATGCCGACGGTGTGCGCGTCGGTCCCGATGCAGGCGCCCACCACCACGAACTTCCGGCCGAGCTCCGAGCGAATGCGCAGGTTCACCTCCTGCGCCGTCAGCAGCGGGAACTCTCGTTCGGTCACGGTCACTGCGGACATGTCAACGAGATGGCTTACCCGCCCGTAGACGATGAAGAACGTGAAATCGGAGCCGATCCCCTTGGCGTGCACCACCATCGCGGGGTCCAGGCCCATCTTCGCGGCCAGTTGCAGCGCGGCCCCTTCGGCCCGCGCTCGCTCGGTCTCGCTGCCGAACGGCACCGGCAGCGTGAACGACACCTGTACCCGCCCGTCCCCCGTCGTGTCCCCATAAGGCCGTATTGTCCGGGGGGGCGGCCCCCCGATTCCCCCCGCTGCGCTTCGCGCCCGCGCGGCGGTGCTCGCCGTAGCATCGCGCGGCCGGGAGGGCCTGACGGCCCCCCGCGGGCCGTGCGATCGCGGCTGCGCCGCGCCAGCCGCCGTGCCGTCTCCGGCTGTCACAGGTCCACCGGTTCCCGGCTGCGCCGCGCGACTCGCCGTAGGCTCCGTATCGTCGGTGCTCATGACGCCTCCGCCGGTTGCGGGGTTCGCACGGCCTGGGAGTCCTCGCCGGTCCGTTCCGGACCATTATCGTTCTTCGCGGGCGGGGGGCCGGCGTCCAGGATCTCGGTGGCGGGGTTGAAATACTCCGGGGCCTTCTTCACCACGCCCTCCGGGCCACGGCCACCGTCCGGCGGGCGCCTGGTCACGCCGAACGTCCCGTCCGCGATCGCGTTCAGCAGGCCTTCGTCGCAAATCCGGCGCAGCAGCCCGCTCGCCTCCCCCAGCACCTCGCGCGCCCGGGTGGCGACGAACCCGTCCGGTTCGGGCCGGAAGCTCTCCCCCAGCCGGCCGGCGGCGGCGCGCACGTAGCGCACGTTCTCCAGCGCCAGGTCCCGGTCGGACAGGAACGGCGTGTGGATGCCCTCCGTCATCATCCCGATGAGCAGGATGGACTGGTCCGTCATGAGCCCGCACAGGTTGAAGAAGGCGTCCAGCAGGTAGCCGGCGAAGACGTTGCCGGTCATGTGCTTGGTCGGCGGCATGTACTTCAGCGGTGCGTCCGGGAACAGCTCGCGGACGAGCTGCGCGTGCGCCAATTCCAGCAGGAACGAGTCCGGCACCGCCGGGTTGATCTCGAACGCGTGCCCCAGCCCGAGCTGCGCGTCGGCCAGCCCGGCCTCCTTGCCGAAGTACTCGTTCAGCAGCTGGCTGACCACGACGGTGTGCGCGGCGTCCACCGCGTCCGCCGTGGTCAGGTAGTTGTCCTCGCCGGTGTTGATCACGATCCCCGCGCGCGCGTGCACCTGGCGGGAGAACCGCTGGTCGATGAACGTCCGGCGGGGGTTGATGTCGCGGAAGATGATGCCGTACATGCAGTCGTTGAGCATCATGTCCAGGCGCTCCAGCCCGGCCAGGGCCGCGATCTCCGGCATGCACAGCCCGGACGCGTAGTTGGTGAGCCGGACGTACCGGCCCAGCTCACGGGAGGTTTCGTCCAGCGCGGCGCGCATCAGGCGGAAGTTCTCCCGGGTGGCGTACGTGCCGGCGTAGCCCTCGCGGGTCGCGCCCTCGGGCACGTAGTCCAGCAGCGACTGCCCCGTCGAGCGGATGACGGCGATGATGTCCGCGCCCTCCCGCGCCGCCGCCTGGGCCTGCGGGATGTCCTCGTAGATGTCACCGGTCGCCACGATCAGGTAGATCCACGGCTTGGGCGGATCGGCGGTCGCCGCGATCATGCGGGACCGCTGCGCCCGCTGGCCGTCGATGGTGGCGAACCCCCGGGCCACCGAACGGGCCGCCGCGCTCCGGGCCGTCCGTGCGTCGTCTCCCCCGGGGAGCCGGAACGTGACCGTCCCCGCGGCGGCGGCCTCGGCGAGGCCTCTCAGGCTGGCGTGGCCGCCGCTGGTGAGCGCGTGCCAGACGGGCAGCGCGACGCCATGCTCCAGGCCGACGCTGTTCTGCACGGCCTCGGTCAGCCGGTTGACCCAGGGCATACCGTCCGCATCGGCGCCGTTCAGCCCGGCCAGGCGCAGCACGGCCCGCTCCACGGAGACCGTCGTGTGCGTGCGGGCCATCTCGGTGATCGGCTCGCCCGCCTTTCTGGCCAGCTCGCGGACCGTGCGGACGGTGGCCGGATCGAGCCCCAGCTTCGACGTCATGACGTCTCCTTCCCCGGTGGCAACGGTGCTTCCCTGCCGCGCCATACCGTCCCCGCGGGGCTCCGCTGCTTTTCGTGGCGACTTTTCCGCAGTATGTGCGGAAAAGTCGCCACGATCATGGAAGACGCGGCGCTCGAAGAGGGTGCGGACCGCGGAGTTGGTGCGGATGAGGTTCAGTGCTAGCTCCGCGTGACCGGGCGCGTACCCGTTGCCGATCAGCATGGTCACGTCGGCGGCCATGCCCTCGGCGCCGAGGGCCGCGGCGCTGAACGAGGTGGCCATGGAGAAGAAGACGACCGTGCCGCCCGGCGCGGTGGCCAGGATCGCGCCGCCCTCGCAGCCGGGCACGTCCACGCAGACGATCGTCACGTCGGCCGGGCCGCCCGCCGCCGCGACCGCGTCCGCGAGGCCGACCGGGTCGCGCGCGTCAGCCAGCACGATCGCGTCGGCGAGGCCGGATTCGTCCAAGAGAGCCGCTTCGGCGTCGGTGGGCACCACGCCGATGACCGCGGCCGCTCCCGCCGCGCGCGCCGCCGCGGCCGACAGGGACCCGCTCTTCCCGGCCGCGCCCAGGATGGCGACAACGGGCCCCGGGCGCCCCGCGGATCCTCCGGCCCCAGCCCCACCGGCCCCGGCGTCGGCGAAGCCGCGGCCCGCGCGGTAGGCGCTGACCACGCGGCGGGTGAGGGCCGGGGCCCCGCAGACGTCGAAGACGGCCAGCGCGAGCGGCATGGGCAGGTCGTCCGGGAGCGGGACCGCGATCGACCGGGCAAACAGGATCGCGTGCCCCTCGCACGGGATCTGCTCCGACGATGCGTCCCAGCGGGTGAGGCCGTCGGTGATCGCGAGCGGGGTCAGGCTCAGTGAGACCAGCGTGGCGATGCGCATCCCGGCCCGCAGGCCGAGCGGGGACCGCGGCCCGACCTCGGCGACGACGCCGGTGAGCATGCCGCCGGAGCCGGTCACCGGGTTGTGCATCTTGCCGCGGGTGGCGATCGTGCCGAGCACGGCCGCGCGCATGGCGTCCGGGGCCCCGCCGGTGGACTCGCGGATCTGGCGGAATGAGGCGGCGTCGAGGTTCAGCCGTTCGACGTCGACGCGGACCTCGTCGGGCTGGATCCGGGGATCGGGGTCGAGCCGCCACGCGGCCTGGGGCAGGACCGTGCCACCACCGCCCCGCGGGCCGGGACTGGGCACGGCGGGATCCGGCTGACCGGAACCCGGCTGACGGAGCCGCGGCTCACCGGGATCCGGCTGCCCGGAACCCGGCTCACGGGGCCCCCGCCCAGCGGGCCCCGGCTCGCTGACGCGGTACAGTCCGAGCGGCGAACTGGTCATGCCCATCATCCTTCCCGGCCCCGTGGGTCATCCATGCGTGACCAGTACGCGATCCGTATGTAACAAGAAATTTTCCTGTCAAATACTACTTTGACAAAATGTTCTTTAATAGACTCACACTTTAGACGATTATTATCCGACGAGCGGTGACCTGGGAGGCCTTCGTGATCGACCAGCCGTATGTCTACCGGCGCCGGGAGCTCACCGAACCGGACTGGCGGCGTTTCCCCGGCTGGGCCGACGTGAGCACCGAGGAGTGGGAGTCCGCGCAGTGGCAGCGGGCGCACTGCGTGAAGAACGCGCGCCAGCTGCGCCAGGTGACGGGGGGCGGCCTCAGCGAGGCGTTCTTCACCGACCTGGAGCAGGACCAGCGGGCTCAGGCCACCATGTCGATGCTGGTGCCGCCGCAGATGCTCAACACGATGGCGCCGGATGTGGCGCCGGACCCGCGGGACCTCAGCGGCGCGTTCATTGAGGCCTTCTACGCCGACCCGGTCCGCCGGTACATGATCCCGGTGCTCAGCGACCGCCGGGCCGACTGGCCGTCGCACCCGCACGCCCAGCGGGACTCGCTGCACGAGGCGGAGATGTGGGCCGTCGAGGGCCTGACCCACCGCTACCCGACCAAGGTGCTGGCCGAGGTGCTGCCCACGTGCCCGCAGTACTGCGGGCACTGCACCCGGATGGACCTGGTCGGCAACCCGACGCCCGCGGCGGGCAAGCACAAGTTCGAGCTGGCGCGGGCCGACCGGCTCGGGGCCATGATCGCCTACCTGCGCCGCACCCCCGGCGTGCGCGACGTGGTCGTCTCCGGCGGCGACGTCGCCAACCTGCCCTGGCCCCGGCTGGAGGAGTTCGTGGCCGCGCTGCTCGACATCGAGAGCATCCGCGACATCCGGCTGGCCAGCAAGGCACTGATGGGCCTGCCGCAGCACTGGCTGAGCGACGAGGTCCGGGCCGGGATGTCCCGGCTGGCCGAGCGCGCGGCGGACCGGGGCGTGAGCCTGGCCATCCATACGCACGTGAACGCGGCCCAGTCGGTCACTCCCCTGGTGGCCCGGGCGGCGCGCGCGATGCTGGACACCGGCATCCGGGACGTCCGGAACCAGGGGGTGCTGCTGCGCGGGGTCAACGACAGCGCGGCGGCCCTGCTCGACCTGTGCTTCGCGCTGCTCGACGAAGCCAAGATCATGCCCTACTACTTCTACATGTGCGACATGATCCCCGGCAGCGAGCACTGGCGGCTGACCCTCGGTGAGGGCCAGGACCTGCAGCACCAGATCATGGGGTACCTGCCGGGCTTCGCCACGCCGCGCGTCGTCTGCGACGTCCCGTACGTCGGCAAGCGCTGGGTGCACCAGGTCGCGCGGTACGACACGGAACGGGGCATCTCGTCCTGGACGAAGAACTACCGCACCGCGGTCGAGGCCGACGACGAGCTGGCCATCGGCCGGGAGTACGCCTACTACGACCCGATCTACATGCTGCCCGCCCAGGGCCAGGCCTGGTGGCGCTCGCACGCCGGAAAGGCCGCCCTCGCCGGGCAGGCGGGGCCGGAGCGCGCCGGAATTTCCGCCTAGCCCCAGATATCCCTGCGGGGA
>PLRW01000299.1 GCA_003164955.1 Actinomycetota bacterium
CCCGGAGGGCCAGGAACTGGCTGGTCATCGAGGCGGCGGGGTTGCCTTTGGTGGTTCTGGTGCCGTGCCGCCAGGTCACCTGCTCGATGGCGCCGGCGTGGGCGATAGCGAGCTGGCGCAGGTTTACCGGCGGCCCGGGATAGGCGGCCGTGGCGGGCGGCCCCGCCCGCCACGCCGGGCCGGTGCCGACGGTACCGACGCCGAGTAGTGCAGCGCATCGGCGGCTGCACAGCGGAGGCCGACCGACAAGGAGGTTCGCCGGGTGTGGAACTCGAAGGCCGCCTACTCATGAGGTGAGTTTGGCGCTTGCGCTTTGCAGTTCGTTTAGTGATTGACGGGCGAGCGCTGCAAGTTCTGCTGGTTGGCTGGGTGGGACCAGCGGACGTGCGCAACCAAGGCGAGGATCCCGAGTTCAGCTACGAGACTCGCGGTTGGGTCTACCTTGTCCGAGCAACACGACTCAGTTGTCGCGTATGAGGAGGTTGCTATCTGTCGCTACTTGCCGATCGCCTGATGGACCGAGCGGATCGCGCTCGAACCTTCACCCACGGCAGCTGCGATCCGCTTCATCGAGCCGTGGCGCACATCGCCGGCGGCGAAGAGTCCTGGGATGCTGGTCTCGAACGCCAGAGGCTGACGGCCGAGTAGCCCGAACGAGTCGCGCGGTTGCGTCTCCGGTAGATCGGTGTCGGTGAGGATGAAGCCGCTTCGGTCAAGTAGGACGCCCTCGAGCCAAGACGTCGCGGGCACGGCGCCTATGAAGCAGAAGAGTCCCGCGCAGGGCACGCTCTCCCGACTCCCTCCGATCTTATTCGCGAGCACGATCGAGTCCAGATGGTCGCCACCGTCGACTCCGACGACTTCGGTGCCAAGGTGCAACTCGATACGACTGTCGACGAGGATGCGGGTCGCGAGGTAGCTCGACATCTCGAATCCCAGATCGTCGGCGCGCACGACGAGCTGGACCCGCGACCCGCGACTCGCGAGAAACAGGGCCGCCTGCCCGGCGGAGTTGGCCCCGCCGATCACGGCCACCTGAGGGCCGTGAATCCCGCACGCACGGGCTTCAAGCTCGGTTGCCGCGTAGTAGATGCCGTTGCCCTCGAAGTCCGCCCACCGCTCGAGGCTCAGTTTCCGGTAGTGGGCGCCGCTCGCGATCACGATCGAGCGGGCCGAGACCTCGCTCCCGTCCGACAGGGTCACCACAAGGTCGTCCGCCATCCGCAGTGACGTTACCTCGCACGGGGTCTTTATCTCGGCCCCGAACTTTTCGGCCTGGACCAGCGCCTTGGCAGTCAGCTCCGCGCCGGCGATTCCGGACGGGAAGCCGAGGTAGTTCTCGATACGTGCGCTCGCGCCGGCCTGCCCGCCTACGGCAACCCCTTCCAGCACCAGCGTGTCCAGGCCTTCAGAAGCGCCGTAGACGGCAGTCGCCAGTCCGGCGGGTCCACCACCGACGACAACAATGTCGTAGACCTTCCCTGGTACAGAGCGGTACGCGAGCCCGAGCTGGTCCGCCAGTACGCTCGGGGTCGCATTGCGGAGGATCGCGGTCGGGGCGATCACTACCGGGAGGTCGTCAACGTCGAGCCCGAGAGACTCCAGGATCCGGTGCCCATCGTCGGTTTCGACGTCGAGCCAGCTATGCACCACGTTTAGACGCGTGGCCCAGTTGCGGAGCTCCAGCGTCTCGGCCGACAGCGCACCGCCGACGATCTGGACACTAAGCGCCGCTTCGCTCGTACGCAGGAACTCGCGCCGTGCCATGAACGCCTTGAGAATGACGTCGGACAGCTCCGGGGCGTCGGACATAAGCTGCCGGAAGACCGGACGTGGCATCCGTTGGATCACGCCGCCGGCGGGCATACGCGCCGAAAACATGGCAGCCTGCCCGTTCAGCATGTCCAGCTCGCCCAGGAACGAGCCTGGGCCGAAGATCGCCATGATCTGCTCCGGCAGCCCGAACGCCGCGAGCCTCACGACTTCCACATCGCCGGCCTCGACCAGCATGAAGTCATAGTCGACATCCCCGGCGTGGGCCAGGGACGCGCCCGGATCGACGACCGTCTCCGTGGAACGCTCGCGGATGAGGTCTAGCTGCGACGCGGTGAGGTCCGGATATCCGCCAGATATGTCCCGCGTCTCCACCAATCCTCTATCGGCTTTCCCCGGCTCCGCCCTCACTCGGGTTGGCTTTCGGTTGCTCATGCCTTAACCTCTCGTCTTTGGCTCCAGCAGGTTCCGACCCGTTACACGAAGCCTGAGTTCGCTCTTATGTTGCGTGGCGCCTCGCAACAGGGTTTTCCCGCCTCGGCGCGGATCTCGTCGTGGAGCTCCGCGGGGATGTGGCTGAGGTCGGCCACGGGCCATACCGCGGCCCGTGCCAGTTTGCGGTTATCGCGTTGCGGTGGCCAGTGCCGTGCGGATGGTGTCCTCGCCGGCCGGCTGGCCCTTCTCGTCCGAGTACGGCCCGTACGGGGTCCCCCATGCCGGCGTGCCTGTCGCCTGCCGCCAGCTGTCGGCCAGCGGTCCCGTGTCTACCACGCTGTACCCGATGGATTCGATGAATTCGGTGACCGTCGCCTTCGCCGGCGCGGAGTCGCCGGCGATCGGCAGGTAGGAGCGGTCGGCCGCCCCCGCCGGGCGGGCGAGTGACAGCAGGTGCTTGTAGAAGATGTTGTTGAACGCTTTCACGAGCATGGCGTCCGGGATGTACCGCAGCAGCAGCTCGCTCGAGGTGAGCGACTCGCTGTCGAGGTCGGGGATGTGCCCGTCGCGCTCGGGGCCGTAGTTGCACGTGTCGATGACCGTCTTCCCGGCCAGTGGCGCGGCGGGCAAGTCGGGGAAAGCGCTGACCGGCACCGTGACCACGACGATGTCACCGGCCGCGGCGGCCTCCCCGCTCGTCGCCGCGGATGCCCGTGGCCCCAGTTCCGCGGCCGTGTCCGTGAGCGTTCCGGGACCGCGCGAGTTGCTGAGCATCACCTGGTGCCCGGCCTCGATGGCGAGCCGCGCGATGGTACTGCCGATCTGTCCGCTTCCGATGAATCCCACCGTTGTCATATTCTCAGCGTCCCTCCGGAAGAGCCGTATCCTTGTCATGTGCCGGACTCGTTGCGATCCGGGGTCCCTGCCGTCAGCTGGCGGGGAAGTAGTGGCCGTTGTCCAAGTCGGCGAGCAGGCCGGGCTGAGCGGGTTCCCAGCCGAGGGTCCGGCGGGTGATGAGGCTGGACGCTGGGTAGCTCTGCGTGACTATGTTCGCGAGGAACCCGAAGTATCCCGGCAGCATCAGTTCGTCCCTGGGAATGCTCACGGCGGGCAGGCCCAGGCGGCTGCCGATGGCCCCGGCGATCTCGCGGAGCGGGATGCCCTCGTCCCCGACCGCGTGCCAGTATCTGCCGGCCGGTCCCTTCTCCAGCGCCAGGCGGAACAAGGAGGCGACATCGCGGGCGTGCACGGCGTTCCACAGGTTCGCGCCGTCTCCGGGGTAGCCGGCGGCGCCTTTCTCCTTCGCGAGCGCGATCAGCGTGGGGAGGAAGCCGGCACGATCGGTCGTGCTGTGCGCGATGTTGGCAATCCGCACGACCGAAGACCGCACTCCCCGCTCGGCGAGGTCGATTACGGCGGTTTCCACGACATTGCGGACCCGGAGGGTGCCCTTGTGCTCATCGCCGACGGGAAGGGCCGGGTCCTCCTCGGTGGCCGGCCGGCCCAGCTTCCCGGACGAGCCTATGCTCCCCGCCGCGACCAGCGGCTTTCCGGTTCCCGCGAGTGCCTCGCCGTACGCGAGCATGACCGGGAGCTCCGCGGCGGACACGGCGTCCATCCCGCCAAACGGAAGCAGGTCCTGCCTGTGCGCGACGTGGATGACACCGTCGGAGTCCGCGGCCGCCTCCATGAGCCCGTCGAGATCCTCCAGGTCGCCGCGGCGCACCTTCGCGCCGAGCGCGGACACCGCCGCCGCCGCCGTGTCCGACCGGGCCAGGCCGGTGACCTCGTGCCCGGCGGCGATGAGCTCGGGGATGATGTAGGAACCGGTATGGCCGGTCCCGCCAGTGACGAAAACGCGCATGCTCCTGCTCCTTGTGGGGTGATGCGCCGGAAGAAATGGTGGTGCGAGCGCGCTCAGCTGAGAATGCTGACGCCGAGGGAGAAGTCGAAGTTCCCCACGCCGTGGCGGGCCAGGCCCATCGTCAGCGGCCCGACCCCTTCCAGCCAGCGGGCCATCTCCAGGCCGCCGACATCGAGCGGACGCAGTCCGAGGCTCTCGATGAACGCCGACACACTCGCGTTGGCCCGCGCGTCATCTCCGGCGAAGAACACGTCCAGCGGACGGCCCTGGGCCAGGACGTGGCCGAAGACGGTGTTGAACGCCTTCACGACGTGCGCGCTCGCCGGGGCGGCCTTGGCGATCTCCTGCGCGCCGGAAATGCCATCAGGAGTGACCAGCCCGGTGGCGTCGGCGTTGAAGGTGTTGGAGATGTCGATGATGACCTTGCCGGCCAGCGCATCGCCGTAGTTCGCGACCACTGAAACCGCGTTGGTGTACGGGACGGCCACGATGACGATGTCACCCAGCGGCGTTGCGCCGAACGTGCCGGCGGTGGCTCCGTTGCCGATCTTGTCGGCGAGTGCCTGAGCCTTGGCGGTGTCGCGGCTCATGACCTCGATGGTGTGGCCGTGCTTCGCCGCCCGGGTGCCGATGGCGGTGGCCATGTTGCCCGAGCCGATGATGCTGATGGTGGTCATGATGAATGTTCCTCCGTCGTGTGCGGGTCAGTTGGCTGTGATGGTCTTGCCGGCGTCATGCGTTACGTCGAGAGCGTTGGCCGTCCGGTGGAGGCTTGGCATTTGAGTTCGAGGTTGTTTCCGGCCGGGTCGCGGATGAACACCGCGTAATAATCCGGCGCGTACTCCGGCCACAGCCGAGGCTCATGCAGGATCTCGGCGCCGACTGCGGTGGCGAACTCGTACCCGAGTCGGACAGTTGCCTCGTCCTCGACCCTGAGCGCAAGGTGGGTCTGGCGACCACCGGGGTCGGCCGCCAGGGAGAAGAACAGCTGGGCTGGCTGGCCAGGCAGGGCGTACCCGATCAGGTTCGGCATATCGAAGGTTCGCGTACCCCCGGCCAGGCTGACGATCTGGTCGTACCAGTCGCCGATGGCGTTCAGGTCGTCGACTTGGAGGACGACATGGTCGAGCAGCGTCATGGGCGCTCTCCAGTCCTACTGCGGCCTCGCTCTGCGGCTGCCGCCTCCCGCAGCGCCGCGACAAGCTCGCTGGCGACCGGCTGGAGCTGGCTGGTGATGCCTTGGGCCATGTTGCCGGGCCTGATGAATCTGACACGCATGAGTGCCTCCGGTGGGATGGAAATCGGGTACCATCAGCTGACCGCGAATTCTCGCGTGCGCTGCCCAGGCATAAAAAAATCCGGGCCCCTGCAATGCCACCGCGGATTTTACGGATGGACCTGCCAGGGACCGGAGCTTAACTTCTACGTTACACGCCTTCCCCAAAACAAAAATGCAGGCCGGCCATTCGGTGCTCGTCACCGGCTTCACCGCCCGTCTCCCGGCCCGGCTCGACCCGCCGCCCGAGCCCCGCTACCGTCGCCGCACGGGGCCCGAGCCCGCCCCCGGGCCGGCCGGCATGCCTCCCGGGAGAAGCCAGGGACAGGCCCGCATGACACTGCCGGCCGCCACGGCACCCGACGCCGAGGGCCGCACGCCCGCGCGGGGAACCCAGTTGTAGGACCAGCGTGCAGTTCAGGGGCCTGATTGATCTCGATCGAGGCCCGCAAGAGGTCAAGTCGACCCCGGCGCGACGGGCGTCGGCTAATGCTCCACAACCGAAAACCGCGCTACGAGGATGCCTCCCCATCGGCAAGTGGCCAAGTTGCCTGACATTGGCCAAGTAGTGGCCAACTCGATCGTCGCGTGGCCAGGTAGACGCGGGTTCTACACCTGCACCGGTCGCGAGAAACCCGGACCCGGCCGTCATTCCGCACCGCCAGCTAATACGGGTTCCATCCCGTACACCTGCCGACACCGGAAACACGCGCCCGGAGAACACGCAGACAGTGCCGAAATTAACCTTCCCGCGAACTCCCCGACTAATTATGCGCACAGCTCGTAAAAAAGTAATAATCTGCGCGCCAGGCTCATGATAGCTCGTCATTCACCCCCGCTCTCACGTCCCTGTCCGTCTACTTACTTCCCCTTTATTTATCTGTCTCCGTCCCTACGGTCCTCCCCACGGTTCCGGTCCAGTGATGAGGGAGATGAGGGCAGCGAGCAGGCATCCTGAAATGCCAGGTCAAAGGCAAGAAGCCGGGCGGACGGTCGGCGTAACCGCTCCCAGCGGGCCCAGACGTACACCTTCACCTACGGGCCGCCTCCCGTGGAGTGGTGTTTGAGAAACCACCCTCGCCGGCTCCGGCACCATCGAGCGCATCACCGCAGAACGGGAATCATTCCTGCTGAACCTGCCATGATGTCCGGCTCTTGGGTGGTCACAACCGACCGGTGCGCGCGATCACCTGGCTGGCGAAGTCAAGCATCGGGTCAAGGCTGGGGAACGCTGCGAAGGCATCCACGAACGCCTCATCAACACCGGACCCGGCGAAGCGCGTGAGCTTGCCGGCAAGCGAGTCAACGGACGTGCCCGGTTCGAGGTTGATTCGCATGGCCGTCTTCAGCGCGTCGGGATCGCGGCCGGCGTCCTGCGCCGCCCGGCGGGCGATCGACCACAAGCGGCCGGCGACCTCGTCCGGCAGCCCCTCGAAACCGAGCCAGCCGGTACCGCTGCGGCCGACCCGGCGCATCGCGGCCTCGCTGGCACCACCGACCCAGATGGGCGGGCCGCCCGCCTGGACCGGTCGCAGGTCGGCGTGGACCGGCGGCAGTGAGAAAAACTCACTATCCCAGGACACCGGGGTGGTCGTCCACCACGCGTGCAGGAACGCCAGCAGGTCATCGAGCATCCGCCCGCGCCGGTGCCAGTCCGCGCCGCGGACGATGTCGTACTCGTCCTTCATCCACCCCAGCCCTACGCCGACCTCGAGGCGGCCGTCGCTGAGCACGTCGAGCGTGGTCAGCAGCCGGGCCAGGTGAGCCGGCTCGTAGTAGAACGTGCTAAGCGTGCTGGCGTTCAGCCGCACCCGGCTGGTCGCCGTCGCGGCGACCGTCCACAGCAGCACCGGATCGAGGTAACGGGTCATCTGCGGCGGGTACGGCTGCTCTTTGCCCGGATAGGTGCTATGCATATCAACCGGCGTGACCAGGCGATCGCCGACCCACAGCGTGTCGTAGCCAAGGTCCTCGAGTCCGCGGCAGAACGCGCTCAGGCCAGCGGCGCCACTGACAGCAGACCCGACTATGGGAAGTGCGAAACCAAGCTTCATCGCGAGAGTCCTCTCCGGGCAGACCATCGTCCGCCAACGGTGATATCTGGCATTAGCGAGTCTTTTCGGTGATCCATCAGCCATTGTCAGGGTGCGCGGCGCCCCTGTTCGCCGGCGGCTTGGACCGGGGGGCGGTGCGGCTCAGCCGTGAAATTCGGTGACGCCGAGGGCGATGTCCCAGCTCCCCGCCCCGTGGCGGGCGAGGCCCATCTCGACCAGGCCCGCGCCTTCCAGCCAGTGCGCCATTTTCAGGCCGCCGACGTCGCGCGGGCGCAGCCCTAGGCTCTCGATGAACGCCTCCACGCCCGCCTTGGCCTGCGCATTGTCGCCAGCGATGAAGACGTCGAGCGGCCGGCCCTTCTCCAGGACATGACGGAAGATGGTGTTGAACGCCTTGAACACGCTGGCGCTGGCCGGGGCCGCCTTGGCGGCTTCCTGCGCGATCGAGGTGTCCTCGCGGGTGGCCAGCCCGTCGGCCTCGGCATTGAAGGGGTTGCTGATGTCGACGATGGCCTTGCCCGCGAGGGCGTCTGCGTACTCGGCGACGACCGGAACGACACTGTCGTACAACACGGCCACGATGACGATGTCGCCGGCCGGGGTGGTGCCCCACTCTCCCGTCGTGGCACCGCCGCCGAGAGCCTTGGCCAGGTCAGCGGCCTTGGACTGATCGCGGCCCATGACCTCGACGGTGTTGCCGCCCGCTACCGCCAGCGTGCCGATGGTGCGGGCCATGTTCCCGGTGCCGATGATGCTGATACTGCTCATGATGCGTGCTCTTTTCCTTGTTCTCGAGCTTTCGCTTTGTGTCGTTTGTGGCGGGTCAGGCATGGGACGAGGGCATCCATGATCGTTACTCCCCGTTCGTGCGCAGTTCCCAGGGCTGCATGCCGAGGACATGCGCAAGGTGCCCCTGCATCTCGACGGCGGACGGCAGCGGGCGCCAAAATACAGTTACCTCGGCGACCTTGCCGTCCGCGTCGAGCAGGGCGTAGTCCATTCCGTTGACCACGGTGTCTTCGACCTGCAGCCGGAAGAACGCGGCGTGGTGGGTCTCGCCGCTGAGGACCTCCTCATAGGTGAGGCCGGCCGCCAGCGTGTGGACGGTCTGTATGGCTTCCGCGACAGCCTCGCGGCCGGTGAGCGGCTCATCGCTGAGCGGGCCGATCAGCACCACGTTCTCGGCGAGGCACCCGGCGATGGCGTCTTTGCCTGCGCCGCCCTGCACGCAGTTGAGGAAGGACTCGAAGGCGACGCGGTGCTGGGCGAACGTGGTCATGGCTACTCCTCGTTGTGTGTGAGACCTAGTCGGTGCGCCCACCAGCAGGGTCGAGTCGGCGCACATGCCAGTGCCTCCCGCTCAGATCGCCGTGGTGCCGCCGTCGGCAACCAGATCTATGCCATTCACGTAGCTCGAGTCGTCCGAGGCGAGGAACAGCGCGACCGTCGCGATCTCCTCAGGGCCATGCCGGTTGATGCGCCCGTGATCACCGCTACCTTGCCCTCGAGCTTTCCCACGATCACTCCATTGAATTGATGGGGATCCGAAACAGCCCGGATGCTATGTACACCAAACCGTTTTCTTAACGTATCGGACAGCTAGCCGGAACGCAAGCTATGTACACCGGGCGGTACCCAACGGGGTATGCTGGAGGCATGACGGAGCTGGAGAAGGGCCCCCAGGGACGGCGCCGCGGCAGGGGCGCGCGTGAGCGCATCCTCGGCGCGTCACAGCAGCTGTTCCGCGATCAGGGCATCAACCGCACCGGCATGGACCAGCTCTGCGCGGCGGCCCGGGTATCGAAGCGCACGGCCTACCAGCACTTCACCGGCAAGGACGAACTCGTCGCCGAGTACCTGCGCCGATTCGATCCCGACGTCACGGGCGGAGTGTTCGACCGCACCGACCTCACGCCCCGCGAACGGCTCCTCGCTGCCTTCGAGGTCCCCGCGACCGGGGCACAGGACATCACGCCCATGTGCCCCTATATCGCGGCGTCCATCGAAATCCACGACCCTCAGCACCCCGCACGCCAATACGCACGCGACTACAAGAAAGCCTTCGCCGCGCGGTTCGCCGAAACCGCCCGCGAAGCCGGCGCCACCAACCCCGAACAGCTCGGCGAACAACTGGCGCTGCTCCTCGATGGCGCCTCGGCCCGCACCCGGGTCCTCAACACCGAATCCTTCCCCACCGCCGCCGCCATCGCCGCCGTCCTCATCGACAACGCCATCCCCACGACAGCCCAGCGATGACCGCGGAAGTATCAGGTCTGCTCCTGTGCGGGTGGCAGGTGAGCGGCAGCGCGGTCAGGCCTCGTAGACCGGGACGAGGACGGCCCTGGCGAGGGCATGGCTCCGGCCGCAGCGGCGTGGTCTCGTCGACGTCCACGAGCGGGTCGCCGGCCAGGAGCGCGGCTTCGCTCCCGCAGTGGACGAACCGGGGAACCTGCGCGTAGCGGGTCCTCCTTGAAGGGCGAATTGACCGATACCCGGCCCTGGGCCACCCGGGCCGCGGGCCGCCGGGCCATCGTGGAGTACATCGGCTGGTTCAACAGCACCCGGCTGCACAGCACCCTCGGCTACCGCAGCCCCGCCGAATTCGAAGCCTCAGCCGGAAAGGACCATCTGCAGCAAGTAGCCTGACAAGCCATCAGCCCTGTCCGTAAAAGCGGGGCAACCCCACCAGGCATGAGGGCCGTCACCGGGCAGATCCTGGCAGGCGCCATATTCACGAAACTGTTGCCGCCGAGCAACGTAACGCCAGCCGCGAATATCCGGTCAACGATCTAAGCCGGCGAGCGAATCACCGAACAGCGCGACGCCGACACGATTCGGGCGATACCCAGGTTCAGCAGCCCCGTGTACCTCGTGTATACCTCCAGTGGACCCCTTATGTACCCGGCGGCCGGTTTGGATGTGATGGCCCTGCGAGCGGCGGCCCTGGCCTCTTCGCTTAG
>PLRW01000286.1 GCA_003164955.1 Actinomycetota bacterium
GGGTCATGGCCTGCCCGGGCGTGCCCCGGATGTGATGGCCGCTACGCTGGGAAAGTGATCTCGTGGCGGGATGGAATAGTCTCCCGGCTCCGGCGGGAATGGCCCGGCGCGCTGGAGCTCGAGGTGGCGGCCGACGGGGAACCGCCCGTGCCGGTCAGGGCGCTGGCTTACCCCGCGCTGACCGGCCGTCCCGAGCCGGGCGACCGCGTGCTGCTGAACACCACCGCACTGGACCTGGGCCTGGGCACCGGAGGGTACGCGCTGGTCGTCGCGGTGCCGGACCGCCTGCCGCCGGACCGCTCCGGCCCCGGTCACCTGGTCAAGGCGCGCTACACGCCGCTGCAGGCGGTGGTGCTCGGGGCGGACGAGCAGGGCTCGCCGTACCACGAGACGCTGCGCACCGCCGACGACATCGGCGCGATGCCGGTGGTGGTGGCCGACCTGCACTCCGCTCTCGCGCCCGTCCTGGCCGGTCTTTATTTTGATGCTGAACGGACCTACGAGGAGCGCTCCCCGGCCGCCGACGCCGCCGGGCCGGGAGCGCGCCCAGAGCCCGCACCGGGCGCGGCAACCGGAGGACCCGGGCAAGGACCCGGGCCCGGCGGGGTGCGCGTGGCGTACGTGATGACCGACGGGGGCGCGCTGCCCGCGTGGTTCTCACGGACCTGCGCCACGTTGCGGGAGGCCGGCTGGCTGACCGGGACGATCACCGTGGGCCAGGCGTTCGGCGGCGACCTGGAGGCGGTGACGCTGCACAGCGGCCTGCTCGCCGCGCGGCACGTGCTCGGCGCGGACGTGGCCGTGGTGACACAGGGCCCGGGCAACCTCGGGACGGGCACGCGCTGGGGGTTCTCCGGCGTCGCGGCCGGCGAGGCGGTCAACGCGGCGGCCGTCCTCGCGGGGCGGCCGGTGGCCGCGCTGCGGATCAGCGAGGCGGACCCGCGTGAGCGGCACCGCGGGGTGTCGCACCACAGCCTGACGTCGTACGGGCGCGTGGCGCTGGCGCACGCGGACGTGGTCGTGCCCATCCTGCCCGGTGACTTCGGCACCCAGGTGACCGAGCAGGCCCGGCCGCTCGGAGGGCGGCACACGCTGGTCCACGTCGGCGTCACCGGCCTGGACGAGGCGCTGCGGGCGTGCCCGGCGCCGCTCTCGACGATGGGCCGCGGGCTGGACCAGGACCGCGCCTACTTCCTCGCCGCCGCCGCAGCCGGGCGGCACGCAGGCGTCCTGCTGCGCAGTGCCACAATGGCCGTCTCGGGCCGCGCCCGCGACGGCCGTTCCTGAAAAGATCAGCCGTTCTTAAAAAGACCGGCCGTTCTCAACGACCGGCCNNAACGACCAGCATGGGGAGGAAGACATGGCACTTCGGGTTAAGCTCCACCACCTGCCGCAGCGGATCGCCACCGGCGGGTTCATCCTCAATTCCGGGATCGGCAAGCTGTCCGCGGACGAGGCGACGGCCGAGCAACTGCACGGGTTCGCGGTCGGCACCTACCCGTTCCTGGCCAAGCTGAAGCCGAAGGACTTCGTGCGGCTGCTCGCCGGCGCGGAGATCGTGCTGGGCACGGCGCTGGTCCTGCCCGTTGTCCCGGCGGCGCTGGCCGGGGCGGGCCTGGCCGCCTTTTCCGGCGGCCTGCTCGGGCTCTACGTCAAGACGCCGGGGATGCGCAAGGAAGGCACCCCGTTGCCGACGCAGCAGGGCATCCCCTTGGCCAAGGACGTGTGGATGCTCGGCATCGGCCTCGGCCTGGTCCTCGACGACCTGACCGACGGGCGCTGACCCCTGGCCCGTAACCGCCGGTAGCGGCCGCGTTCGCGCCCTGGTCAGGTACGCTGTCCGCGTTCTCGGGCGTTCCGGCCACGCCCAGCGGACGTGACTGAGGGGGCGGAGGCGGCACGTGCAACTGACGTCAACCACAGCCGGTGACGCGACGACGCCGCAACAGCATCGCACGCTCGGGAGGGTGACGGACCGGGCGGCGCTGCCCGGGATCATCTTTTTCGTGGCCGCCCTGGCCGCGATCGAGGGCCGGCTGATCCTGCTGGCACACGGCAACCTCTCCGAGCTGCCCCGGGTCGGGTCCGTGTACGGGCACCGGGGACGGGCACCGCACTGGATGTACATCTTCCAGCACTCCACCGGCTACGACGGCCAGTTCTACTACCGCATGGCGCTGGACCCGGCCAACCTGCACACGACGGCGTTCGGCATCACGATGGATGCGCCGTACCGGTTCATGCGGATCGGCTATTCCGCGCTGGCCTGGCTGGTGTCGGCCGGCCAGCATGTGGCGGTGCCGTACGCGCTCGTGGGCATCAACGTCGCGGCCCTCGCCACGCTGGCCTACCTCGGCGGCCTGCTCGCCCAGGAGGCGGGCCGGCACGCGCTGTGGGGCCTGCTGCCGGCGGGCTACTTCGGCCTGATGGACAGCCTGTCGCGGGACCTGACCGAGCCGCTTGGCGCGCTGTGCCTGGTGGCCGGCATCCTGGCCTACCGGAAGCGGCATCCGCTGCTGGCCGCCGCCGCGTTCGGCTACGGGGCCCTGACCCGGGAAACGGTGCTGCTCGTCCCGGCTGCGCTCGGCATCGTCCGGATCGTCCAGCTGGTGCGCCGGCGGGACCGGTTCGGGGCCAATGACGTGGCCTGGATCGTCCCGGTCGTGGTCTTCGCCGCGTGGGAAGGGGTGGTCAAGGCCGCGACGGGGGTCTTCCCGGTCCTCAGCGACAGCGGGAAGAACGCCGGCCTGCCGTTTACCGCCGCGTTCACCTGGATCGCGCGTAATTTCGCCCACCCGAGCACGCGGGTGCCGGGGGCCCCGGGCGCGGTCATCATCTGGGACGTCGAATTCGTCGTGCTCGCGCTGTTCGCGCTGGCCGCGCTGGCCGCACTGCGGGCCACCACGATCCCCGTCTACGAGCGGGTGGCCTTCGTGCTGTACGTGGTGGAGATCTTCTGCCTGGCCCCCACCAACTGGGACGGTTACGCCGACCTGCGGGCTTTCGTCGAGGTGTACCTGCTGGCCGTGCTCGTCCTGCTGGCCACCCCGCGCCGGCGAAGGCGGACGGTCTTGCTGGCCGCGCTGGCCGTGTGCTCGGCGGCGCTGGTCATCACCGTCGCCCTCTACCGCACCCAGATCTGGTAGGAGCGCTCCCGGCACCAGGGCGCTACGGTGCTGGTCTGGACAGGGCGGCCAGCAGGTTCTGTTTCCAGACCAGCACCGTGTAAGGACCGGTATGGAAGGTCTGGGCCGGGGCACCGAACGTGGCGCGCACCTCGGGGCCCGGCGACCATTCGGTGAAGAAACCCGGCTGGTTCTGCAGGACGACGAAGCTGGCGTACTGGGTGCCCGGGGCGTACCAGCCGGGGTTGCTCTCCCACCGGTACGGCACGATCTTGCCGCCGCCCGTGGTCACCGCGCGGATCGTGACCCGCCCGCCGGTGCCGACCGTCACCACGCTCGCCTGCCAGTACCCGCTCAGCCCGTGCGTGAGGTGGTGAGCCTGCAGCCAGGAGGCGAGCCGCGCGTTGGCCGGCGGGGACACCGGCTGCGCCAGCTCGTACCCCAGGCCCGCCACATACCCGGCGAGCACCGCCCCGGCCAGGGCTCTCCCGGCCAGCGCTCTCCCGGCCAGCGCTCTCCCGGCCAGCGCTCTCCCGGCCAGGGGCGCCAGCGAGCGCGCGGCCAGGGCGGCCCCGAACGGCAGCACCAGCGCGATCTCCCGGCCGTTCAGCACGCCCGAGGAGAAGGTACTGAACAGGTACATCGCCAGATTGACGACGATGGCGGCCGCGAGGACCTGGTCGATCAGCTCCCGCGACGCGAACCGGCGCAGCGTCCGGCCCAGGGCCCAGGCCGCCAGCGCGAGGCCCACGAGGTGGAGCACGGCGAACGCGGCGGAAACCGGCCCAACAGAGACTGGCCCAATGGATACTGCGGAGTGCAGGCCGCCGAAGTTGGCGCCGAACAGCGCCAGCAGGCTGTTCCCCGCAGTCGCGGCGTGTACCCCGAGCGCGGCCGGGGCGATCAGGCGGAACGGGACCGGGTGCAGGGTGTAGCCGCCGGCGGCGTGGATCGCCTGCTGCGCCAGCCAGGAAACCCCGGCCGCGGCGAGCGCGGCGGTGGCCAGGGACAGTTCGTACCAGGCGGACCGCAGCCGCGGGATCGCGCGGAACAGGCTGACGAGCACCAACGGGACGATCGCGGTCACGAGCACGAGCGAATCGGCGACCATCGTCCAGGCCAGCACGCCCCCGGCGATGACCGGGACGTACCAGCGCCGCGGCGCCCGGTCCAGGATCAGCCAGACGGCCAGGACGGGCGCCGCGGTGCCGATGTGCCCGACCGATAGCAGCAGGACGAAGATGCCCACGCCCAGTTGCGGCGCCAGCATGATCACGCCCGCGATGAGGACACGCACCGCGCCGTCGCGGGCTGTCGCACGGCTCCTGGCCAGCAGGACGGTGAGCACCAGCACCAGCGTGTAGGTCAGTGCGGCCGCGATGTGCGTCACGTCCGGGCCGAGGCCGCGGATCGCGTCGATCAGCATGTACTCGGGCAGCTCGGTCGTGTAGAACGACACGTCCGACATCCACCAGGCGTGCAGCAGCAGGTTGCCGTGCAGCATGTCCCACGACATGAGCACGATGTTCGCCCCATCCGAGTTGACCGGATAGGTGGCGGACAGCCGGACGTAGGCGGTGAACAGGGCGATCGCGGCCGCGATGAACCCGCCCGCCCACCGGCCCCGGGCCCATCGCGCGGGCCGGCCGGGACGCGACGCAGTCACACCAGCATGCTGCGTTATGCCCCGGTCCGGCGCGGAGACGGCCTCTGCCACCTCACGCGCCGGACCCGCCACGTGCTCCTGGGTCAGCTTGCCGAACCGGGGTTCACGGCGCTGATGATGTCGACCACGAATACGAGCGTATCCGTGCCCTTAATGCCGGCCTGCGACTGCCCCGCGCTGCCGTAAGCGTCGGACGGCGGGATGATGAGCAGGACCCGGCTGCCGACGGTCTGGCCGACGAGCCCCATGTCCCAGCCCGGGATGACCTGGCTGGGGCTCGCCCCGATCTTGAAGCTGTAGGGCAGGCTGCGCTGCCAGGAGGAGTCGAAGACCGTCCCGGTCCGCCAGTTGACCCCGGTGTACTGGGCCACGACATCCTGGCCCTTGGTCACGACCGGTCCGGACCCCTTGACCAGGGTCTTGGCGACCAGCGTCTTCGGCGGGGTCACGTTCTTGGGGATCGTCACCTTGGGCGCGGTGCCCTGGGCCGCACTCACCGATGGGAGGCTGCCGCCGCCGCTGGACACGGTGGACCCGGAGGCGGACACCGTCCCGGAGGAGTACTTCTGGATCAGGTCCATGACGAAGACCAGCGTGTCGCTGCCCGTCACGCCCAGCTGGGAGTTACCGCTCGTGCCGTAGCCCTCCTTCGGCGGGATGACGGCCAGCACCCGGCTGCCGATCTTCTTCCCGGTCACCGCGCTCTGGATGCCGGGCAGCAGCCCCGCCGGGAGCACCTGCGGCGAGCTGGAGTAGGTGGAGTCGAGCAGCTTGTTCGTGGTACCGCTCCACACGTAGATGGTGAAGTTGGACAGGAACAGGTCCGACTTCTTGATCGTCGCGCCGTTGCCCTGGATCAGGGTCTTGACCGCGAGCGTGCTGGTCGGCTTCAGCTTCGGGATCGTGACCGACGGTGAGGCACCGAACGAGCCCTTGGCCGTGACCGAGGCGTTCGGTGAGGGGGGGGTGGACGAACCGCAGCCGGCCAGAGCCAGCCCGGCGATCAGGGTAACAACGAAGAGCGCAACGATGCGTCGCATATGTAAGGACCTCAGGATGGACGACGAGGACGATGAGGGCGCCGCCAGCCTACTGGGATGGCGGCACTACCGAATGTCGCCCAGCAGATTCTTGTGCCACACCAGCACGGTATAGCCGACCAGGTGCAGCGCTTGGCCCGGCGGCCCGGAGGTCCGGAAGGCGGCCGCACCCCAGCCGCCCCGGGCCCTTGTCCGCGGCCACCAGGAAGTCCGCGTACGAGGTCGCCGGGTTATACCAGTCCTGCTTAAGGCCCCAGGATAGCGGGTGCACCGGGACGCAGGTGACTGAGGGTCACCTGCCGGAGCATGACCTGGGCCCCGGCGTCCGGCGTCGTGCTGTTGGCGACCGGGGCGCCGGGACTAGCGGAGGACGGCCAGCAGGTTCTTGTGCCACACCAGGACCGTGTAGCCGGCCGGGTGCAGCGTCTGCGCGGGCGGCCCGAAGGTGCTGACCGCGGCGGCCAGGTCGCTCGAGTGCGCGATGTCGCTGTCGCTCGCGACGTAGAAGTCGGCGTAGTGGGCCGCCGGCCGGTACCAGTCGACGTTCAGCTCGCGCGGGACGGGCCCGGTCAGGACCCCGCCCGCCAGGCCGACCTGGCGGACCGTGACCCGGTCCCCGCTGTCCAGAGAGACGCTGTTCGCCGCCCAGTAGTCCACGGCCAGGCCGCCGTTCAGGTGCCGGGCGGCCAGCCAGGCGACGAGCGACTGGTTCTGCGCGGGCACCCCCGGCTGGGCGGCGTTGTAGCCGAGCGCGGCGGCGCAGGCGAGGGCCACGGCCGCCAGCGCGGCGGTGAGCCGGGCCCGCAGCACGGGGCCAGCCAGCACGGGG
>PLRW01000105.1:0-1370 GCA_003164955.1 Actinomycetota bacterium
ACCCACGACAACGGACAGAAAGCGGAATGCTACTGGGACGGCCAGGTGTGGCAGCCGACATACAAGCGAGTCGTGCAGCGCTTCCCGCAGCCCCGGCCGCTCTACATTCCGCCGCCGCCTATCCAGCCCAGTCCGGTTAACAACGCGCCGGTTAATAACGAGCCGCCGCCAATGAATCTGCCGCTGGTCGAAGACGCGCAGCAGCCACCACAGGAGGAAGAGCCACCGCAAAAGGCGTGGACGATCCGGGCAGCCATCTGGCGGCACAAGCTCATCACCGTGCTGGCCGCAGGAGTCCTTCTCGTGGCGGGCATTGTCACTGTCCTGGCTGTCAGTGGCGGCGTATCGGGCCACAACGCGAGCTACAACATCGGCTACACGGACGGAGAGCAAATAGGCACGCTGGTCCCGCCGTATTCAAATGACGGCACACAAGAGGGCGCGTCGCAAGGTTACTGCCAGACCGCCGAGGTGAACGGGATGGCGGGAAACCAGAACACCAATGGGGTCACCAACAACACCGACTTCTCTAACGGCTGGTTCGCTGGCTGCGTGGCTGGCTTCCTTAGCCAAGGGCATTAGGGGGAACACAATGAACACCACCCAGGACCATTCCCACAGCGGTACCAGGGCCCGGCAGCATCCAGAACATTTGGGAGATCTGCCTGGAGATAGGCCTGATCCCGCTTACCATCCCCGAAATACTGCGCATGCTGCGCGGCACCGTCATCCCACCGCCCGCCGGGACCGGGCCCCCCACCAGCACTGGTCGTGTGGTTAAGCAAGTCCGAAGCTGTCGGGACCGGAGCGCTGGTAGTGATCCGCCGTCGCATGGTAACCGCTGAGCGAATAGTCGCTCACCGCCGTTGTCGGCATACAGGAGAGCGCATAAGTATTCGGATTCGCAACGTCCGCTATTCGGCATGAGCGCAAGTTCCGGGCCGCGTTCTAGAATGTAGTGTGCCAGATCGATCTTGGTCCTGATCTGTAGCGGGCAGCACTTGACCCGATGGTCCTGCGCCGTCTGAGGCCTTTTCGGATGCTGAACGCTGATAGTCGGTCTGCCGACGGCGGCGAGATAGGCGGAGGTTCCCGGACCGTCGCGAACCAGACGAGTGTGGTGCCTCAGGCCGCCGGGCGGTTGGCTCCCGGCATGGTCAGCCTGCGCCATGTGGGCGTGCCCGCAACCGGGCGGCTGTTTCCGGCCGGCCAGAGATCTTTTGCTTTCCTCCCCCACACGACCTGCGCTGGGCCTTTGGGCCGGCTAGCGGCAAAACATCTTGGCCGGCCGGGCCGCCCGGTGGCCGGGCACTGGTGCCCGCATGGCGCGTGCCGTCTGACCGCCGGGAGGCCATCCGCCGCCCGGACGG
>PLRW01000105.1:1443-2628 GCA_003164955.1 Actinomycetota bacterium
TATCTGCGGCGGACGCGGGAGGAGCGCCCGGATCTGTATGACGCGAACGTGAACGGGTGGCTGGACGGGGATGAGCGCCGGTTCCTGCTCCGGTGCCTGCGCGGGCAGAACGGGTCGGGGGTGGCGCGGGCGTTTCTGTCGGATGGGTACAAGTTCATCGACTTAACCCGATTCCGGGATTATCCCGATGGCTGGGCTGGGCTGGTCGCGTTTGTGCTGGTGAGGCGGGCTGACGGGCGGGCTTCGATCTTTGGTGTCCGGGATAATCCCGCGGCGGCCTGTGTTCCTCTGGCACCGGAGCAAATGGCATCCGGTGGAAGGAGGAATGATGGGCAGCTCGGTTTCGTGGACACAAGGTGATGGGCCGCTGGTCCCGTTCGTGGATGGGTTCCGGCGCGAGCTGGCGGGGCTGGGTCATCCGCCGGGGGTGGTACGCCTGCACGTGGTGCTGATGGGCCAGCTGGATGGCTGGCTGTCAGCGGCCGGCCTTGGCGTGGGGGACTTGTCGCTGGCCGTGGCCCGGCAGTTCCTGGCGGAGCGGCGCGCTCGTGGCCTGCGGCGGGTGCCGACGCTGGCTGGGCTGGCCCCGCTGCTGGGCTATCTGAGCCTGGAGGGTGTGCTGGCGCCGGAGCCGCCCGCGGTTGTGACGGGCACGGATGTACTCCTGGCCCGGTACCGGGCCTATCTGGCTGGGGATCGGGGGCTGGCGCCGGCGACGATCGAACGCTATGAGCGGTTCGCGTGGCGTTTCCTGACCGGCCGGGCGTCGCGGGCAGGCGGTGAGACCGGTGCTGAGGGTCTGGCCAGCGGCGAGGTCAACAGCTTCCTGCTGGGTGCGGCTTCGCGGCTGACGACAGTGGACTCGGTGAAGCGGGAGGCCGCTGATCTGCGGTCGTTGCTGCGGTTTTTGTACCTGGCCCGGATGGCTGAGACCGACCTGGGTGCCGCTATGCCGCCGGCTGCCGGCTGGCGGGGCACGCGGCTGCCCTCAGCCCTGAGCAGGGCTGAGGTGGAGGCGCTGCTGGGCAGCTGTGACCGCTCATCACCGGGCGGGCGCCGGGACCGGGCCATCTTGGCGCTGCTGGCCCGGCTGGGTCTTCGCTGCGGCGAGGTCGCTGCCCTCCAATTCGCCGACATCGACTGGCGGGCCGGGGAAATCGTGGTGTGCGGTAAGAGGCGCCGCCG
>PLRW01000291.1 GCA_003164955.1 Actinomycetota bacterium
GCACGAGAACCTGCCGCTCGACGTCGCTGCCGCTGCCATGGAGACGATCGACGGGCCTCTCGCTACAAGCCCGCACCGCGTCGGCAAGCCACTTGATGAACCTTTCGACGGTTACCACTCCGCGCGGCGCGGGACCTACCGGATCATCTACCGCATCAACGAGGACAAGCACACTGTGGAGATCCACTCCATCCGGCACCGACGAGACTCCTACCGGACCTGACCGAGAGAACCATAAGGCGTGCGTGAATCAGCACGTCCGGAAAGACAGCAATGAACAACGACGCAAGAACCACCCAGACCGGCCGTGAGGTCACGCGGCCCGGCCCGTGCGCCTGACCCCGCCGGAACGCGATGGCCGCGCCTACTCCGGCGCCGTCGGCTGGGACCACTTCCGCTGACGGCACAAACCCGGGAAGGCGGGCTGCGCTTAGGGTGGGGATATGGCTGGCTCGGTGACACCGGCGTGTGTGCTGACGATCGCGGGGTCCGACTCGTGCGGCGGAGCGGGGATCCAGGCCGATCTGAAGACGATGCAGGCGCTCGGCGTGTACGGGATGAGCGTGGTGTGCGCCGTCACCGCGCAGAATTCGGTGGGCGTGCAGGACTTCTGGGATCTTCCGCCGGAGGCGGTCCGGGCCCAGTTGGTGTCCGTCCTGTCCGATATCCCGGTGCAGGCGATCAAGACGGGCATGGTGGCGTCCAGCGGAAACGTCAGCGTGGTGGCGGAGATACTCGCTGACGTCCGCGCGCCGCTGGTCATCGACCCGGTGGCGGTGTCCAAGCACGGTCATTCATTGCTGATGCCGGGCGCGGGCGACGCGATGCGCGAGTCGCTGCTGCCGCTGGCCACCGTCGTCACGCCGAACCTCGACGAGGCCGAGCAGCTCACCGGGATCAAGGCGGCCGACGAGGACGGCATGCGGGCCGTGGCCCGTGCCATCAAGGAACTTGGCCCGCGCTGGGTTCTGGTCAAGGGCGGTCATCTCGCCGGTGACCCGGTGGACGTGCTCTTCGACGGGACCCGGGTCTGGCGCTTCGCCGGAGAGCGGATCGCCACCCCGCACACCCATGGAACCGGCTGCACGCTGGCGTCGGCGATCGCGTCGTACCTGGCCCAGGGGGCGGATGTGCCGGACGCGGTGGGGCGGGCGCGCGAGTACGTGACAGGCGCGATCCGCTCCGGTTTCCCGCTCGGCGCCGGTATCGGCCCCGTCGACCACGCCTGGCGCCTGCGCCCCTGCATCGGCTAGGCCACGCGCCGGCCAAGCCACCCAGGCGGCCCGCCCCGCCCGGCTGTCAGGCCAGGTAGAGGGTGAGGATCCCGAGGGTCACGCAACCGGCGGCGACGATGCGGGCCCGCCCGAATCGTTCGTGGAAGACGACGCTCCCGATGATGGCCGCGAGGATGATGCTGGATTCCCGGAGCGCGGCCACGGTCGCGAGCGAACCCCGGGTCTGCGCCCACAGCACCAGCCCGTAGGCGAGAACGCTCAGCGCGCCGCCGAGCAGCCCGATATGCCACACGGGGCGCAGCGCGGGCAGCAGCCTGTTCCGCTGCCAGGCCAGCGCTACGGCCGGGACCACGGCGGCCTCGGTCATCATCAGCCAGCCCGTATAGCCGAACGTACTGCCGGAAAGCCGCACGCCGATGCCGTCCACCGTGGTGTAGCCCGCGATCGTCAGCCCGGTCGCGATCGCCGCGAGCACCGCCCGGCGGTCGTAGGACCCCGCGCGGCGGCCCGCCAGCACCAGGCTCCCCAGGCCGCCGCTGATCAGGGCCACCCCGGCGTACTGGCCCGGCCCGGGCACCTCGCCGGCGAAGACGGCCGCGAGCAGCATCACCACCAGCGGAGAGGTCCCCCGGGCCAGCGGGTACGTCTGGCTGAAGTCGCCCAGCCGGTAGGACAGCATCAGCAGCCCGTTGTAGGCCACGTGCAGGACCACCGAGGCGGCCAGATAGCCCCAGCAGCGCGTGGCGGGAGGCGGCGCGAGGATGGCCAGCGGGATGGCGCAGACCAAGCCGCCCAGGTTGACCAGGGTGAACGAGGCCACCTTGTCCGGGATCGCGTGGGCGATCGAGTTCCAGGCGGCATGCGCACACGCTGCGCTCAGCGTGGCGGCGAGTACGGCGGCGGAAACGGCGGAGCCAGCCGGCCCGGCCAGTGTGACAGTGGCCAGTGTGACGGTGGCCGGTGTGACGGTGGCCGGTGCGCCAGCGAGAAAGCCCATCGTGGGAAGGCCCCTTCGCGATGGCCCCGCGGTCGCGGGGCATGCGGATAGGAGCCCTCAGGGCTTTTATCCCGTCAGGTGTCGGTGCGGCGACGGGCCGCCGCATCGTGGCGCCGCTCGGTCCAGTCCCCGTGGCCCTGATTGTGCCGAAACGGACGTTATACGGACCACGGCCGGAACCCTAGGCGCAACCACATGCTGAGCCCATCGTAAGCACGGCGGCGGGACGACGTCCACCGCCGGACGGCCGGGGCGCACGGGACGGGGAGACACAAAGATCCCGGGGCGCGCGGCGCGGCCCGGGATGCGAGGTGCGGATCTTTAGCGGACGACCTTGCCGGCCTTGAGGCACGAGGTGCACACGTTCATGCGCTTGGGTGTGCGACCGACCATGGCGCGGACGGTCTGGATGTTCGGGTTCCAGCGGCGGCGGGTGCGGCGGTGCGAGTGCGAGATGTTGTTGCCGAAGCCCGGCCCCTTGCCGCATACGTCGCAGACGGAAGCCACGGGTCACTCCAAAGTCGAAGATGGTATGAGTGCCGTCCGCGCATGACGCGCAGGGGGACAGCCGTCAAAGGGTATCCGACGCAGGGCGGGGGCGCGAACCAGCGGCCGAACGCCGCCTGCGTGAGCACAGCGCGTCCGGTGGCTCCAGCCCCCGCTTCCAGCGGAATCCACCCTGGCTCTGGCGATCCGGGCACTTTTCTGTCCGTACCCGATTCTATCCTGCCCCTATGACGACCGTGCGTGACCCGCTGGACCGCGCGCTCGGGGCCAAGACGGCCAAACCCCTGAGCGACGCGTTCGGCCTGCAGACCGTGGGGGATCTGCTGCGGCACTATCCCCGCCGCTATGCGACCCGTGGAGAGCTGACGGAGCTGTCCTCGCTCCAGGAGGGCGAGCACGTCACGGTGCTGGCAAAGGTGGTGCTGGCCCAGCGCAGGCCGAACGGCAACCGGCGCGGGGACCGCCTGGAGGTGACCGTCACCGACGGCAGGGCCCGCCTCACCCTGACCTTCTTTCACCGGGCCGGGCTCTACCAGAAGATGCTGCGCCCGGAGGCGGTGGGATTGTTCGCGGGCACGGTCTCCTCGTTCCGCGGCCGCCGGCAGCTGGTCCACCCGGAGTGCGAGATGCTGCCCGAGACGAGCGGGCCGGGCCTCGCCGCCGAGATCGCGGCCGACTACGCCACGGAGCTGATCCCGGTCTACCCGGCCAGCGCCAAGATCGCGTCCTGGAAGATTGCCCGGGCGGTCCAGACCGTGCTCGATCCCCTCGACGCGGGCGAGGATCCGCTGCCCGAGGAGCTGCGCCAGCGCCACGGCCTGGGCGATCAGGCCACGGCGATCCGGGCCATCCACCGGCCGCTGCGCGTCGACGATTACCGCCGGGCCCGCCGCCGTCTCAAGTGGGACGAGGCCTTCGTGCTCCAGGCCGCGCTGGCCCAGCGCCGGCACGCGGCCGCGGCGATGCCGGCCACCCCGCGCCCGCCCATGCCCGGCGGGCTGGCCGCGGCGTTCGACGCGCGGCTGCCGTTCACTCTCACCGACGGCCAGCGCGCCGCTGGTGAGACGATCTCCGGCGATCTGGCCTGCGCGTTCCCGATGCACCGGCTGCTGCAGGGCGAGGTCGGCTCGGGCAAGACCGTGATCGCCGTCCGGGCCATGCTCCAGGTCATCGACGCGGGCGGCCAGGCCGCGCTGCTGGCCCCGACCGAGGTGCTCGCGCAGCAGCACTTCCGGTCGATCAGCGCGATGCTCGGGCCGCTCGGGCAGGCGGGCCGGCTGGGCGGCGCCGAGCAGGCGACCCGGGTGGCGCTGCTCACCGGATCACAGGGCGTCGCCGCGCGGCGCGAAGCGCTCACCGACGTGTTCACCGGCGACGCCGGCATCGTGATCGGCACGCACGCTCTGCTTGAAGAGCACGTCCGGTTCTCCGACCTGGGGCTGATCGTGATCGACGAGCAGCACCGGTTCGGCGTCGAGCAGCGCGACGCGCTCCGTGAGAAGGCGCCCGGCGGACGGCCGCACGTCCTGGTCATGACGGCTACGCCCATCCCGCGGACGGTCGCCATGACCGTCTACGGCGACCTGGAGGTATCGACGCTCACCGAGCTCCCGGCGGGGCGGTCGCCGATTGTCACGCACGTCGTGCCCGCGGCCGACAAGCCCCGGTTCGTCGAGCGCGCGTGGGAGCGCGTCCGCGAGGAGGCCGCCCGCGGGCGCCAGGCGTACGTGGTCTGCCCGCGGGTCGGCGGCACCGACGCCGGTGAGCCGGACGACGGCGGCTCAGGGACCGGCCCGGACGACCCCGATGCCGCGGGAGGCGACGCCGCCGGGGAGGACGCCGGCGGGGACGGGGGCGCACCGGACGGCCGGCGGCCGCCCCTGGCCGTGCTCGACGTGACCCCGGCGCTGCAGAACGGGCCGCTCGCGGGACTGCGCGTGGCCGCGCTGCACGGCCGGATGCCGTCCGAGGAGAAGGAACGCGTGATGCGTGCCTTCACCGAAGGGGACCTGGACGTCCTCGTCGCCACCACGGTCATCGAGGTGGGCGTCGACGTGCCGAACGCGACGGTCATGCTCATCGAGAACGCGGAGCGGTTCGGCCTCGCGCAATTGCACCAGTTGCGCGGACGCATCGGGCGGGGGGAGCATCCCTCCTATTGCGTGCTGGCCGGCGAGCCGAAAAGCCTCGAGGGCTGGCGGCGGCTCAAGATCATGGAGGAAACCACCGACGGCTTCCGCATCGCCGAGGAGGATTTCAAGATTCGAGGGCCGGGCAATATCTTTGGCACGGAGCAAAGCGGATTGCCGC
>PLRW01000186.1 GCA_003164955.1 Actinomycetota bacterium
CAGTTCATCGGCTTGAGGTAGTAGCGGGCACCCTCCACTTCCATGGGCGGGAAGATGTTGTCCGCGAACCAGCCGAGGTGCCCGGAGATCTCGAACAGCTCCGACTTGGTGATGTGCGGGGTGTTCACGAACTCGTACCCGGCCTCGTCGTGCCGGCGCCGCGAGTAGTCCTCCAGGACCCGCCGGACGGTGCCGCCCTTGGGGTGGAACACCGGCAGCCCGCTGCCGATCTCGGCCGGGAAGGAGAACAGGTCCAGCTCGGCGCCGAGCCGCCGGTGGTCCCGCCGCTCGGCCTCGGCCAGCATGGTCAGGTACTGGTCCTGCGCGTCCCGGGACTCCCACGCGGTGCCGTAGATCCGCTGCAGCTGCGGGTTCTTCTCGCTGCCCCGCCAGTACGCGCCGCCGGTGCGCATCAGCTTGAACGCCGGGATGTGCCGGGTGGTCGGAATGTGCGGGCCGCGGCACAGGTCCTTCCAGACGACCTCGCCGGAACCGGCGCTGAGGTTGTCATAGATGGTCAGCTCGCCCGCGCCCACCTCGACCGACTCCTCGGCGTCCTGGTGGCCCTTGAGGCCGATCAGCTCCAGCTTGTACGGCTCACCGGCCAGTTCCGCGCGCGCGTCCGCATCGGTCACGACGCGGCGGGAGAAGCGCTGGCCCTGCTTGACGATCTGCCGCATGCGCTGCTCGATCGACTTGAGGTTCTCCGGATCGAACGCACGGTCGGTGTCGAAGTCGTAGTAGAAGCCGTTCTCGACCGGCGGGCCGATGCCCAGCTTGGCCTCCGGGTACAGGTCCTGGACGGCCTGCGCCATGACGTGGGTGGTCGAGTGGCGCAGGATCGCGCGCCCGTCGGGGTCGTCGATCCGGACCGGCTCGATCACGTCCCCGTCGGCGGCCTCGCGGTCGAGGTCACGCAGTTCCCCGTTGACCCGCGCCGCGATCACCGCGTGCGGCCCGGGGGTCTGCTCGCCCTGGCCCGCCTCCGCCAGGGCCGACCCGGCCGTCGTGCCCGCCTCGACCACATGCTCGCGTCCGGCGAGAGTGATACGAAGCGGCTGCGTTGACACGGTGAACTCCTTGGTACGGAAAAACGAATGGATGGGCTTACCCCTTGGATGATGCTATCGGGGAGCGTCCCGTGACGCGTCAGCGTTATCCCGGCGCTCGATCTTCCCGGACCCGGGCCCCGGCCCCGAGCCCGGCCACTCGATCTTCCCGGACCCGGGCTCAGCCCCCGAGCCCGGCCAGGCGCAGAAGATCGTCGAGTATCTCGCCGTAGTGGCGCTCGGCCAGGCTGAGATGGCCCTCACCGGGCAGCAGGTGGACCTGGGCGCCGGGAACGCGGGCCGCGAGCCATTGACCATGACTGAACGGAACCATGCGATCGTCGTCCCCTTGCCAGAGGGCGACCGGCACCGGAAGCCCGGCCGGCCCGAGCGGGAAACCCCAGTCGGCGACGAAGGCGATGTCGTCGTCGCGCCATCCGGCGATGCCGGTCCGCACCGACGCCTTCAGCGCCGACGCCTGGTAGTCGGCGTATTCACCGGTGAGGACGGCCTTGTCCGCGTCCCCGATCAGGCCGCCGAGCCCGTCGATGATGTCGGCGCCGGTGAGGTTACCCAGGCCGGCCGCCTCCTTTTCCAGGAAGGCGGTGAGGTCGGCCTCACCGCGCTGCGCGGCCCCGAACTCCTCGATGTTCTCCGGCCCCATCCCGGCCAGCCAGTCCAGGCCTTCGGCGTCGCTCGGGGCGACACCGGCGATGGTGGCGGCCGCGAGACAGCGGTCCGGCAGCAGGGCGGCGCACGCCAGCGCGTGCGGGCCTCCGCCGGAGGCGCCCCAGGTGATGAACGTGGCCACCCCGAGCGCGTCGAGGATCCCCTCCACGTCGCCGGCCACGTCCGCGACGGCCCGGCCCGGCTGGGGGGTGGAATCACCGTAGCCCGGCCGCGCGAAGTGAATGGCCCGCAGGCCGCGGGCGAGTTCGGCCTCGGCCTTGGGCGGGTAGGTCACCAGCCCGCCGCCCGGCGTGCCGTGGTGGATGACGAGGGGCAGCCCATCCGGCGGCCCTTCGGTGAGCACCTCCACCGTGCGGCCGTCCGCCAGGGTGATCATCGAACGTTCGGCGTCCATCGCAACAGCCTCCCGGCTCCTGAGGTTAACGGGAATTAACAGATTTAACGGACCTAACGGGGCCTATTGCGGCGGGTTGGAGTAGACCCGTTCCGGGGTGAGCAGGACCGCCGCGCGGCGCTCCTTGGCCATCACCTGGTCATAGGTGTCCCAGTCGTCATGGGTGCCGCCGGCCGCGGCGAAGATCTCGCGCAGCAGCAGGCGCAGCCGCTCGGCGTCCACGCCCGCCATCGGGTCGTCCGGGCCGGCCAGCTCGGCCGTGCCCTCGGCCGCCGCCCACTCCCACCCGGCCCTGATCACCACCGTGGCCCGCGGACGGGCCCGCAGGTTGTCCAGCCTTGCGGGTGCCGCCGCGGACCACGAAACCGACGGCCGGCTGACCGGTCAGCGGATGGTTCAGCACCCCGGCGTTCACCACCGACGACTGGATGGTCCCGTCACCGCGCAGCGTCGATATGACGATCAGGCCGTGCTCGCGCGGGACGAGCCGGCCGAAATCGGCAAGGTCCGTCATCGTTGCAGTACCTCTTTCACCTGGCGGGCGATCTCGATGTCCTCCCGGGCGGCCACGACGAACGCCCGGACGGCCGCGCCGGGGACGGTGATGTCCGTGTCGCCGTCCGCGCGGGTGTTGCGCTCCTCGTCGAGGGCAACACCGAGAAAGCCGAGTCCATTCGCGGCGCCGGCCCGGATCTCCGGGGCGTGCTCGCCGACGCCGCCGGTGAAGACCAGCGTGTCCAGCCCGCCCAGGGCGGCCGCCATCGACGCGACCAGGCCCCGGAGCCGGTGCAGGTAGACGTCCAGGGCCAGGCGGGCGGTGCTCTCGCCGCCGTCGGCCCGGGCCAGCACCTCGCGCATGTCCGCGGTCCCGGCCAGGCCCTGGAGCCCCGAACGGAATTCCAGCGTGGCCGCGAGCTCGGCAGGCGGCGTCCCGGCGTGCTCGGCCAGCCAGAGCACGAGTCCCGGGTCGACCGAGCCGGAGCGGGTGCCCATGACCAGGCCCTCCAACGGCGTGAAGCCCATCGTGGTGTCGACCGACCGACCGTCGCGGACCGCGCAGAGCGATGCCCCCGAGCCGAGGTGGCAGACCACGAGCCGCTCCGGGACGTGCCCGAGCAGCTCGCTGACGCGCCGGGTCGCGTACGCGTGCGAAAGCCCGTGGAACCCGTACCGCCGCAGTTCCCAGCGCTTCCGCCATTCCGGCGGGAGCGCGTAGGTCGCCGCCGCGGCCGGCATCCCGGCGTGAAAGGCGGTGTCGAAGCAGGCCACCGCGGGGATGCCGGGCAGCACCCGGCTCACCGCGTCGATCCCCGCCAGCGACTTGGGCTGGTGCAACGGCGCCAGGTCGACGAGATCGTCCAGCTTTTTCCGCACGCCCGCGTCCAGCCGGACGGCCGCCACGAACAGGCGGCCGCCGTGCACGACGCGATGGCCGACCGCGTCGGCGCAGCCCGCGCCGAGGCGGCCGAGCACACCGGCCACCGCATCGGGCTCGAACTGCCCGCGGCTGACGGGCAGGTTTTCCTCGGCCGCCGTCGTGCCGTCGTCGAGCAGGCTCAGCTTGAGCGAGCTGGAACCCGCGTTGACCACCAGGATCCGCATCAGTACGGCCAGGCCCAGTTGGCGATCCCGGGCATGTCCTCGCCCTGCTCCCGGGTGTACGCGATGGCCTCGAGGCGGTCGTCGGTCATCAGCTGGCGGACGTGCCCGGCCCGGGGAGCCAGCCCCGGGACGCGGTCGATGACGTCGATCACGAGGTGGAACCGGTCCAGGTCATTGAGCCGGACCATGTCGAACGGCGTCGTGGTGGTGCCCCGCTCCTTGTACCCGCGGACGTGCATGTTCGCGTGCCCGTGCCGCCGGTAGGTCAGCCGGTGGATCAGCCACGGATAGCCGTGGAAGGCGAAAATGATCGGCTTGTCGACGGTGAACAGCGCGTCGAAATCGGCGTCCGCCAGGCCGTGCGGATGCTCGCTCGTCGGCTGCAGCTTCATCAG
>PLRW01000340.1 GCA_003164955.1 Actinomycetota bacterium
GGCGGCTCCGCGCCCGCTGCCTATGGTCTTCTTGCCGTGGCCCTGCAGCCCCCGATGGCGGACGCGCGCAATGCCAGGGCCTGGCTGCCTCTCCCGTCAGTTTCTGCCCGGCCAGGCGGGCAGTAGCCACCCGCCTGTCGCCTGCCGGGTGGCACGGTTGTCGGTTTTCCCTGGTCAGGCCGCATAGGACGCGCAACGGCGCGGGCAAGCCGGTTACTGGACTGTGACTTTCATTGCTGCCGGGGCGCGGTCACTGGCCCAGCAGGAGATTGGCCCCGGCCGGCACTGCGGTGTGCCTTTCCCTGGAGACTGCCTGGCATGCCTGCAGGACTTCCGTCATCGGTCGCCGCTGGTGCGCCGCCCAACCCTCTCGTCAGATACGGACATGACGTAGCGTGACAAGGAGATAGACCGCCCAACGCTCAGGACCGCGCCCTGCCGATTCCGTGCGGACGATGATCAGTTACCCTTAGCGTACGGGCGCGTACGGATCGGATGCTTGGTCGTTCGCCGACGGCTGATCCGCGGGTCAGGCTGTATCTGGTCCGGCTGTGGGCCGGACCGGGTGTGGGCCCGCAGACGCTACTGTTGGCCAGGGAAGCCGAGGTGCTCCGCAGGGGTGACCGCCTCGACGGGCGGGCGGCGGCTGGCCCTCAGCGCCAGGTAGCTGAACCCGGTTGCGGCCAAGGCCGCGAAGAGACAGAGGAACGTTCCCAGGCCGGCTCCTTCGCTCAACTGCGCGCCCGACTCGCTCGCCGAGGCGGTCGGGTAGCTAGCCCACCGGATGATGACCAGGACCAGTGCGATCGCCGTCAGCATCATGAACAGCCGGTAGCGGCCATGCAACTTCTGGGCCACATCGAAGGTGGGCAGCAGGGCCATTGCCCCGACTGCCATCAGCAGCAAGATGGCGCCCCAGGCTGCGATGCCGCTGGACCATCCGTTCGTGCTGCCGGCGTAAAGGTTGCCCAGAACATCCGTGTTGACGGACACCTGGAACCAGTGCGTGAAGCTGCTGATGAACGCCACCAGGCCCGCCAGGACCAGGATAAGTTCCGTCCGGCCGAGCTTGACGCTGTTATTGGTCGTTTCCACGTTACTCCCCCGTGTAGTTTCGTCGTGGGTTGACGTACCGCCGCCTGAGTGCAACTTGAGCGACGGTTTCAGGCCTGTGACTTAGGTCAGCGCAGCCGACTTGCAGGGCAGCGGTTTCCTGGTGAAGGCCCGAGCTGCCGGGGCAACCGCCAGAATCCCCCGAGCAGAATTGTCGCACCGGGTCCCTGATCATAAGGATTGGATGGTTCCATTTAGTACCCCTGGTGGCGGCCCGTCATTGGGGTCCAGGGCGGCCTGCGTGGGATACTGGAGTTCCCAGGCAGATCCAGTAATCGAGCCTTATTGGGAGAAGGCGTAGACATCCCCGTTGTCCGCAGCGTTCACGAAGAGGACTCCGTTGACGATGGCGGGTGATCCTGCGCCGACGGAAGCGGTGACGTGGTCCCACAGCGGGGTGCATGTTTTCGCCGTGCCGGAGACCGAGCAGTTCAGCGATCCGGCCGCGTCGTAGGCGTCTATCCCGCCATTTGCCGAGGTGATGTAGACAACCCCGTTCGCCACCGTCAGCCAGGACCCCGAATCCACGAGCGTACCGACCGCAGAGCTCCACAGTGGCGCACGGGAACAAGTCTTCGCGGCGCCCGTTCCCGGGCAGTTCGCCGACGCGGCCGCGTCCAGCGCGTAGAGCGTCGTGCCCGCGGCGGCGTAGACGACGCCGTTGGCGACCGCCAGCGCGCCTGCGTTGACAGGTGCGATCCACAGTGGCGCGCACGTTTTCGCCGTCGTTCCGGTTGAGCAGTTCGCCGTCCCGGCAGCGCCGAACGCGTAGAGCCCTGACTCTGTGCCGACGTAGACGATCCCGCCGGCGACGGCTGCGGTCGTACTGCTCGGGCCAGACATCGCGGCGGTCCACAGCGGGGCGCATGTCTTCGGCGTGCCCGAGCAGTCTGCCGATTCCGTCGCGTCGAACGCGTAGAGCGTGCTCCCGCTCGTGACGTAGATGACGCCGTCGGCGATCGCGAGGGTACCACCGGCCGTGCTCTCGGGAACGCCCGACGTCGTCCACATCGGAACGCACACGACCGGCGTCCCCGAGCAGCCAGCCGATCCGGCCGGGTCAAACGCCGCCACGTACGCCCCGCCCTGACTGGGGACCATGCCATCCCCGTATCCGGGGACGTACAGCACCCCGCCGGCGAGCACTGGCGAGCCTCCGGGCAAGAACCCGGGGCCGGTCGCCGTGTTCGTGCTGGTTGCCCACAGCGGGGTGCATACCTTCGGTGTGCCCGAGCAGTTAGTCGTTCCGGCGGCGTCGAAGGCCTGGACACCTTCCTGGTCCGTGACGAAAACATTCCCGTCCGCGACGGTCATGCCCCCGAAATAGGCCGTTGGCGCCGTCCACAGGGGTGTGCAGGTGGTGGGTGTGTCTGAGCACCCGGCCGCCCCGGTCGCGTCGAACGCGTCCAGCCGGTTGCCCACGTCCACGTAGAGGATGCCGTTGGCAATCAGCGGCGCCGACACGCTGCCGCCCCCCGCAGAGGTCTGGTAGGTCCTCTTCAGCGCCAGCTTGCTGACGTTCCCTGGCCCGATCCGCGTCTCGCCCGGCTGGTAGCCGGTCCGGGCCGGGCCGCCGCCCAGCTGCGGCCAGCTGGCGTCAGACAGCTGAATCGGAACAGCGGCATGCGCCGGCGCGGGAACGGTGGAGGCCGCCGACGACAGGGCCGCTTTAGGCGTTCCCTTGTGTGTGAGGACAAGACCGCCGGAGACGGCTCCGGCGCCTACGACGAGGGTGATCACGGTGACGGCCGGATGCGCCACCGCCTGTTTCGCGGCGTGGCCCAAGAAAATAAACGGGGAAAAGCGGAATTTCCGCTTGTCTATCTTGCTGCCACCGGTGGCGATATCACCGGTGTTGCCGCCGACATTGACGGACCCGTGGTCGGCGTGCTGAAACTGAGACCTCGTGACAGGCTCTGGTGACGCGCTGGGGTTGGCGATAAGCGCTAGGAGAGCTGGAGCCATGCCGGGATTGCTGTCCAGGATGTCCTGCAGGCGGATAACCCAGTCCCGTGCCTGCTCTGATTTCGCCCGAGCCAGATCGCGACCGCGCTTAGCGGCCAGATTGGCGTGCGTGGACTCCAGCTGGTGCTCATGGCCGACTATGGCCGTGAAGCCGCGCTTCGCGGCCTCCCAGGAGTCAGCTGCCATCGCCGACACTATGGTATTGGCCGCAATTTGCGCCAAATTCCCCAAATCGTCACTCATTGTCCCCGTCCCCCCAGACGCTGACATTCAGCCCGGCCCAGTTCATCATCTTCCCCAGCCGCCATAGCGGCACCCCGGAAAACGAGCGTGCCCACAACCCTAATCTACGATCGAGGCGTGATTAAGCGTGACGCCCTGACAACCGCTGGGTATCGACCAAGGCCAGCACACCTGCCCAGAGGCCACGTACGCCGTCAGCTGTCAACGGCGCTCGAATTTCAGCCGCCGTTACCATCAGAAACGCAAGCGAAAGCGCCCATATTAATCATTCTGTGCCTCGAAAGCCCGGCTGAAGGCGCCGTTCCAGTACAGAACGACGGTTCGGGCACGTCGCAGCCGGCCCGCACCTACCTGTACGGGCGCCGGATGTACGAGGCGATGCTCAACTGGGAAACGGCCCACACGACGGTCCAGCCACGTTTGTTCCAGGAATTCACCGGCATCTGGCAGGCAGCCGAGAAGATCGTGTTCTCGAAGACGCTCGCATCGGTGTCGAGCGCGAGGACACGGGTCGAACCGGCCTTCGAGCCCGGCCTGGTCCGGCAGCTGAAGTCGGCCGCCGAGCATGACATGAGGGTAGGGGGCGCGGACCTGGCCGGACAGGCCATCAAGGCCGGGCTGGCCGACGAGGTGCGGCTATTCCTGGTTCCTGTTGTCGTCGGAGGTGGCAAGCGAGCGCTTCCCGACGGCGTCCGCTCAGATCTGGAGCTACTGGATACGCAGCGGTTCGCCAGCGGTGCTGTCTACCTCAGGTACTGCCTCCAGTCAGCCTGAGCGATGGTGCCGATCTGGGCGACCCTGGCCTTGAACACCCGGCCCGCGCAGGCCGGCGTGACGTGCCCACGGGACTGGCGCGCGGCAGCGGGCTGGGAAACAGCCACCGGTCCAGCGCCGGGGCACGCGCAGCCGGGCCGGTCAGACAGGAGGCTGACCCCGGCCTCTCGCAAGGGGCCGGGGTCTGCTTAAGGCCTTCGC
>PLRW01000128.1 GCA_003164955.1 Actinomycetota bacterium
CCCGTGCCCCGAACCCGTGCCCCGAACCCGTCCCCCGAACCCGTGCCCCGAACCCGGGCCCCGAACCCGTGCCCGGGTTCGCTCTCCGCCCCGGCGCCGGGCCGCCCTGCCCGATCCGCGTCCCGATAACGCCCGTTGCGGCTGACCGGCGATCCGTCGCGCCGCCGCTTCCCAGGCCGCGCCGTTCCCCCGGGGCTCGAAGCGCCGAAGTTCCTGCGTCGCGCCGACCAGCCCGCGCAGGCCGTCGAGATCATCCGGGGCCGCGCCGAGCGCGCGCGCCTGGATCAGCGCGTTGCCCAGCGCCGCCGCCTCGACCGGGCCCGCGATCACCGGCAGCCCGCACGCGTCGGCGGTGAGCTGGCAGAGCAGTTCGTTCCGGGTGCCGCCGCCGACCATGTGGATGACGTCCGCGTGCCGCCCGGACAGCTCCTGGACCTGCATAATCGTGCGGCGGTACGCCAGGGCGAGGCTGTCGAGGATGCAGCGGACGATCCGGGGCGGGCCGGCGGGCACCGGGTCGGCCACGCGGGCGCAGGCGGCGCAGATGCGCTCCGGCATGTCGCCGGGGGCCAGGAACGCCGGGTCGTCCGCGTCGACCACGGACACCAGCGGGGGCAGCCGGGCCGCGTCCGCCAGGAGACCGTCCAGGCCGGCCTGACCGGGCGGGTGACCGGCCGCGGCCCAGACCCGGAGCGACTCCTGCAGGAGCCACAGTCCGGTGACGTTGTGCAGGTAACGGATCCGCCCGTCCACCCCGGCCTCGTTGGTGAAGTTGGCGCGCCGGCTGGCGTCGCTCAGCACCGGCTCATCCAGTTCCATGCCGACCAGTGACCACGTTCCGCTGGAGATATACGCGAAATCGCGGCCCCGCGCGGGCACCGCGACCACGGCCGACGCGGTGTCGTGCGACCCGACCGCGATCACCGGCAGCCCGGCCGCCGCGCTCACGTCCGGTACCACCGGCCCGATCAGGGTGCCCGGCTGGCGCAGCGCCGGGAAGATACGCCGGGGAATCCCGGCCGAATCGATCAGTGGCCAGGCCCAGTCACCGGTCCGGACGTCGACGAGCTGCGTCGTCGACGCGTTGGTGAGTTCCACTCCGGTCTGCCCGGTGAGCCAGTAGCCGAGCAGATCGGGGATCAGCAGCAGGGTCTCCGCCGCGTCGAGCTGCGGCGTGCCGGCCGCCGCGGTGAGCTGGTAGATCGTGTTGATCGGGAGTTCCTGAATGCCGGTCGCGGCGTAAAGGTCGGCGGCGGGGATCCGGGCTTGGACACGGTCCACGACGGTTTCGGTCCGGCTGTCCCGGTAGTGCACGGGGTTCCCGAGCAGCGCGCCCGTACGGTCCAGCAGTCCGTAGTCGACTCCCCACGAGTCGATCCCCACGCTGGCCAGACCGCCCCCGCTCGCGACCCCGTCCCGGGACCGCCGGCCGTTCCCGGGCGGGCCGGCGCCGGCTATCCCCAGGCCGTCCAGCACGTCGGCGTACAGCCGCAGAATGTCCCAGTGCAGGGTGCCGCCGGCCCGCACCGGGACGTTGGGGAACCGGTGCACCTCGCGCAGCGTGAGTTCACCCGGGCCGGCCCGGGCCACCATCACCCGCCCGCTGGAGGCGCCGAGATCGACCGCGGCCACGCTCAGCGCCCTGCCCCGGGAACCGCCCCCGTGCGGGGAACCGCTCGCACTCACCGCCCCGCCGCCAGTCACAACAGCCCTCTCCGCGCCGCCCACACGACGGCCTGGATGGGGGCGTCGACGCCCAGCCGGTTGCAGATGCTGCGGATCCGGCGCCGGACCGTTCGTTCGGAGGTCCGCAGCCGCCGGGCCACCGCGCCGAGCAGCGCGCCGTCCGCCAGCAGCCGGAGCAGTTCGAGGTCCTCGTGGTCGAGCGGCGTCGCGGGCCCCGTTCCCGGGCCCGCGCGGGGCCCGCGCGAGTCCGTGCTATTCGCTGCTCTCATCCCGCCTCCCAGACCCTCACGGCACGAAACCCTCGCCTCACGAAACCCTCGCCTCACGAAAGCGATCACCTAACGAAGGGCTCACCGCAGGAACGCTGCCGCCACGCCCGCGTCGACCGGGATGTGCAGCCCGGTCGTCAGCGGCAGGTCCCCGGCGGTCAGCGCCACGACGGCCGCCGCGACGTGCTCCGGCAGCACTTCACGTCCCAGCAGCGTCCGTTTCGCGTAAAAGGCACCAAGCTCGGACTCCGGCACCCCGTAGACGGCCGCCCGCTGCGCGCCCCAGCCGCCGGCGAAGATCCCCGATCCCCGGACCACCCCGTCCGGGTTGATCCCGTTCACCCGGATCCCGAGCGGCCCCAGTTCGGCGGCGAGCAGCCGGACCTGGTGCGCCTGATCCGCCTTGGTGGCCCCGTACGCGATGTTGCTCGGCCCGGCCACGACGGAGTTCTTGCTCACGATGTAGATCAGGTCGCCGCCCATGTCCTGCGCGGTCATGACCCGGGCCGCCTCGCGCGAGACCAGGAACGACCCGCGCGCCATCACGTCGTGCTGGATGTCCCAGTCCGCGGCGGTGGTCTCCAGCAGCGGCCGGGAAATGGACAGCCCCGCGTTGTTGACCACCAGATCCACGCCGCCGAAGGCCAGGACCGCGGCCGCGAAAGCCGCCTCGATCCCGGCCTCGCTGGTCACGTCCACGGTCACCGGCGCCGCGACGTCGGATGACCCGCAGGAGGCGGCCACCGCCGAGGCCGTGTCGCCGTCCCGGTCCGCGACGACCACGCACGCCCCCTCGCCCGCCAGCCGCTCCGCGATCGCCCGCCCGATCCCTGAACCGCCCCCGGTGACCAGCGCGACCCGTGTGGCCAGCGGTTTCGGCGCGGGCCGCCGGCGCAGCTTGGCCTCCTCCAGTTCCCAGTACTCGATGCGGAACTTCTCCGCCTCGCTGATGGGGGAGTAGGTGGACAGCGCCTCCGCGCCGCGCATCACGTTGATCGCGTTGACGTAGAACTCCCCGGCGACCCGCGCCGTCTGCTTGTCCGCCCCGTAGCTGAACATGCCTACGCCCGGCACCAGCACGATCGCCGGGTCCGCGCCGCGCATGGGCGGCGACGCGGGGTCCGCGTGCCGTTCGTAGTACGCGCGGTAGTCCTCCCGGTACGCGGTGTGCAGCTCGCGCAGCCGGGCGATGGCCACCTCCACCGGCGCGGCGGCCGGCAGATCCAGGACGAGCGGCCGGACCTTGGTCCGCAGGAAATGGTCCGGGCACGACGTCCCCAGAGCAGCCAGCGCCGGGTGCTTCTCCCGGGCCAGGAAATCGAGCACCACGTCGCTGTCGGTGAAGTGCCCGACCTGCGGCCGGTCGGTCGACGCGAGGCCGCGCAGCACCGGCGCCAGCGCGGCGGCGCGTGCCCGCCGTTCGCTGTCGGGCAGCGGCTGATAGCCGTCGATAATGTCCCCGAACGGACGTGGGTGACCCTCGGTCCGGATGTACGCGCCGGCCGCGGCGATGATCTCCAGCGAGTGCGCCGCACACTCGTCGCTGGTCTCTCCCCAGGCGGTGATCCCGTGCCCGCCCAGGATGACCCCGATGGCTTCCGGGTGCTCCCGCTTGACCTGGGCGATGTCCAGGCCAAGCTGGAAGCCGGGCCGGCGCCACGGCACCCACACCACCCGGTCGCCGAAGCAGGCGCTGGTCAGCTTCTCGCCGTCGGCGGCCGTCGCGAACGCGATCCCGGCGTCGGGGTGCAGGTGGTCCACGCATTCCGCGTCCACCAGCCCGTGCATGGCGGTGTCGATCGACGGCGCCGCCCCCCCGCGGCCGTGCAGGCAGTAGTCGAACGCGGCCACCATCTCGTCCTCGCGCTCGGTGCCCGGGTAGACGTGCACCAGGTCCCGTAGCCGGTCCAGGCGCAGCACGGCCAGGCCGTTGGCGGTCAGCGTGCCGAGGTCGCCGCCCGAGCCCTTCACCCACATCAGCTCGACCGGGCGCCCGGTGACCGGGTCGGTGGCGGTGGCCTTGGCCGAGGTATTGCCGCCGGCGTAGTTGGTGTTCCGCGGATCGGAGCCGAGCCGGTTGCTGCGTTCCAGCAGGGCCGGCACCGCGTTGCTCGCGTCGGTCATGTCACCTCATCCATCTGCGGGGCGTGTTCCGGGGCGGCCGAGAGGAAGGCTCAGCTGCCCCAGCTGGCGGGCGTGCCGCCGATCCTCGTCGCTACGATCTTCTCCTGGTACCCGGACCGGGCGTACGCGGCGTACGGATCGGGATCCAGGCCCAGCTCGGTGCGGACTTCGGCCAGCAGCGGCCGGACGTCGGTGTTGTACGCGTCCATTAGTGCGCCGTTGGCGCCGAGCACGTCGCCGGCCTGCTGCGCGGCGGCCAGCGCGTCCGTATCGACCAGCAGCGCCTTGGCCGTGGCCTCCTGCACGTTCATGACCGAGCGGATCTGGCCGGGGATCTTGGGCTCGATGTTGTGGCACTGGTCGAGCATGAACGCGATGTCCCCGCCCGGCGTGCTGGCCCGGGTACTTGGCCCGCCGGTCCCGCCCGCCGTCGGCACGAGCGCCCCGGCCCGGACCACCTCGTGCAGGATGCGGAACAGCTGGAAGGGGTCGGCCGCGCCCACCATCAGGTCGTCGTCGGCGTAGAAGCGGCTGTTGAAGTCGAATCCGCCGAGCCGCCCGAGCCGGAGCAGGACGGCCACGATGAACTCGATGTTGACGCCCGGCGCGTGGTGGCCGGTGTCCACCACCACCAGGGCATGCGGCCCGGTGGCCAGGCAGTGGGTCAGGGACGTGCCCCAGTCGGGCACATCGGTGGTGTAGAAGGACGGCTCGAACAGCTTGTACTCCAGCAGCATCCGCTGACCGGAGCCGAGCCGGGTGTACACCTCGGCCAGCGCCTCCGCCAGCCGGTCCTGGCGAAGGCGGATATCGTCCTGGCCGGGGTAGTTGGTGCCGTCGGCGAACCACAGCTTCAGGTCGCGAGAACCGGTCGCGTCCATCACGTCGACGCACTCCATCAGGTGGGCCACGGCCTTGCGCCGCACCCGGGGGTCCGGGTTCGCGACGCTGCCGAGCCGGTAATCGTCGTCCTGGAACACGTTGGCGTTGACCGTGCCGATCCGGACCCCGGCGTCGGCCGCGTGCTTGGCCAGGTCCGCGTAGTCGCCCACCTTGTCCCACGGGATGTGCACGGCCACGCTCGGCGCGACGCCGGTGAACCGGTGAACCTGCGCCGCGTCGTCGATCTTCTCCAGCGGCGTCCGCGGCACGCCGGGCTGCCCGAACACCTTGAACCGCGTTCCCGTGTTGCCGAACGCCCACGACGGCAGCTCGATCCGCTGTGCCTTCAAGGTGGCCTTCACGCTGGCCAGGTCACGCATTCCAGGTCCTCTCCCGGGATGGCCCGTGACGGGCCTCAGGCCGGGGGCTCCTGCCGGAACCCCCGGCCTGCCAGTCAGAAGTTGAAGTTGTTGATGTTGGCGGAGTCGAAGACGGTCGGCGGGCCGAGCAGGACGGTGTTGTCGGCGCCGATCGTGAATTGGCCGAGCTTGCCGGCCGTGAACGTCGCGCCCTGGGTGACCTTGAGCGTGCCGCCCGCGATGTCGGCTGCGGCGTAACCGGCCAGGTAGCCCAGGTTGGCCGGGTTCCACAGCTCGAACGCCTTGACCGTGCCGTCGGACACGTACTTCTTCATCGAGTCCGGGGTGCCCAGCCCGGTAAGCATGACCTTGCCCCGGTACTTGGCCGAGTCGAGCACGCCCGCGGCGGCCAGGATGCCGACCGTGGTGGGGGAGATAATGCCCTTCAGGTTCGGGTACTGCTCCAGCAGCCCCTGGGTGACCTGCGTGGCCGTGGCCGGGTCGTCGTTGCCGTAGACGGTCGCGACCAGCTTTATCTTCGGGTACTTGGCCAGCTCCGTCTTCATGTACCCGATCCAGGCGTTCTGGTTCGTCGCCGACGCCGCGGCCGAGACGATGCCGATCTCGCCGGAGTCACCGATCTGCTTGGCCAGCAGGTCGACCTCGCTGGTCCCGATCGCGGACGTCGAGGCCTGGTTGATGAACAAACTCCGGCACGACGGGGCGTCGGAGTCGTAGGTGACCACGGGGATCTTCCGCTTGATGGCGCCGTTGAGCGTCGGGCACAGCGCCGTGGGGTCGGTTGCCGACACCACCAGCGCGTTCGCGCCCTTGGTGATCGCGGCCTGGATGGCGGGGATCTGCGACGCGGAGGTGGCCGCGGTGCCGCTCGTCTCCGTGCCCGAGTCGCCGAGGGCGCTGATCGCGGCCAGCGCGCCGCCGGTGCCCTTGCTGTCCGCGGTCGTGAAGTACGGGTTGCCCAGGTTCTTCGGGATGACGAAGATCTTCAGGCCGGTCTTGGCGGTGCTGGATCCGGACCCGGATGAGCTGGATGAGCTGGATGGGGTGGCGGAACCGCTCGACGAACAGGCGGCGACGGCGACCGCCGACGCGACGACGAGTGTCGAGGCGGCCAACGGCGCCCGTCTCAGCAAAGCTCGCATGGCTATGTGTCCTTTCGTGGCATGGATAGGGCTGGTTCAGACGGCATCCGGCGGGTCATCCGCGTGACGGCCCGGCGGATGGAGCGGACGAACATGGCGGCGTTCGGCACGAACACGCTGACCAGCAGCAGGCCACCGGTCACCAGGCCGGTCGCCTCCTGGTTGAAGTTGGTCAGTAGCAGCGCGTTCTGCAGCCCGGCGAAGGCCAGCACGGCCAGGAACACCCCGCCGATCGAGCCCTTGCCGCCGAAGATCGACACCCCGGCCAGCAGTACGATCGCCACCACGTCCAGCGACAGGCCGGTCCCGTTGTCCTGCACCGCCGTGTTGAGCCGGAAGGTGAACAGCACCCCGGCCAGCGCGGAGGCCACCCCCGAGACGATGAACAGCGTGGTCTTGATCCGCTTGACCCGCAGCCCGGCGAACATGGCCGCCTCGGCGTTGTCGCCCATGGCGTAGATCGACCGGCCGAACGGGGTGGCGTGCAGCACGATGGCGAAGATGACGGCGAGCACGATGAAGATGCCGATCGAGTAGGGCAGGTCGGTGTGCGGGATCGCGACGATCCCCACGTTGGTGTAGATGGTGGGGAAGTTGGCCACCGTCCGGGGGCCGAGCAGGATGAGGGCGATGCCCCGGTAGAGCGCGAGCGTCCCGATCGTGACCGCGAGCGACGGCAGCCCGACCCGGGTGACCAGCAGCCCGTTGATCGCCCCGGCCAGCGCGCCGACCACGGCGACCACCACGAAGATGGCCAGCATCGGCCAGTGGTCGGCCCACAGCACGCCGAGCACGGCGCTGGACATGCCGAGCGTGGATTCGACGGACAGGTCGATCTCCCCGCTGATGATGATCAGCGCCATCGGCAGCGCCATGATCGCGATCTCGCCGTTGTTCAGGCCGAGGTTGAAGAAGTTGTTGGCCGTCAGGAACTGCGGCGACAGCGAGCTGCCCATGATCGCGATCGCGATGACCACGACGACCAGCCCGGTTTCCCAGCGCATGGCCGGCCGCAACCGTCCCCAGCCGCCCCCGNNCCGGTCGCCGCGTCCACGTCATGCTCCACGGCGCGCGCTCCTCCGTCGCAGGGATGCTGTCAGCCGGAGCGAGATGAGCCGATCCAGGACGATGGCCAGGATCAGCAGGAAGCCGGCGATGGCCTGGTCCCAGTTGGGTGACACGCCCAGCACGTACAGGGCCGAGTTGATCGTCTGCAGCAGTAGCGCGCCGATGGCCGCGCCGACCACGCTCCCGCTGCCGCCGAAGATCGCCACCCCGCCGACCACGACGGCCGCGACGACCTGCAGTTCGTAGCTGGTCCCCGCGGTGGAATCGACCGTCCCGTACCGGGACGCCCACAGCACGCCGGCCACCCCGGCGATCGCGCCGCTCAGCGCGAACGCGGTGAACACCCGCCGGCCCATCGGGATGCCGGCCAGCCGGGCCGCGTCCGGGTTGGAGCCGATCGCGTACAGCTCGCGGCCGGACCGGTAGGTGCGCAGCCAGTACGCGCCGCCCGCGATCACCACCGCGACCACGATGGCCAGGTCCGGTATCCCGGCCACGGTGGCCTTGGAGATGGTCAGGAACGACGGGTAGTACGAGGACGGGACGACCTGGCCGCCCCCGACGATGAGCACGTCGGCGCCGCGGATGATGTACAGCGTGGCCAGCGTCACGACCAGGCTCGGGACCCGGCCGATGGTGACCATGAGGCCGTTCACGATGCCGCACAGCAGCCCGATCCCGATCCCCGCCAGGAACACCAGGGGGAGCGGCAGCCCGTGCGTATTGCTCGCCAGCCGTGCGGTCAGGAACGCGGACAGCCCGAGCACGGAGCCGACCGACAGGTCGACGTTCCGGCTGATCACCACGATCGTCTCGCCCAGCGCCAGCAGCGCGAAGATCGTCGCGTCGACCAGGATGAACTGGATGTTCGTGCTGCTCAGGAAGCGGGACTGGATCGACGCCGTCACCGCGACGAACACGACCAGCACGGCGACGATGCCGAACTCGCGGATCCGGAACACCCGGTCGGCGAGCCGCCGCGAACTCGCCGGGGCCGGGCTGCCCGGCTCACGGTGCGGTGCCAGTGTGGCCGTCATCGCTCCTGCGCCTCCAGTTGGCCGGTTGCCGCGGCCATGATGCTCTCCTCGGACGCTTCCGCCTGCGTGAACTCCGCCGCCAGGCGGCCCTCCCGCATGACCAGGATCCGGTCGGCCAACCGCAGTACCTCCGGCAGTTCAGAAGAGATCATCAGGACGGCGATGCCCTCGCCGGCGAGGCGGTCGAGGAGGTTGTGCACGTCCGCCTTGGTACCCACGTCGATACCGCGCGTCGGCTCGTCCACGATGAGGATCGACGGGCGGCGGCCCAGCCACTTGGCCAGCACGACCTTCTGCTGGTTGCCGCCGGACAGCATGGACACCGGGTCGGTGAGCCGCCCGTACTTGACGCTGAGCCGCACCGCCCAGTCGGCCGCGAAGCTGCGTTCCGCCGACGCGCGGATGATCCCGGCCTTGCGCAGCGTGGCCAGCGAGGCAAGGGCGACATTCTGCTGGATGGACATCTCCATGACCAGGCCCTGCTGGCGCCGGTCCTCCGGCACGAAGCCGATCCCGGCGGTCATGGCCGCGGTCGGCGAGCCCTTCCTGAGCTGGCGGCCGCCCGCCGTCACCGTGCCCGCGTCGTACCGGTCGATCCCGAAGATCGCGCGGGCCACCTCGCTGCGACCGGCCCCGACCAGCCCGGCCAGCGCGACGATCTCGCCCGCCCTGACCTCGAACGAGACGTCGGTGAACACACCCTCCCGGGTCAGCCGCTGCGCCGTGAGCTGCACCGCGCCCGGGGCGCCGCGCTCGCCCGCGACCCGTTCCGGCATGTCCCGGCCGACCATGGCCCGGACCAGGTCCCCGGTGGTCAGCCCCGCGAGGGGACTGGTGAGTACATGGCGGCCGTCGCGCATCACGGTCACCCGCTGGCAGATTTCGAAGACTTCCTCGAGCCGGTGCGAGATGAACAGCACGGCCGCGCCGTCCGCCCGCAGCGCCGCGATGACGTCGAACAGCCGCGCCACCTCCACCGCGGACAAGGCCGCGGTGGGCTCGTCCATCACGATGACCCGCGCGTTCAGCGACAGCGCCTTGGCGATCTCGACGACCTGCTGGTCGGCGATGGACAGCCCGCGCGCGATCCGTCCCGGGTCGATCCGGACGCCGAGCCGGGCGAACAGCGCGTCGGCCTCGGTGGTCATCTCCCGCCCGTCGATCCGCCGTCCGCGGCGCAGCGGCTGGCGGCCCATGAAGATGTTCTCGGCCACCGACAGGTCCGGGAACAGCGTCGGTTCCTGGTAGATGATCGCGATGCCGGCCCCGATCGCCCCCGCCGGGCCGTGCAGTTCGGTCGGCTGGCCGTTGACCAGGAGCGTTCCGCTGTCGGGCTGGTGCACGCCGGCGAGGATCTTCACCATGGTGGACTTGCCGGCGCCGTTCTCCCCGACCAGCGCGTGCGCCTCACCCGCGCGCAGCTCGATCGACCCGTCGATGACCGCCCGTACCGCGCCGAACGACTTGCTCACGTGCTCCAGCGAGAGGACCACCGGCGCGCCCGCGTCCGTGCCCGCGTCCGCCGTGGCCGTCGAGTCCGGGGTATTCGGTGAGTCCGGGGTATTCGGTGAGTCCGGGGAAGTTGTGTTAACGGGCGCTGCCGGGGCGGGCGGCGTGCCCGGCGAGTCCATGGAGGGCGTGTCAACGGGCGCTGCCGGGGAGGTCCCGGCGGGCTCGGGCGGGGAGGTCCCGGCGGGAGCAGACCGGGACACCGGCGCCGGGGCAGCGGAGTCCGGGGCGGGCTCTGCCGGTGAGCCGGGCTCACCAGCGTCCGCGCCGGCATCCGCGCCGGGGGAACGGTGTCCGTCTTCTTCCCCAGGACCCACGGGCTTCATCTCCTCATCGAGGGCCGCTCGGATCTTCCCTGTTGCTCGTATCGTGCCTGTTGCTCGGGCCGCGCCTACCGCCCCGATCATGTGTCCGCCACGTGATGGAACGTTTCAAACGTGCCTCGAAGTCTGGAATGCTGCTCTTGCGCTGTCAATGAAGCAGCCGACACTTGAGGTTGAATCGTTACAATCGTGCCGTGGCCCGGTTTTCCAGGGATGGACCGGCACAATGGAGGACCGATGGCTGCCGGGATGAAGGATGTGGCGACCCTCGCCGGGGTGGCGGTCGGCACGGTGTCGAACGTGCTGAACCATCCGGACCTGGTCCGGCCCCAGACCCGGGCGCGGGTGGAAGCCGCCATGGAGCAGCTCGGTTTCATCCCCAACGCGTCCGCGCGGCAGCTGCGCGCGGGCCGCAGCCGCTGCCTCGGTCTGGTCGTCCTGGACGTGACGAACCCGTTCTTTACCGAGGTCGCGAGGGGTGTCGAGGACTACGCCCAGGCCGAGGGGTACGCGGTGATCCTCTGCAACTCCGACGAGGCCGAGGACAAGGAACACCAGTACCTGCGCGTGCTGGAGGAGCAGCGCGTCCGCGGCATCCTCATCACGCCGGTGCACGGCCGGGCGCCGACGATCAAGGGCATTCGCGAGCGGGGCACCCCGGTGGTGCTGCTCGACCGCCCCGGGCCGGCCGGGCACTGCTCGGTCGCCGTGGACGACCGGCGCGGCGGGGAGCTGGCGGTCGCGCACCTGCTGGCGCTGGGCCACCGGCGTATCGCGCTGGTCAACGGCCCGCTGGCCATCCGGCAGTGCGCGGACCGGCGGCGCGGCGCCTACGAGGCGGTGCGCAAGGCCGGCTTCAACCCGGCGGAGGTCCTGCTGGAGATCCCGGTCCCGGCCATGAACACCCGCTGCGGCGCCGACGCATGCGACCAGCTTCGTGTCTCCGGGCTCGCGGCCGGTTCCATCCCCGTGGACCCCGCCCTTATCACCGGCCCCACCGCCATCCGTGGCCCCGCACCCACCGCGGCCTTCTGCACCAACGATCTGCTGGCCCTCGGGCTGGTCCGCCGGCTGGGCCAGCTCGGCGCGCAGGTCCCCGGCGACGTGGCCATCGTCGGCTACGACGACATCGACTTCGCCGCGGACTCGGCGGTCCCGCTGACCTCGGTGCGCCAGCCCAAGTACCAGCTCGGCCAGGCCGCCGCGGAACTGCTGCTCGAAGAGGCCGACCGCCCGGCGCAGCACGAGCACCGCCGCATCGTCTTCACCCCCGAGCTGATCACCCGGGCCAGCAGCCAGCCCGAACCCGCGCGCCCGGGCGCTATTTCCACGCCCCGGAGCGCTGCCCGCGTTATGCCTGCGCCGCCCGTTTGAATGCCCCCGTCCGGGAGCTAGCAGCATCCCGGACCAGCCCGTTCGGCTCCGCGGCGGGGCCGCCCCGGCCCGGGGCGCCCCGGGCCGGGCCGCCGTCTAGCGGCCGCGGCGCCAGCGGGGCTTGCGCTTCTCGAGGAACGACATCATGCCCTCGCGGGCGTCGGGCAACTGGCTGGTCGCGGCCATGACCTCGACGGCGTAGGCGTAGGCCTTCGGCTGGTCCAGGTCGATCTGCGCGTAGAGGGCCTGCTTGCCGATGCCCTTGCTCTCCGCGGAACCCCGGGTCACGCGGTCGAGGAGGCTCTGCACGGCCGTGCCGAGCTGCGCGGCCGGCACCACCTGGTTGACCAGCCCCCAGTCCAGCGCGGTCCGGGCATCGATGACGTCCCCCGACAGGGCCATTTCCGCGGCGCGCTTGCGCCCCACGTTCCGCGCCACCGCGACCATCGGCGTGTGGCAGAACCAGCCGCCCTTGCCGCCCGGCGCCGCGAACCCGGCGTCCTCGCTCGCCACGGCCAGGTCGGCGCTGGCTACGAGCTGGCAGCCCGCCGCCGTGGCCAGCCCGTGCACCCGCGCGACCACCGGCTGCGGCACCTGCTGGATCAGCGTCATCAGCTCGGTGCAGGTCATCAGCAGGGCACGGACGGCGGGCAGGTCGCCGTCGACGACGTCCGCGAAGTCGTGCCCCGCGCAGAACACCGGCCCGTTCCCGGCCAGGACGACCCCCAGGGCGTCGCTGTCGCCGATGTCACGGAAGGCCGTGATCAGCTCGCGCATGTGCGCCAGCGAGAGTGCGTTGCGGCGCCGCGGCCGGTTCATCGTGACGGTCGCGAAATCGCCCGAACGCTCGACCAGGATGTGCTCGAACTCCATGGCTGCCTCCCGCCCGCAGCCTACGCCGTGAAACGGCGCTCATTAAGGGGCCGCCTCACACCGGCGTCCAGAACGGCAAGGCGTCCGGTCAGGTCGCCATCTTGGCATCGGGGCTGGCTGTGCTCGCGCCCATTTTTTAATTAACGGACCTTGCGCGCCTGCCCGCGACGGGAGCCTCAGCCCAGTCACACCAGCACCCAGGACAACGGGATACTCAGTCGCAGGCGGACTCGGCGGCTTCGCAGGCGGCGATCTCGGGGTCACCCTGGCCGGGAGGCTCCAGCGCGTCCAGTGGGTCCGGCGCGTGCCGGGCGTCGTAGGCGGTCTGGGCCGCGTGAATGTCGGCGACGTGGCTGTCGGCCCAGTCGATGAGCTGCTCGATCGTCTTCAGCAGGGTCAGGCCCATGGGCGTGAGCTCGTAGTCCACCCGGGGCGGGATGACGGGATGGATCGTCCGCGAGACCAGGCCGTCGCGTTCCAGTCCGCGCAGGGTGACGGTCAGCATCCGGCCGGTGATACCGTCAATGCCGCGGCGCAGCTCGCTGAACCGGTGGCTGCCCTGCCCCAGCCGGTCGATCACGAAGACGGACCACTTGTCACCGACGCGGTCCAGGATGGCCCGCGCCCGGCACCCCGACAGCGGCGGGCGCCCGGTACTGGTGTCCGGCAGGCCCCGCAGCCCGCCACCTGCACCGCTGGACGGCGCTGCCGCGCCCGCAACCAGGTGCGACGCGTTGGCGTCAGCCCGCATTGCCCCATCGGTACTGGTTACTGCCATGTAACTAGGATACAGGCTTAACAAGAAAGCTTTAAGCTTCAAACAGGAAACTTGACGCTTCAAATATATTGTGGTTACTATTAGGAACCTGAGCACGGTTAAGAACTACACTTCCTGCAGATAACGATAGGAGACGCTATGAGCACTGCTGCTACCGAGATCCCCGGCTACGTCGCGGGTACGTGGGCGATCGACCCGGTCCACTCCGAGGTCGGCTTCATCGTCCGGCACATGATGGTCAGCAAGGTCCGCGGCAAGTTCGAGAAGGTGGAGGGCACCTTTACCACCGGCGCCGACCCGCTGCAGTCCACCGTCGCGGCCACCATCGACACCGCGTCGATCAGCACCAGCAACAGCGACCGGGACAACCACGTCCGCAGTGAGGACTTCCTGAACGTCGAGAAGCACCCGACGATCACGTTCCAGTCCACCGGCGTGCGCCCGGACGGGGACGACTTCCTGCTCGACGGGAACCTCACGATCAGGGAGGTCACCCGGCCGGTGACCCTCAAGCTGGAGCTCAACGGCTTCGGCCCGGACGCGTACGGCGGCACGCGCGCCGGTTTCTCCGCGAAGGGCGAGATCAGCCGGAGCGACTTCGGCGTCAGCTTCAACGGTGCGATCCCCGGCACCAACGGCGTGGCCGTGAGCGACAAGGTCACCCTGGACCTCGAAATCGAGGGCGTCCTCCAGCCGTAACCTGCATCTCCGCAGCCCCAGATCTGCAGCCATGATGGCGCCGCCGTAGCCGCTCGGATGGCTACGGTGGCGCCATCGCTGTCGTTACGGCGAGGCGCTCTCGCTACCGGCCCAGCGAACCGGGNNGGGCCAGCACAGCTCTATCTAATGCTGCCCGCGGTGAGGCCGCTGACCAGGTAGCGCTCGATGAACGCGAACAGCACGACCACGGGGACGATCCCGATGATCGAGGCCACGAACAGGTACTGGTACTGGGTCTGGTAGAGGCCGACGAACGCGTTGATCCCGACCGTCAGCGTCTCCCGGTTCTGGGTCGGATTGTTGAAGATCGTCTCCGCCACCACGAACTCGTTCCAGACCTGGATGAACGTGAAGATCACGGCGGTCACGATGCCCGGCCGGGCCAGCGGCAGCACGATCCGGAACATCGTCCGCAGCGGCCCCGCGCCGTCCACCATGGCGGCGTCCTCGATCTCCTTGGGGATGCTGGCCAGGTAGCCGTTCAGGATCCAGACCGAGAACGCCAGGTTGAACGCGGAGTCGACCAGGATGATCGCCCAGTAGCTGTTGACCGCGCCGTTGACCAGGTTCACTTCCCGGAAGATCCCGATGACCAGCGCGACCGGCGCGAACATCTGCGTGACCAGGACGGTGTAGAGGAACGCGCGCTTGCCGCGGAACTCGTGCCGCGCGGTGAAGTAGGCGGCCGGCAACGACACCAGCAGCACGATCGCCGTCGAGACCGCCGCGATGATCAGGCTGTTCGCCAGGTAGGACGCGAGCGGGATCTGCTTCCAGACGCTGGCGAAGTTCCCCCACTCCCAGTGTGTCGGCAGGTAAAGCGCCGGGCTGTGGAAGAGGTCCTCGTTCGACTTCAGCGCGCCCAGGAACATCACCGCGTACGGGGCCAGGAAGAAGGCCGCCACGATTACGCCGATGACGACCAGCCCCACCGGCCGCACCGGGGACCAGGCCCGGGCCAGGGCCCGGCCGGTTCGCTGCAGGGGGCCGGGCGCGCGGGGCGGGACGGCGCTCGCGGACGTCCGTTTCGCATTATGAGTTTCCGGGCCCGGATGACCGGGAGCGGCCGGGACGGGCAGCGCTTCGGTCATCGCCGCGCCGGTGACCAGCGGCAGGCGGCCCGCCCCGGTCATCGCCGCATAGGTTACGGCGAGGCGCTCGTTACCGGCCCAGCGACCCCAGGCCGGAGGCCTGGGTGAGCGGCCGGTGTGTCGGCGAGTTACCGCTGCGGGGCGCGAAGCGCATGCGGGGGGTTCCGGGGGGGCGTCCCCCCGGGCCAGCATCGCATGCGGGGGGTTCCGGGGGGTCGCCCCCCGGGCTAGCACCGTGGCGCGAGCCCACTGGGCCGTCCGCCGTCCGCGCCGGGTTCCCCGGGGCCCGGTCTCGTCGCCCGCGGTCCAGCGGACCCGGCGCAGGAAGATGCTGACCACGATGAGCAGGAAGACCACGTTGATGACCGCGAGCGCCGCCGCCTCGCCCACATCGAGGCGGTAGGTGAACGCGATCTTGTACATGAACGTGACCGTGGTGTCGGTCTGATCGCCGGGCAGCTTGCCCGTGATGACCCAGATGATGGGGAAGGAGTTGAACACGTAGATGGTGTTCAGCACGGTGGAGGTGAGCAGCGCCGGCCGCAGCAGCGGGAAGGTCACCTTGCGGTAGGTCTGCACCGGGCCGGCGCCGTCCACCCGGGCCGCCTCGTAGACGTCCGCCGGGATGGACTGCAGCCCCGCGAGCATGACGAACGTGCTGAACGGGATGGATACGACGATGCCCACGACGATCAGGCACCAGAACGAGGTGGAATTGTCCTGGTACCACTCGACCGGCGTGTGGATGAGGCCCAGGTCGAGCAGCACCCGGTTGAGCATCCCGTAGCTGCCCTCGTAGATGTACCGCCACACCGTCGCGGTCATCACCAGCGACGCCGCCCAGGGCACGATCAGCGCCCAGCGGACGATCCGCCGGCCGGGGAACCGCTTGTTCAGGAACTGCGCGAGCCCGAGCGAGATCACGATCGTCGCGGCGACGACGAGCACGACCCACAGCACCGTGTTGAGCAGCACGTGGCCGAGCGCGGGCTCGCCGAACAGGTTGCGGTAGTCGCCGAACCCGGCCGATCCCTCGGTGAGGCCGATCGAGTTGACCTTCAGGAACGACGTCCTGATCATCTCGATCGCCGGGTAGACGATGACCAGGGCGATCAGCAGGACGCTCGGCCCCAGCCACCACACCGGAGCCAGCCGGCGCAGCAGCGGGAGGATCCCGCCGCCGCGCCGGCTGCTGTCGCGCCGCGATGCGGCCGCCGTCATCCCGACGTTTGCGCGATCTGCTGGATCTGGCCGAGCACCGAACTGGGATTGGCGGACGGCGCGATGGCCGTACCCAGCTGGCTCTGCACCGTGCTCTGCACCTTGTTCCACGCCGGGTTGGTGGCCGGGTAGAACTTGGCCTCCGGCAGCAGTTTGATGCCCTCACCGGTCACCGGGTCGCTGGCCATGGCCGCGCTCGCCGACTTGGTGGTGGGCAGGAAGCCCTCGCCCTGGACGAAGCTGAGGTAGTTGCTCTTCTGGTAGACGAAATCGAGGAACGTCCGCACCATCGCCGTGTTGCCCGGCTTCTTGAACGACATCAGCAGGTCCTGCACCCCCAGCGTGAACTGCGGGATGCTGGCGGACGACCGCGGCCACGGGGCCGACGCCCACTGCACGGACGAGCCCTTCATCGAGGTGGACTGGAACGTCCCGAGCGGCATGATCTCCGTCATCGCGACCTTGCCCTCGGCGAACTGCGACCAGCAGCCGTCGGTGCGGTTGGTCGAGCCCGGGTTGGGCTCGGTCACCTTGTCCGTGTTGGCCAGCTTCCGCAGGAAGGCCATGGCCTGGATGTTCTTGGCGCTGTTGACCGACCACTGGCCGGACGGGCTGGTCCAGCTTCCGCCGTTGGACCACATCCACAGCGACCATTCGGCCTGGGATTCCTCCGAGCCGAGCGCGATGCAGGCTCCGGTGTAACCGGCCTTCTCCGTCTTCTTCGCGTCGGTCTCGAACTGCGCCCACGTGGTCGGCGGTGACGTGATCCCGGCCTTGCTGAACGCCTGCTTGTTGTAGCCGAGCGCGCGGACGCTCGCGATCCACGGGATCGCGTACTGCGTGCCGTTGATCGAGTCGCTGCCCAGGAAGGAGGACTCAAAGTCCGCCTCGGTGCCGGGGGACAGCACGTCCTTGGTCGGCTGGAGCAGGCCGGAGGAGGCGAACGTGCTGTACGCGTTGAAGTTGAGGACGTCCGGGTACGAGTGCGTCTGGATCATCGTCGGCACCTGCTGCAGCAGCGTGTCCCAGTCGATGACCCGCAGGTTGACCTTGATTTTCGGGTTCGCCTTCTCGAAGCGCGACACCAGGGAGGTCCAGTACGGCTGGGTCTTGCTGCTGTACTGGGCCATGACGACGCTGATCGTGCCGGACGAACTGCCCCCGGCCGTACTGCCCCCGCTGCTGCCCCCGCACGCGGCGAGCGTCACGGCGGCGGCGCAGGCCCCCGCGGCCGGGCCGGCCCACCGGGCCCAGCGTGTTCTGCGTCTGGTAAACCTCACGAGAATGGCCTCCTGCTATCCGGCCTGCGGTACGCAGCCGGTTGTCCGAAGACATATGAAAGAGTATTTATTAAATATTGCTGCATATCATGCTGCACGCGGTCGTGCGGGTCAAGGGCGGGCGGCCGCGCCGGCCAAGGGGGGAAGGATGGAGTCGTCGGCATCCGGCGGCCCAGGAACCGAGCCTGGCGCGGCCGCGCGTGGCTCCGCGCGGGCATCCGGCGGCACGGTGCCAGCGGCGCCCGGCGGCGGAGGGTCAGCGACGCCCGCGCATGGCGCGCCACCGCTGCTGCGCCAGATCAACAGCGCGCACGTGCTCGCCGCCCTGCGCGGGGCGGGACCGCTCAGCCTGTCCGATCTGGCCGCGCGGACTGGCCTGTCCCGGCCGACCGTCGGCCAGGTCGTGGATCAGCTGCACGCCGGCGGCCTGGTCGCCGACGTCGAGCCGGGCCACGACGGGGCCGTCCGTTCCGGCCGTCCGGCCCGGCTGGTCAGGTTCCGGTCAGAGGCCGCCTACGTCGTCGGCATCGACATCGGGCGAAACCAGGCCCTGGTCACCGTGGCCGACCTGGCCGGGACCATCGTGGCCCAGCACCGCGGGGTGACCTCCGGCGCGAGCAGCAGCGCCGACCTGCTCGCCGCGCTGCGTACGGCGGCCACCAGCGCACTCGGCCGGGCTGGTATCCGCCGCGCTGACGTCGCCAGTGTCGCCGCCGGGACGCCGGGCCTCGTCGACTGGCCGCGCGGTGCCGTCGTGCTGGCCCCCCAGCTGCCCGGCTGGAAGATCGAGCTGGCCCGCGAGCTGCGCCGTTCGTTCCGCTGCCCGGTCCAGGTCGAGAACGACGCGAACCTGGCCGTCCTCGCGGAACGGCGGCACGGGCTGGCCAGGGACGCGCACACGGTCGTGTTCATCCTGTGGGGCGAGCGCGTCGGGGCCGGTGTCCTGATCGGTGACCAGTTGCACCGGGGCGCCGCGAACGCGGCGGGGGAGATCGGCTTCCTGGCCCTGGACGAGGGCACGACGGCACAGCCGGACGAGGCGGGCCGGGGGCCGTTCGAGCGGCTGGTGGGCGCGGAGGCGATCGCGGAGGTGGCCCGGGCCGCGGCGCGGCGCCGGGGCGGGGCGCTGCCCTCGTTCATCGACGCGGCGCCGGGCGCCGTGACCGCGGAGGCGGTGTTCGCCGCCGCCGCCCGCGGTGACGCCGCCGCGGTGGAGGCCCTGCGGACGATCGCGGCCCGGTTCTCGCGCGGGCTCGCACCGGTCCTGCTCGTGCTCGACCCAGACCTGGTGGTCATCGGCGCGAGCGTGTCCCGGGCCGGGGCGACCCTGCTGGAGGCGATCGAGGCCAGCGTGGCCCCGCTGACCCTGGTGCGGCCGCGGCTGGCACTGTCCCGGCTCGGTGACGAGGCGGTGACGCTGGGCGCCGTGGAACTGGCTCTGGCCGAGGCCGAACGGCGCCTGTTGCCGGGGCCCGCCCTGGCCTGACGCTAGAAGCCCAGCGTGGCGGGCACCATGTACAGGCCGAAGCCGATGACGACGAGGCACAGGCCCGTGCAGACGACCCGGTACGCGCCGCGCATCCGGTGCTGCGGGGGGAGCGCCTTCCGCTCGAGGGCGAGCAGGAAACCGAGGACGATCGGCAGCAGCAGGGCGTTCATCACCTCGACGTCGACGGCCAGGCTGATCAGGTTCACGCTGGCCAGCACCAGAGCCGCGCCCACGACGTGCGCGAGCCCGTAGACGAGGTAGAACTTGGCGTTCTTGCGGTTGATCCGCTCGTTGAGGCTGTGCCGCCAGCCGAGTACCTCGGAGATGCCCCACGAGCCGGCCAGGGACACGACGAGCGCGGCGACCAGGGCCCCGCCCAGGATGGCCGCGCCGATCAGGATCTTGCCGGACGTCGCGCCGATGAACGGGGTCAGCGCCCCGGCGAGCTGGCCGACCGTGTTCAGGGGGACGTGCGGGTTGACCTTGAAGATAGTGGCGGCGAACGCGACGATCACCACGATCATGATCCCCTGGGTGATGACGGCGCCGACCGCCGTGTCCCGCCGCTCGGCCCGCAGCATGTTCGGGCGGAGGCCCTTATCGACGATCGCGCTCTGCTGGTAGAAGATCATCCACGGCATGATCACCGCACCGACGTTGGCGGCGAGCAGGTAGACGTAGGAACGGTTCCCCAGTGGCACCGAGCCCAGCCCGTGGAACAGGTCGTGCACGCTGGGATGGGCCAGCAGCATGGCGGGGATGAAGGCCAGCTCGGCCAGCCCGATCGCGATTCCGATCCGCTCGACCCGCCGGTAGCTCCCGGTTAGAGCCAGGCCGAGCAGGAAGGCCGTGGCCACGGGGACCGTCACCCAGCGGGAGATGCCGAACAGCTCACCGACCCCGGCCACGCCGGCGAACTCGGTCAGTAGCGCACCGATCGACGACGCCAGCAGGGTGGTGGCCGACAGCAGGCCCCAGCCCACCCCGAACTGCTCGCGGATGAGCTTCCCGTGCCCCTTCCCGGTGACCACGCCGAGCCGGACCGTGATCTCCTGGGCCATGAACAGGATCGGGATGAGGACCAGTTGCGGCAGGACCATCGAGTAGCCCCACTGGGCACCGGACTGGGCCGCGGTGATCAGGCAGCCGGCGTCGGTGTCGGCCAGCATCACGATGAGGCCGGGTCCCCACACGGCCAGCAGGCTCAGGGCCAGCGCGTTCCGGCGGCCCGTGTGCTGGCGGCCCGTGTGCTGGCCGGGTTCGCCCTGGGCCAAGGGAGGCGGGGTGAGCTCGTCGTCGCTGACGTGCGCGTCTCCCGCAGGCAAAGAGCCCTCCCAGCGTCGGCCGTGCCCCGAATGTCCACATAAGTTAGGTAAGCCTTACCTAACTCGATGGCTCAGCCTAATGGCCCGGCCCCCGCCGGTGTCAACCCTGGGTCGCCGACCCCGCGCGCCTGGCCGACCCGGACGTGCCCCTGTCGGAAACGGCCGCGAGGTCGTGATTCCGGGGCTCAGCGGCCGCCCTTGCTCCAGGCGGCCGTGGCGTGGCTGCAGGCGGCGTACCGCTGAGCGGCGCTGACGACAGCCTGGTCCGACGGAAGGCCCGGGCAGGCGTTACCCGTGGCGACGACGGTGACCACGAGCCAGACCGCGCCCAGCACGCTGAGCGCCACGATGGAGATCAGCATCGACCGCCTGCCGGAGGTGGCCTTGGTCGTTGGTGTGGACGACGGCGATGCCAGTTTGGCGAAGCCCGCGAACATCGATTTCAGCCCGGGATCACTTTTGTGGAGACTCTGCTCGATCTCGTCAAGGACCGACTGCTGGCGCTCGGGCAGGCTCATCTGTATCTCCGGTGGACCTATGGTTCCCGCTGCCGTGCCGCCCAGGTACCTATCCCTGACGAGGCCTGCTCGGATGAGATCCGGCAGCTGTAGACAACTATGACATGCCCGACGAAATCCCGACCATTCCACCTGGCCACACGGCACGCGCGGAGCCGCCCGTCACCCCGTGGACGGCGGGGCATCAGTCGAGCGGGCGCGCATACGGGTTCCCGCCCAGGCCGGCCCGGCACATCTGGGCGAGCAAATTCGGGGCTGATCAAACCTGGCCACCGACCGGAAGGTAGCGTTCGGGGGGTGACGCATTCAGGTCCCGTCATCGTTGGTTTCGACGGCACGCCCGGCGCCGAGCGGGCCTTGCGTGAGGCGGCCGGCCTCTTCGCCCCGCGCCCCGCCCTCGTGCTGGTCGTATGGGAAGCGGGCCGCGCCTTCGAGGCGGCGACGCTCCCCGAAAGAGTGCTGGAGATGCCGCCCGCCGCCCTCGACGTGCGTACCGCCTTCGAGGCGGAAACGGCCGCGTACGAGGCGGCCCAGCGACTGGCCGAACAGGGCGCGGCCCTGGCCGGCCAGGCTGGTCTGGAAGCTAGCGGCCTGGCGGTGGCGGACGATGCCACGGTGGCCCAGACGCTCGTCCGGGTGGCCCGCGAACGGGACGCTCAGGCCCTGGTCATCGGCGCTCACGGGCATCACGAACTCAGGAAACTGGTACTCGGGAGCACGCTGAGCGACCTATTGCGCCGCGCCCCCTGCCCCGTCCTGGTCTGCGGTCCGGCACACGAGTCTTAGTCACCCGGGATGCCGGGGCAGCGCCGGAGCAGTGACAGGGTGGGCGTGTGGAAGCTGCGGAGTTCATCCTTTATGTCGCCAGCCAGGCCAGGGCGACGGCCTTTTACCGTCATGTCCTGGCCGCCGAGCCTGTGCTGGATGTGCCGGGCATGGCCGAGTTCGACCTGGGCGGGGCAACCCTGGGACTCATGCCAGCCGCCGATATGGAAGACCTTCTGGCCAGCCAGATCCGCGGCGGCACCGGCCAGCGATGTGAGCTCTACCTGCGCCGCGCCGATGCGCCCGCCGCACTGGCGCGCGCGGCCGCCGGCGGCGGCAGGCTACTCGACGGCATGCGGGACCGGTCGTGGGGCGAGCGCGTTGGCTACGCGCTAGACCCTGACGGCCACGTCCTCGCCCTCGCGGTGCCCGCCGGCGGATTCCGCTGACCGCTGGCCCTCATCCCGCATGACCACACCGGCACCACAGCCTTCATCGCGAAGTGCCGCCGGAGCACTAAGGCGCCAACTGCGGGTAAGCCGGTTTCGGGCCGGCTAAGGCCTATCTCGGCGGTCAAAATAGGGATTTCCTCCAATGCGCCAAGGAGGGCCTTACGGCGAGACTCAATGGTGACCGGCGGTGAGATGGCCGGAAACCAAGGAGGAACGATGAACCAGCACGTGACGCAGGGCATACGGGGTCCACTGGCTCGCATCGGCCGGCGCATCGCCGCGATCGTCGCCGAGTGCAACGACGCCCAGACCAGGGTGAGCAGCTTGCGGAACACCCCGGAGCATTTCTGACCCCGGGAGAACCGGCGCCCGGCGCCGGGCCGGAGTTCCGATCCGGATCCCGGGCCCGCGCCGGCACGAACCAGCCGCTAGCCGGCCGGGCCCACGCCCGGCCGGCTGGCGTGGATTTCCGCTGAGTCCGCCATACCTATGTCATCACGCGGTTTGGCGGCTGACCGTCTCCGTGGACTGAAGGAACTCATCGCCGGGCGCTACTGGTGGCGGCACACCCGGTGAGGCCAGTGGCGGCGACCACGAGTGCCCGCCTGATGGCGGCCCCGGACACGCGCAGTAGTGACCCGGAGGCTCGTTCTGATGACGCGCCGACCCTATGGGAGTACGGCGCTGATGGTGAGGACCCACCGGGCGACCCTAGCCGACCGGGGTCTCAATGGGGGAGCGGATGAGGAGCCGAAGGCGGCGGACTTTCTAAGGTCCCATCCTTCGGCGATGTGCTCTTTGCGCCCTTTCCGGGTCTTTCATTCAATTGCGGCCAAACCATTCCGTTGCGCCCCTGCTACCCTGAAAAAAGGCCAGCCAGCCGAAGCCTCAAGTCACCCAGGCAAGATCACCAAACATCGAGGCTAGTGCAACCGCAGGCAACGGCGTATTCTTCTTTACGCATTATAGAAAAGCTCGGTTGACCTGCGTCTATGACAGGCGGGGCGTGATGTGGTTGACCCATGATGGGGTAGCCGCGATGGGGGTGGCACTGAGCACGATTCTTCCGGATTCGCGACATATGCGGGCAAATTCTGGTGCTAATTAACGATAGGCAGACCGACCCTCCTTTTGCCTTCGCGGTCAGCGGCGCCGCAGGGCCCGGGTAAGACTCAACCGGGGACTATGTCATGCGAACCGAAATGCTTACCTGGAGCCACGAACACGGCTGGTCCGGCCCGTTCCCCCCGGCCGTTCCCGGGCACACCCTCGTCCTGGCGTTCGGCGAGTCGGCGCTCGTCGACGACCCGGCGCCGCTCGATGAGCTTGTCGCCGCCTATCCGGGCACTGCCGTCACCGGCTGCTCGGGGGCCGGCCAGTTCGCCAGCGTGCCCCGGCCCGTCCCAGGCCAAGGGGCTGCCCCGGGTGTCCGGCTCGACCCGGCCCCGCTCATCGTCACCGTCGTCACGTTCGATCAGGTCCGGGTCCGCATCGTGGCCGTGCGCCCTGGCTCGCGCACCTCACGGCAGGCCGGGCAGGAACTCGCCGAGCAGCGCCGGCCGGACGATACCGCCCTGTTCGTCCTGTCGTCCGGCATCAACGTCAACGGCGACCAGCTCACCGAAGGCATCGTCGACGGCCTCGCCCGCACCCGGCCGGCCGGAGCACCTGCGCTGCCGGTGTCCGGCGGGCTCGCCGCAGGCGCCGACGGGTTCCTGCGCACCTGGGTGCTCGCCGGGAAGGCACCCCTGCCGACCGCTGTCGCCGGCGTCTTCCTGTCCGGCGATGCCCTGCAGGCCGGCTACGGCAGCGCGGTCGGCTGGGGGATCTTCGGCCCGGCCCGGCGAGTGACCCGCTCCGACGGCAACGTGCTTTACGAGGTGGACGGGAAGCCCGCGCTCGCGCTGTACAAGCGCTACCTCGGTGACCGCGCCGCCGGACTGCCGGCGACCGCGCTGCTGTTCCCGCTCGGGCTGCACACCGAGGACGGCGGCGAGAAGATCGTGCGGAGCATACTGGCCGTCGACGAGGCCGCGCAGTCGCTCACCTTCGCCGGCGACATCCCGCAGGGCAGCACCGTGGAGCTGATGCGGTCCACCAGGGACTGGCTGGTCGACGCGGCCGGCACCGCGGCGCAGAACGCGGCCGACGACGTCGCGCCGGCCGCCGGCCGGGGCGCCGGTAAGCCAGCGGAGTGGCTCGCCATCGCCGTCAGCTGCGTCGCGCGGCGGCTGGCCCTGGGCGAGCGGACCGAGGAGGAGCTTGACGCGGCGCTCGAAGGGCTCGCCTCCAACACCACCATGACCGGCTTCTACTCCTTCGGCGAGATCGCCCTGGCCTGCGGCGGCCGGACCCGGATGCACAACCAGACGATGACCGTGACCGTGCTCGGGGAACGCCAGTGACCGGCCGCCACGCCGCGCCGCCCTCCGCCCCGGCTGGGCCCGGCGCCATCCCGCCCGTGCAGGCGGCCGACGGCCTGCATCCGCTGCTGCTCCGGCAGCTGGCCCGGCTCGGCCTCACCGCGGACCATCCTCCGGAACCCGGCCCAGACGCCGGCTTCGGCGCCCAGCAGTGGCGCGAGCTGCTCACCCGGATCAGCGTCGCCTACACCGACGCGGACAACGACCGGTACACCCTCGAACGGTCCATCGACGTGTCCGGTTGCGAAATGGCCGAACTGTACGAGAAGCTGCGCACCCGGGAGGCGTTCACCCGCGCGATCGTCGAAAGCGCCGGCGACGCGCTCATCACCACCGACGAGACCGGCGTGCTCACGTCCTTCAACCCGGCCGCCGAGCGGCTGTTCGGCTGGACCGCCGACGAGGCGTGCGGGCAGAGCTCCGGCGTTCTGCTCCCGGATGGTGAGCGGCAGCGGCTGGAAGCCATCGTCGGCGAGCGGCTCGCCGGCGGCACGCACGCCGAGCTGTCGCTGGAGCTGACCGCCCGGCACCGGGACGGCACCAGGCTGTACCTGCTGACGTCCGTCAGCGTCTGGGCGGCCGATACCGGCCTGTTCACGACCATCGTCGCCCGGGACATCTCGGCGCAGAAGACGTTCCAAGAGCGGCTGCGCTACCAGGCCGGACATGACGCGCTGACCGGACTGCCGAACCGGGCCCGGTTCCACGAGCTGCTCGACGCCGAGCTGGCCCGCGCCCGCGGGATCGGCGCTGACATTGCGCTGCTGTTCTGCGACCTGGACCGGTTCAAGCTGATCAATGACAGCCTCGGGCACGACGTCGGCGACGCCGTCCTGGTGAACGCGGCTGACCGGTTCCGGGCCGCGATCCGCCCCGGCGACCTGGTGGCCCGGCTGTCCGGAGACGAGTTCGTCATCCTGTGCCCGGGCATCATGGGCACGACCGAGGCCCGGCTGATCGGCGAGTCGATCGTCGCCGCGTTCTCCGTCCCGTTCCATCTCGGCGAGTACGACGTGGTGGTGTCCGTGTCCGTCGGCGTCGTCACCAGCGACACGTCGGCCTCCGGCGAGGAATTGCTCCGCAAGAGCGACCTCGCTATGTACAGCGCGAAACGCGGCGGCCGTGCCCGGGTCCACGTGTACGAGGCCGACATGGTCTCCACCGTCACCACCCGGATGGAGATCGAGAACGGCCTGCGTGCCGCGCTGCGCGACGGCGGCCTCCTGCTGCATTACCAGCCGATCGTGTCCACCGGCGACGGGGTCGTCCGCAAGGTCGAAGCGCTGGTCCGCTGGGACCGCCCGGGGCACGGCGTGGTCCTCCCGGCGACCTTCCTCCCGGTAGCTGACGAGGCCGGTCTGGCACCCGCCGTCGACCGATGGGTCCTCGAGACGGCATGCGGCGAGGCGGCCAGCTGGCCGCACGACGTGACCGTGTCGGTGAACCTGTCCGATCGGCTGCTGTCCCAGCCGGGCGTCGTCGACCTGGTCACCGGCGTGCTGGAGCGCACCGGGCTGAGGGCGCAGCGGCTCGGGATCGAGGTGACGGAACACCTGCTCGGCGCCGATATGCCCCAGGCGGTAGGCGCGCTGCGCCAGCTGCAGTCCCTCGGCGTCGGCGTGTACCTGGACGACTTCGGCACCGAGTACTCCTCGCTGGCCCGGCTTCGGCAGCTCGACTTCGACGTGCTGAAGATCGACCGGTCGTTCGTCATGGACCTCGCCGACCCGTCGTCGCGGATCATCGTCGCGTCCGTCATCAGGATGGCCCGCGCCCTCGGGCTGGAGACGGTCGCCGAGGGCGTGGATACGCAGGAACAGTACGACACGCTGGCCGAGCTAGGCTGCGATGCGATCCAGGGTTACCTGCTGGCCGAGCCGCTGCCGGCCGATGTCCTGCGCGGCCACCTCGGCCGCCAGGGGCCCGCCGGGCACTGCCCGCGGGCCGCACCCGGGAACGACCACCACCGGGGGAAGTCCACTTCCGGATGCTGACGATGACTGGCGGCGCACGGTATCTGATCAGCCAATCCGGCTCGACCACGGCCGGTCCTGGCGTCGGTGGCGAAACAGGTGATGCGGTGCCCGTCTCCAGGTGTCGTCGCCAACGGTAGCTAGGATCGGGACGTGATTAACGGCGTGCACGCGATCGTGTTCTCCCCCGAAGCGGAGAAGGTCCGCGCGTTCTTCGCCGACGTACTGGGCCTGCCGTCGGTAGACGCGGGCCGGGGCTGGCTCATCTTCGCCCTGCCCCCGGCCGAGCTGGCCGTCCATCCGGCCGACGGGGACAGCCGCCACGAGCTCTACCTGATGTGCGACGACATCGCGGCCACGCTCACTGAGTTGCGGGGCAAAGGGGTGGAGATCGCGCGGGAGCCCTCCGACCAGGGCTGGGGGCTACTGGCCGCCATCCGCATGCCGGACGGCGGGGAGCTTCCCATCTACGAGCCCCGCCACCCCTCGCCTCATCCCACCTGACCAGCCAGGTCCCGGGCTGGGCTTCAGCCGAGCCGCCCGCCGCGCTCCAGGGCGGCGATCTGGTCGAGGCGCTGCTGGTGCTGACCGCCCTTGAACGGGGTCGCCATCCACGGCTCGGTGATCATCTCGGCCAGCGCGGGTGCGACGATACCCGCCGGCGGAACTCGTTACTCACCGGTTCGGGCTCAGCCAGGTTGACCGGGCCATCCGTGCGATCGGCGGCGAAGCCGGGGAAGATGTGGTGCACGTGCCGCTCATGCCCTGGGAGGAATGAAGTGCCGACCGTCGTCCGCAACATCCGGCGCGCCGACGCCGAGACCGCCGGCGCGTTCGCCGGTTTCGGCGTGGCTACCACGCACGAGGCGCAGGGCCGGACCGGCCTGCTCGCGCCGTATATGACCCCGATCTACCCGGGCGCGCAGATCTCCGGGACCGCCGTGACGGTCAGCGTGCCGCCCGGCGACAACTGGACGATCCACGTGGCCGTCGAGCAGTGCCAGGACGGCGATGTGCTCGTGGTGGCGCCGACGTCCCGCTGCGACGACGGCTACTTCGGCGAACTGCTCGCCACCGCGCTGCAGGCGCGCGGCATCCGGGGCCTGGTCATCGAAGCGGGCTGCCGTGACGTCCGCGGGCTGACCGACATGCGGTTCCCGGTCTGGTCCCGGTGCGTGTCGGCCGCGGGGACGGTCAAGGAGGTCCTCGGCGACGTCAACCGGCCCCTGGTCTGCGCCGGCCAGCTGATCCGGCCCGGCGACGTGATCGTGGCCGACGACGACGGGGTGGCCGTGGTCGCCCGGCACGACGCCGCGGACGTGCTGGAGGCGTGCCGGGCCCGGACGGACAAGGAAGCGGCCGCCCGTAAGCGTTACGCGGCCGGCGAGCTCAGCCTCGACGTGAACGCCATGCGCGAGCGCCTGGCCGAGCGCGGCCTGACCTACGTCGACGCCCCCGCGGACGCCGCCCGGCCCGGGGACGCTGGATGATCATCGACTGCCACGGGCACTTCACGACGGCGCCCGCGCCGCATCGGCAATTCCGCCAGGCCCAGCTCGGCCGCCTCACCGACCTGGCCGCCGGAAAGGAGAACGCCCTCCCCGAGCCCGTCCCGGCCAAGATCACCGACGACGAGATCCGCGAGAGTGTGGAGGCCAACCAGCTGAGGCTGCTGCGCGAGCGCGGCACCGACCTGACCATCTTCTCGCCCCAGGCGTCGAGGATGGAGCACCACGTCACCGACCCGGCCACGGCCCGGTCCTGGGCGCGCGCCTGCAACGACCTGATCCACCGCGTGAGCCGCCTCTTCCCGCGGAACTTCGCCGGCGTGGCCCAGCTGCCCCAGGTGCCCGGCGGCCCCCTCGACGGCTGCGTGGCCGAGCTGGACCGGTGCGTGACCGAGCTCGGATTCGTCGGCTGCAACCTGAACCCGGACCCATCCGGCGGCTACTGGACCTCGCCGCCGATGACGGACGAGTACTGGTTCCCGCTGTACGAGAAGATGACCGAGCTCGACGTACCGGCCACGATCCACGTGTCCACGTCGTGCAACCCGGCGGTCCACACCCTCGGCGCGCACTACCTCAACGCGGACACGACCGTGTTCATGCAGTTCGTCCAGGGGGACCTGTTCGGGCGGTTCCCGGATCTGCGGTTCGTCATCCCGCACGGCGGCGGCGCGGTGCCGTACCACTGGGGGCGTTTTCACGGCCTGGCCGAGCGGATGGGGCGCCCGCCGCTGGCCGGCCACGTCATGCGGAACGTCTTCTTCGACACCTGCGTCTACCATCAGCCGGGCATCGACCTGCTGGCCGGCGTCATCGGCCCGGACAACATCCTGTTCGCCTCCGAGATGCTCGGCGCGGTCCGCGGGATCAATCCGGACAACGGCTTCGCCTGGGACGACACCAAAAAGTACGTCGACAAGCTGGGCCTGAGCGAGACGGACCGCCGTAAGGTCTTCGAGCTCAACGCCCGGCGCGTCTACCCGCGCCTCCCGCCGGCCCCGGAGGACGACGATGCCTGACCAGAGCCAGATCCCCGAGCGGCGTGACGCCACGGCCCGGGCGTGCCGCATCCTGGCCATGGAGGGGGTGGTCGAGCCGAGTGCGAGGGCCTCTGACCAGGCCCGACGGAGCGTGCCCGGCGCCCGCGTCCCTGGTCCCGTACCGGCCGCGTTTACCCTGCTGGTATGGCTGATATCCGGGTCGGCACGGCCTCGTGGACGGACAGGACGCTGATCGAGTCGGGGTGGTACCCGCCGGAGGCGAACAACCCCGAAAAGCGCCTCCGCTACTACACCCGCCAGTTCCCGCTGGTGGAGGTGGACTCCACCTATTACGCGCTGCCCGCCGAACAGACCGCGGCGGCGTGGGCGCACCGATCGCCCAAGGGCTTCACGTTCAACATCAAGTCGTTCGGCCTGTTCACCCAGCACCCCACGCGGGTGGCCGCGCTGCCCAAGGACCTGCGGCCCGCGGTAGAGAAGGCCGCCGGCGGCAAGCCCAACGTCTACCTCAAGGACGTCGACCCCGAGGTCACCAACGAGGCCTGGGAGCGTTTCCTGGCCGCGCTGGAGCCGCTACGGCTGACCGGGCGGCTCGGCGCGATCCTGTTCCAGTTCCCGCAGTGGTTCGTGATCGGGCGCGCCCGTAAGGAGTACATCCTCACGCTCGCCGAGCGGGTCGCGCCGCGCCAGGTCTGCATCGAGTTCCGCAACAAGACCTGGATGAGCGAGGACAACCGCGCCGGCACGCTGAAGTTTCTCACCGACCACCAGTTGCCGTACGTCTGCGTGGACGAGCCGCAGGGGTACCCCAGCTCCGTTCCGCCGGTGGTGGCCGCCACCGCGCCCCTGGCCGTGGTCCGCATGCACGGGCGTTCGGAGAAGTGGGACAGTCACGACATCCAGGAGAAGTTCCGCTACCGGTATCCGGAGCAGGAACTGAAGGAATGGGCGCCCAAGGTCCGCAAGCTCGCCCGGGATGCGGACGTCACGCACGTCCTTTTCAACAACTGCTACGCCGACGACGCCCAGGTCAACGCGCGCCAGCTGGCTGATCTCCTGATCTCCTGATCTCCTGACCGCCGTAGCCGCCGCGGGTGACCGTTGATCCGGAACGGACTCGGGCGATCGGTGTCCCCGTTTACGGCCAGAGGCGCCCGCCGTTTACGGCCAGAGCTGGGCCGTGGCGAGCCGGGCCCCCGCGGCCAGGTCGGCCAGCTTGGCCCAGACGATCTCCGGGTGGCCCACCCGGCCGCCCAGGCCGCAGTCGGTGCCCGCGACGACGTTCTCCCGGCCGACCAGCCGCGCGAACCGGATCAGCCGCTGCGCGACGAGTTCCGGGTGCTCGATGATGTCGGTGGCGTGCCCGACCACCCCGGGCATGAGGGACTTTCCTGCCGGCAGCCGGACCTCTTCCCAGACCGCCCATTCGTGCTCGTGCCGCGGGTTGGCCGCCTCGACCGAATAGCACCCGGCGCGGACACTGAGCACCAGGTCTGCCAGGTCCCGGAGCGGGATGTCGTCGCGGTGCGGGCCGTGGTGGCTGCCCCAGCAGATGTGCAGCCGGACCTGCTCCTCGGGCAGCCCGCGCAGCGCGTGGTTCAGTGCCTCGATGCGCAGGGCCGCGTAGCGGCGGTACTCCGGCACGGTCATGCCCGGGAACATCTGCCAGCCGTCGGGCAGGTCCGGGTCGTCGACCTGCAGGATGAGGCCCGCGTCCGTGATGGCCCGGTACTCCTCGTGCAGCACGTCCGCGACGGCGAACAGGAAGGACTCCTCGTCCGGGTAGAACTCGTTGCGGAGCCAGTGCTCGACCGTGCCCGGGGTGATGGCCGGCAGGAACGCCTGTACGCCGTCGTGGCCCCGGGCCTGCGCCTCCCGGACGGCCGCGCCGAGCCGTTCGATGTCGGCGCGTACGGCCGCGGCGCCGGTATAGCGCAGCGGGCCGGTGCAGAAGTACGCCGTGACCGGTTCGGGTTCGGCCTGTGCGGCGGTCCGTGCGCCTGGCTGGGCGGCCGCCGCGGCCGCGCCGAACCGGAACCCGCCCAGCCCGGCCGCGAAGAAGCCCGGGAAGTCCCGCTGGTCCCGGCCGGTCACGCCCGCGTTCGGCGGCTGGTAGGTCCCGGCCGGGAACGAGCGGGCCTCGAACCCCGCCATCCGGTCCCGCACGTACCCGATGAACAGGCCGCGCTTGGAGATCTCCCCGTCGTTGACGATGTCCACGCCCGCGGCGATCTGCTGGTCCACCACCGAGGCCACCGCGCCCGGCAGCGCTTCGGCGAAGGCGTCCGCGCCGGCTGGCCCCGCGGCGAAGAGCCGCCGGAGATCCGCTGGCCGCGGCAGCGCGCCCGCGTGCGACACCCGGATCCGGCCGGTGCTGTGCATGCCCATCCCGCGTGTGTCCCTTCCTTAGCTCCCGGGCGCCTTAAACCCCGGGGCCGTCAGGTCCTCGGCGTGCCGTCCAGGTCTTGTACCGGGAAATCCATCGCCGCGGTGTCGAAGCCGGCCGACAGCGCGGACAGCGCCGCGTCGAGGTAGACGGTCAGGTCGCCGTCGGCCCGCGCGCTCCAGCGCTCGTAGGCGGCCCGGCAGGCGGCCAGCGTCGACCGGCCGACGGTCAGCGGGTACAGCGACCAGGCCGGCTGCCCGGTCCGGACCGCGACGAACTCGCTGACCACGTGTTCCCAGGCGTCGTAGTGGACGGCGGCGCTGGACTGCAGGGACGGTGCCGACGCGATCAGGTTCATCCGGGCCCGCAGCTCGGGGACGTCTTCGGCCCGGTAGTGGTTTGCGGCCACGACCGCCTGCCGGATCGCGTCCATCATCGGGACCGCGTCCGGCACCTTGTCCAGGGCCTCCCTGATGACGGTGATCTCGGAGTCGAACTCGCCCCACAGCACGCCGGCCTTGCAGTCGAAGTAGCGGAAGAACGTGCGCCGGCTCACCCCGGCCTCGGCGGCGATCTGCTCGATCGGGGTCTCATCGAAGCCCTGCTCGCTGAACAGCCGGAGCGCGATCAGTTCCAGCTCCCGCCGGCTGGTGCCCGGCGGCCTGCCGCGGCGTACGGCGGTCTGCGCTGCGGTCTCTGCAGGCTGGAGGTTGTCCATAAATTCTCTTCGATAGTAGTCCGGGCTCTTGATCGCGGCACCGTGTGACGTTAACGTAAAAAATATTCGTCACGCGGTGCCGAAATCCGCGCGGTACACGTCTTCGCGTGTAGAGGAGTTGGTATGAGCGAGTCTCCGTCCGCCGGGCCCCGCACCGAAAGCCCGGGGCCCGCCACTCCCGACGCCGAGACCGATACCGCGGAACTGCTGATCGAGGAGATCTCGATCGACGGCATGTGCGGTGTGTACTGACGCCAGCGGCTGCCCCGCGGGGCAGCCGAGGTGAGCGGGGCACCACTGCCCCTCGTTGAGCAGTTCCAGTTTGGCCTGGCCGCGCCGATCTGCCTGACCTGGGAACTCACGTACGCCTGCAACCTGGCCTGCCGGCACTGCCTGTCCAGTTCCGGGCGGCGTGACCCGCGCGAGCTGTCGACCGCCGAATGCAGGGCGGTGATCGACGAGCTGGAACGCATGCAGGTGTTCTACGTCAACATCGGCGGCGGCGAGCCGACCGTCCGGTCCGACTTCTGGGAGCTCGTCGACTACGCGACCGAGCACCACGTCGGCGTCAAGTTCTCCACCAACGGCGTCAGGATCACCCCGGCCGTGGCCCGGCGGCTCGCGGCCAGCGACTACGTCGACGTGCAGATCTCCCTGGACGGTGCCACCGCCGACGTCAACGACGCGGTCCGCGGGCCGGGCTCCTACGCCATGGCGCTGGACGCCATGCGCAACCTCGCCGGCGCGGGCTTCGCCGGGTTCAAGATCTCGGTCGTGGTCACCCGGCACAACGTCGGCCAGCTCGACGAGTTCAAGGCGATCGCCGACCGGTTCGGTGCCCAGCTGCGGCTGACCCGGCTGCGCCCGTCCGGGCGGGGCGCGGACGTCTGGGATGAGCTGCATCCGACCGCGCAGCAGCAGCGCGATCTGTACGACTGGCTTGTCGCGCGCGGCGAGCAGGTCCTGACCGGGGACTCCTTCTTCCATCTGGCCGCGTTCGGCGAGGCACTGCCCGGCCTCAACCTGTGCGGTGCCGGGCGTGTGGTGTGCCTGATCGACCCGGTCGGCGACGTGTACGCCTGCCCGTTCGCCATCCACGACAACTTCCTGGCCGGCAACGTCCGCGGCCCCGGCGGGTTCGCCGCGGTGTGGCAGCAGGCGCCGCTGTTCGCTGAGCTGCGCCAGCCGCAGGGCGGCGGCGCGTGCACGTCCTGCTCGGCGTACGACGCCTGCCGTGGCGGCTGCATGGCGGCCAAGTTCTTCACCGGCCTGCCGCTGGACGGTCCCGACCCCGAGTGCGTGAAGGGCCACGGGGGCCGCGCTTTGCTGGCGCACGCGGGCGCGTCCGCGCCGCGCCCCTCCGGTGACCACTCGCACCGGACGGAGCGCGCTGGCCGGCCCGCCGGGCCCAGCCGCCCGGTGCCCGTGTCCATCGGCCTGCGCCCGCCGTCGCCCGCGGTGCCGTCGCCCGCGGTGCCGGCGATGCGGCCGCCGGATCGCGCGTGTGACGAGAACCCGCTGGCCGGCTTCCGGCCGGGAGCGCCATTAATCGCTCTCCCGCCTAGTTAGACGGGCGGCTCCTAGCCAGCTTGCCATCCTGCCCTACGAGCCCCACAGGCCCGTAGGCGCCGCGAGCCCGGGGTCTGGCACGCGGCCAAGGCGGCGATCCCGCACCTGAAGGCGGGTGGCCACGGCGGCTCGATCGTCCTCACCAGCTCGACGGCGGGCCTCATGCCCTTCCCGAACATGGCGCATTACACCGCGGCCAAGCACGGTGTGGTGGGGCTGATGCGGACGCTGGCCCTGGAGCTCGCGCCGGACTTCATCCGGGTCAATTCGGTGCATCCGACCAGCGTCGACACCGACATGATCCACAACCACGCGACCTACGAGCTGTTCGCTCCGGACCTGCCCGAAGCCGGGCGGACCAGGGCCATCCTGGGCGAGCGGTTCCAGGCGGTGCCCCGCGCCGACACGGTCGTGGCCAAGCCCACGTTCCGCGTCATCGCCTCGATGAACCCCTACGACAACGTGGGCACGACCCGGCTGTCCACGTCGGTACACGACCGGATGTGCCGGCTGGCCATCAGCTACCAGGATGCCGGGGCCGAGCGCGGCATCGTGGCGCTGCGCGCCCCGCTGCCCGACATGCCGCCCGCGCTGCGCGACCGGCTGATTGCCGACGCGGTGGCCGTGACCCGGGCCACTCGCGAGCACGCGGACATCCGGCAGGGCAGCAGCGTGCGCGGGGCCATCGACCTCACGCTCGTAGCCGGCCAGCTGCTCGAGCTGGCCGACCTCACCCGCGACCGCGCGGACGAGGACGCGGCCGAGCCCGCGTACTTGCCGGGGGAGCGCTACCCGGACATCGTGTTCGACGCCATGGTGGTCGCGCTGTCCGGGCGCATCTTCCTGGACGAGACCGTCGACGCCACGCCGGAGGCGGTGCTCCGGCAGATCTGGGAAGACCACTTCATCCTGGCCCCGGCGGCCGCGGACCCGGGTTGAAGAGCCGTCCAGGCCGATACGCCAATTCACCGGCCCGCCGCCAGGGACGAGCGGCTGAAGCCGCTGCGGCGCCGGCCCAAGGTCCTGGATGAGCAGCCGAACCTGCTCGAGGCCGGCCGCGGCGGTTCCGGCGGTCTCGTGATGGCCGGCGGCCGCCGGCCGCCCGGCCGCGCACCTAAGCGGCCCGGCAGCGGAGCGCCCGGGGTGACGGGAGAGCAGGGGACGCTGCTCGCCACGCCCCCCGACGAGGCCAGCCCGGACCCGGAGATCCTCCGCCGCGCCCGGCAGATCGCCGCGCGGCTCGCCATGCCCCGTCCCCGCCGCGACGTCACGGCCCGGCGCGGCGTGGGGGAGCTGGCCAGCGTCCGGTACAAGGGCGGGTCCGACGACATCGACCTCGACCGGACCATCGAGCAGCTCGTCGAGCACCCGGTGCCGGAGGAGGACGACATCATCGTCCGGGAACGGGTGCGGACCCGCCGCTCGGTGGTACTGCTGGCCGACGTGTCCGGCTCGATGCGCGGCGAGCGCGTGCGCACCGCTGCGGCCACGGTCGGCGCGCTGGCCGCCGAACTGGCCCGCGACGATCTCGCGGTGATCGCGTTCTGGTCCGACGCCGCGGTGCTGTGCCACCTCGGCCAGCACGTGACGCCGCAGCAGGTGCTGGACACGATGCTGCGCATCCCGGCCAAGGGCCTCACCAACATCGCGTTCCCGCTCCAGGCCGCGGCGCGTGAGCTGGCCCGGGTGCCGGCCCGGGACGCGCGGGTGCTGCTGCTGTCGGACTGCGTGCACAACGCGGGCCCGGACCCGCGGCCGTTCGCGGCGCGGCTGCCACGGCTCGACGTGCTCCTGGACACCTCCGGCGAACAGGACGCCGATCTGGGCCGGGACCTGGCCCGGCTGGGGCACGGCCGTATGCTGCTGGCCGGCGGCTACCGCGATATCGCCCCGGCCCTGGCCGCCCTGTTCTCCGGCTAGCCCTGTTCTCCGGCTAGCCCTGTTCTCCGGCTAGCCCCGTTTTCCGGCTAGCCTCGTTCTCCGGCCCACTCAAGGAGGAGCAATGCCCGTTATCGTCGTCGCCACCATCAAGCCGCTGCCCCAGTACCGGGACGAGGTGACCACCGCGATGCTGGCCGCCGTCGAGCAGGTACACGGCGAGGACGGCTGTGAGCTGTACGCGCTGCACCGTGACGACGACCGGCTCGTGATGATCGAGCGATGGACCGGCCCGGCCGCGCTGCAGGCGCACAGCACGACGTCGGCCGCGCTGCAGAAGCTCAATGCGGACCTGGACGGCAAGCTCGGAGCGCCGCTTGATGTCGTGGTCCTGGAGCCGGTTCCGGGCGGCGATCCCGCCAAGGGCCAGCTTTGACCGACCTGGCCGCGCTGACCTCACCCGAGGCGGCGCAGCTCGCCGACGAGGGCGCGCTGCTCGCGGTGCCCGTGGCGTCCACCGAGCAGCACGGCCCGCACCTGCCGCTGTCCACCGACACCGACCTCGCGGTGGCTTTGTGCGCGCGGCTGGCTGAGGACCGGCCCGGTGTGGTCGTCGCGCCGCCCCTGGCCTACGGGTCGAGCGGCGAGCATGAAGGCTTCGCCGGGACGATCTCCATCGGCCAGGAGGCCGTTGAGCTGGTGCTCGTCGAGCTGTGCCGTTCGGCCACGCTGACCTTCCCGCGGGTGCTGCTCGTCTCCACCCACGGCGGCAACACCGGGGCCGTGCGGCGCGCCGAGGAACGGCTGCGCGGTGAGTCCCGCGACGTGTACGCCTGGCTGCCGCGCTGGGACGGCGACGCGCACGCCGGGCGTACCGAGACGTCGCTGCAGCTGACCCTGGCCCCGCAGTCGGTGCGGGTCAACCGCGCCCGGGCGGGCAACACGACGCCGATCGCCGAGCTGATGCCCGCGCTGCGCAGCTCCGCGGTCAAGGCCGTCAGCCCTAACGGCGTGCTCGGCGACCCGGCCGGGGCGTCCGCCGAGGAGGGCGAGGCCGTGTTCGCCGTGCTGCTGGCGGACCTGCTCGCGCGCGTGCGGACGTGGTGCGGTGACTGACCCGCCGCGGGTCGCCCTCGTGACCGGCGCGGCCCGGGGGATCGGGGCCGCCACGGTCGCCGCGCTGACGGCGGCCGGATGGCGGGTCATGGCCGTCGACCGGTGCGGGGACGACCCCGCCCTGCCGTACCCGCTCGGCCGCCGCGCCGACCTGGAGAAGGTAGCCGCCGACGCCGGGCCGAACGTGGCCATCGCGGAGGCCGACACGCGTGACGTGACCGCCCTGGCCGCGGCCGTCGCCGATACCGAACGGACGTGGGGAGGGCTCGACGCCGCCCTCGCGGTCGCCGGGGTGATCGCCGGCGGCGTTCCCGCGTGGGAGGTGCCGGCCGCCCAGGAACAGGCCGTGCTCGACATCGACCTCGGCGGCGTGCTGAACCTCGCCCGGGTGGCCGTGCCCGCGCTGCTGCGCCGCCCCGAACCGCGGCACGGGCGCTTCCTCGCGGTCGCTTCCGCCGCCGCGACGCGGGGGCTGCCGATGCTGGCCGCCTACTGCGCGGCCAAGGCCGGGGTGACCGGCTTCGTCCGCGCCCTCGCCGTGGAACTGCGGGGCACCGGGATCACCGCCAACGCGGTCAGCCCCGGCTCGACCGCGACGCCCATCCTGGACGAGAGCGCCCGGCTGTACGGGCTGCCGTCGGCCGGGTCGTTCGCCCCCCAGCAACCTCTTGAACGGCTGCTCGATCCGGCCGAGGTCGCCGCCGTGCTGGCGTTCCTCGCCGGGGACGGGGCCAGCGGCATGACCGGCGCCATCGTCCCCGTCGACGGCGGCCTGGCCCTGTGAGCTGAGCCGCTAGACACCTCGGATAACTATGCCTAGTATTCCGAGGTATGAACCGCGAACGGATCAAGGGTCATCTCGACCTGCTCCTGCTGTCGGTGCTCGCGGCCGGACCCGCCCACGGCTACGCGATCATCGCTGCGCTCCGCGAGCGCAGCGAGGGCACCTTCGATCTGCCGGAGGGCACGATCTACCCCGCGCTGCACCGGCTGGAGGACGCCAAGCTGCTGAGCAGCTCGTGGGCCGCGGGGGACGGCCGCCGCCGCCGCGTGTACGCCCTGACCAGCGCCGGGGCCGCCGCCCTGGCTGCCGAACAGACCGAGTGGCGCCGTTTCTCCCACGGCGTCGGTGCCGTACTGGGGTGGTCGATGTGAACAGCTCCCCCGACCTGGTCGAGGACTACCTGGACCAGTTGTACGTCAGCCTGCGGACCACGCCGCGCGAGGCCCGCCGGATCATCGCCGAGGCCGAGGATCACCTGCGCGAATCGGTCGAGGCGGGACTCGCCGCCGGGCTGACGGAGCGGGAGGCCCAGGAGGCGGCCGTCTCCAGCTTCGGCTCGGTCCGCGCCGTCGCCCGCGCGCACGCGCGCCGGTTCCCGCCGGTGGCCGTGCTCGGCGAGCTCGTCCTGGCGGCGTGGAAACTCGGGTCGATCGCGCTGCTCGGTGTGGCCGGCAGCGGGGTGGTCGCGCTGATCATGAACGTTCTGCTGGGCCGGCAGTTCGTGGGCGGGAACCCGGCTATCTCCAGGCCGATACCGGCGGCCCGGTGCCATTACTGGATGAGCATCTGGCCGGCCGCGCACTCCTGCGCGCAGGCCGCGATGCTGGAAACCAGCAGCGACGCGGTCTCGCTCCGGATGGTTGCGCTGATCCCCGGCCTTATTGCCCTCGAAGGCTACGTCTTCGCACGCCGTTTCCTGCGGAAACGGGGCTGGCAGGGGAACGTGCTGCCGGATGGCTTCGTCCCGACGGTGGCCGCCTGCCTGTTCGGGGCCCTGACGGCGGGCCTGACGTGGTCCAGCTTCCGTGCGGCGAATTACGGCATGAACGGCGGCCCGGGCACCTACCTCAGCGGCGCGATCGTGACCCTGGCCGTGGCTGTCTGCTATGTCCCCGCGCTGCGCCGTACCCTCCTCCGCCACGCCTACGGCTGACCGGGCGCTCACCTGTCATGATCGTGGCGATTCTTCCGCAGTATAAGGAGACAACACAGGGGTGCCTCGTCGCACCAGCCGGGGCGGACCAACTGCAGCCCGAACCCGCCGGTAAACAGGTCCTTGAAGCCATGCCCCCCGCCGGCCTCGACCCTGGTGGCCAGTGTCGGCCCGGCGCCTGGGCATGCGGCAACGGGACCTAGGTCCCCGGCAAGTGGGCCGATCCGTTCTAGCCCGGCATGGCAGATCCGTGCAGCTTGGGTCTGCAGGTCCACCATGCTCACCCCTTGGGCCGGGATAAGGGGGGCGAAATGACAAGATCAGGGCGGGATCCCCGCAGACCGCCGGAAGGCCTGATTCCGTTAGGCAGCAGTGGGCCGGCCCGGCGGTCGCAAACCTCCAGCCCTGACAATCACGCCTGGTGGCGTCCGGGTGCCGACCCGGAGCTGGTCGTCCAGGTCGGGGGAGCCAGGCGGACGCTGCGGGCGGGGATGTCGTACCGGGTAGGCCGCGACCCGCAGGCAGACATCGTTATCAGCGACTCCCGGGTGTCCTGGCACCACGCGGTCTTTCAGGTGGAAGGTGGCGCGTGGTTCGCCGAAGACTGCGGCAGTACCAACGGAACGTTCGTGGCATCGCAGAAGATCGGCCGGTTTGAGATCGCCGGGGACTGCATCCTGCGCTTGGGCGACGCGGCCGACGGCCCGGCCATGATCTGCTCGCCGTCCCGGCCCGCCACCCCTGGCCGTCCGCCCGCCACCCCCGGCCCGGCTGCTAGCCGGCCCGGCACTGGCAGCAGCGTCCAACGGTCGCGCGTGGACCTGCGGCCCACGGCCGTGATGCGCGTGCCGGTGCGGACCCTGCGCATTGGCCGCGCGGAAGATAACGACATCGTGCTGGCCGACCTGAGCGTCTCGCGACACCACGCGGAACTGCGGAACATCGGCGGCCGCTACGAGATCGTCGATCTGGACAGCCGCAACGGGATCTTCGTCAACGGCATACGTGTTTTCACGGCGCCGGTGACCGAGCAGGACATCGTTAGCATCGGCCCCGGCACGTTCCGCCTGGCCGGCGACGAGCTGCGGCAGTTCATAGACAGAGGCGACGTTTCCCTCGTCGCGCAGGATCTGACGGTACGGATATCGGGAAAGGTCCTCCTCGACCATGTGAGCTTCCCGATCGGCGAGCGCAGCCTGGTCGCGGTCATCGGCCCCAGCGGGGCGGGAAAGACGACGCTGCTCCACGCCTTGGCCGGGATACGGCCCGCAGACGAAGGCGCCGTCTTGTACGACAACCGCGACCTCTACTCGCATTACGCCGAGCTGCGGCACCGCATCGGCCTGGTGCCCCAGGAGGATGTCATCCATCTACCGCTGACACCCCGCCGTTCCCTCGGCTATGCCGCTGAACTGCGATTTCCCGGTGACACCTCGCCTGAGGAGCGGCTGGGGCGGGTGCAGGAGGTGATCGACGAGCTGAAGCTCATGGAAACCACGAAGGAACGGCCCAAGCCGGCCGCGGACACGCAAGCCGCCGCCTTGTCCGGCGGCGAGAAGAAAAGAGTCAATATCGCCCTGGAGCTGCTGACCAAGCCATCCGTGCTCTTCCTGGACGAGCCCACCTCCAGCCTGGACGTGGAGCTCAAAGAGGAGGTCGTGGAGAGCATGAGCGATCTGGCCAGGGATGGCCGCACGGTCATCATGGTCACCCACGACCTCGAATACCTGGACAAGTGCGATCGTCTTCTGGTCCTCCTGCCGGGGGGCAAGATGGCGTTCTACGGGCCGTCCGACGAGGGGCTCCGCTACTTCGGGAAGACGCGCTGGGTGGAGGTGTACCGGGCATTCCGCAGCGAGCCGGAACGCGACTGGGCGGGCGACTTCAGGCGATCGTCGTGTTATCAGCAGTACGTGGCGAGCGGGCTGGCCGGCCCAGTCCCGGAATCTGCCCGCGGTGCCGTCAGGCCCCCGCCGGCGCCGCGGAGCCGGCTAGCCCAGCTGGCCATCCTATGCCGACGGTATGTCGCCCTTATCGCCGCGGATCGCGGCTTCCTGATCTGGCTTGCGGCGCTGCCGATCGTGCTCGGAGCCCTGATCAGGCTATCTGTATCTGCGAAAGATCTGGCATCTGGGAAAGATTTAGGCCTGGCTGGGCTCAATAACTCCAATGCGCTGACCACATTGCTGTTCCTGGTCATCATCGCCTCCTTCACCGGCGGCTTCAGCTCCGTGCGTGAGCTGATCAAGGAGCGGCCGATGTATCTGCGGGAGCGCACGGCTGGCCTGTCAGCTGGCGCCTACCTGCTCTCCAAGGTTGTGGTACTCGGATTCATCAGCGCTGTTCAGGCCGTCTTGCTGGTCGTTATCGGCGTGGCTGGGGCAGATTTGCCGAAGCAAGGGGCCTTCCTGAAGCCGGTACCGCTGGTGGAACTGATGCTCGACGTGGTCGTCCTCGCCGTGGTCTCGATGACCCTGGGCCTGGTCGTGTCAGCGCTCGTCAGCTCGTCGGATAAGACGATGACCGTACTGGTGATGCTCTCGATCGGTCAGGTCATGCTGTCCGGTGGCGTGCTGCAGCTCACGGGCGCGCTCAGCAAGGTCTCCTGGCTGGCACCAGCGCGATGGGGCTTCGCCGCGACCGCGTCCACCGTGAACCTCAACGAGATCTCGCTCCCGGCCCCAGAGGGCAGGACCGACTACCTCTGGGGCCACAAGCCGTCCGACTGGCTGTTGGCCGTGGCCGTTCAGATTGTGCTCGCGGGGGTGTTCACGTTCATCGCCTGGTGGTCACTGATCCGGATCAGCCCCGGCCACAGGCCGTGGTCGGCTAAGCTCCGCGCCCGAAATCCAAGGCTCTCTGGTGGACACGTTCTACCTGCAAGCATGTGAAGTGACCGCGTAGGCGGGGGCTGGACGGCAGCACGATTCACGTCCACGGAAGTGGTGTATGGGTAATCAGGAGGCCCGGATGACCCAGCCTAGGGTGGCCCCACCCGGGGGGACGACACGGACGACGACGCCGAGGAGGACACCGACGATGACACGGTTGACACCGAGGACGACACCGACGACGACGCGGTTGACGCCGACGACGACACGGTTGACGCGGACGACGACACCGACGACGACGCGGTTGACGCCGACGACGACACCGACGACGACGCGGTTGACGCTGACGACGATACCGACGACGACGCGGTTGACGCTGACGACGATACCGACGACGACGCGGTTGACACCGAGGACGACGCGGACGACGACACGGGGGAGGTCCCCGGGGTTGGCCGAGGCCCGGATGACGCCGAGGCGGTCGTCGCGGGTGGCGGGGGCGCGGACGAGGCCTTGCTGAACGGAGGCAGGTGCGCGGTGATGGCGACAATCAGGTAAACGATGGCGAGCGCCGCCGCCGCGCCGGCACTAGCCAGTCCCCGGCGGGAGCGGCCCGGCCGCGCTACTCCCCGGCCGTCGCCGGGTGCCTCAGTCCCGGCGGCTGCAGGCGGCGACACAGGCCCCGCGGTCACCGTCGGTGTCTCGCTTGGTGGTATGCCTGCGCGGGGCGCGGCGGCGGGCCCGGTCACCGGCGTGGCCGAAGGCTCGCCGGCAGCTGTGGGCGCGGCTGGGCCGGGTTCTGATGGGGGGAGCGACGGGAACGCCTGGGTGATCGGTGCTGGCAGCCACCCTGCTGCCGGGCGGGCGGTATTGAGCTCAGCCAAGAGCTGGCCCGCGCCGGGCCGCTGCTCCGGGTCCTTGGCCAGGCACCGCTCGACTAACGGCCGCAGTTCGGCGGGCAGGCCACCGGTGTCCGGCACGGTGGAAACGATCCGGTACAGCAGCGCGGCGCCGGACCCGGTGCCGAACGGCCCCTTACCGGTGGCGGCGAAGGTAAGCACCGCGCCGAGGCTGAACACATCGCTGGGCGGCCCGACCCGGTGGCCCTGGGCCTGCTCCGGGGACATGAAACCGGGCGAGCCAACCACCAGGCCAGTGCCGGTCAGCATGGTCGCCTCCCCCGCCTGGGAGATCCCAAAATCGATGATCCGCGGCCCGTCGTCAGCCAGCAGCACGTTCGAAGGCTTCAGATCACGGTGCACGATGCCCGCCGCGTGGATCGCCCCCAGGCCCTCGGCCAATCCCGCCGCCAGCGCGAGCACGGACGTAGCGGGCAGTGGGCCGTTCCTGGTGATTGCATCGGCGAGCGACAGCCCGGGGACATAGGCGGTGGCCAGCCACGGCACCGGTGCGTCCAGGTCAGCGTCCACCACCGGCGCCGTGAAGAGGCCGCTCACTGTCCGCGCCGCGGCGACCTCGCGGGCGAACCGGCTCCGGAATTCGGCTTGCCCGGCAAGCTCGGACCGGACCACCTTCACCGCGACCAGCCGCCCCCCTGGTGACCGGCCCAAGAACACCCGGCCCATACCGCCGCTGCCCAGCCGGCCCAGCAGCCAGTACGGCCCAACCTTCTGCGGATCCCCGGGCTGAAGCTCCACCGCCATGTCGGCCCCCATCGCCAATAATTCATACGCGGTTCCGTCACGGTTCCTCCTGAGGGAGGTACCTCGCCCCCTTAAGGCTCGCGCCTCGCCCCAGGCTGTCCAGGGCCCTTGGATAGGTGAGGCGTGGACCTCGGCCCAAATGCCCAACGACGGCTGAGCTTTGGCACTGGACCGCGGGACACATAAAGAGCACACCGGCCAAACACCCACCATGCAGCGGCTCGCCCGCCTGGGCCCGCCCGTTCTCCTGGGCTCCGGAGCTCCTCCGTGTGCGGGGCCAGGGCTTGACATCGAACCGCAGATAACCTACAACTGAATTTGTAAGTTCTTTCCAAACAAAAAAAGTGCTCTGCGAGCATTCGGAGGTGGGCAATCATGGTGCTGACGTCGATTGACCCGTTCGTCCAGGAGATCGAGCGGCAGTTCGACCGGCTGACCCAGCGGTCGTTCGGCCAGGGGGCCGGGGCCGGGATGCCGATGGACGGTATCCGCCGCCCGGGCGAGGTGGTGCTCCGGTTCGACCTGCCCGGCATCGACCCCGATTCCATTGAGGTCACGGTGGACCGCGGCGTGCTCTCGGTGAGCGCGACCCGCGAGGAGAAGTACGGCGAGGATGAGCAGCTGTTCATCCGCGAGCGGGCCATGGGTACCTTCACCCGCCGGGTGTACCTGTCGGACCACCTGGACACCGGCACGATCGAGGCCGCGTACAACCACGGTGTCCTCGCGGTGCGCATCCCCGTGGTGGAAAAGGCCAAGCCACGCAAGATCGAGATCCAGCGGCCGGACGCCGTGGCCCACGCGGACGAGGGTGAGCACGCGCTCAGCAGCTGACCTGGCTGACCTGGCTAACCTGGCTGGCCGGGTCTGGCTGGCCCGGCTGAATCTGGGACCTGGCCGGTGGACGACCGTCCACCGGCCAGGTTTTATCGTCTGGGTAGAGAAGGGAGTGATCGGTATGCGGCTGCCCATGCTGGATGACGAGCACGTGGCCTTCTACACGGTCGGCCAGGTCGCGGCGATGCTGACGGTCCAGCAGGCCTTCCTGCGCCGCATCGACGATCAGCAGGTGGTCACCCCGCAGCGTTCACCCGGTGGTCAGCGCCGGTACAGCCGCCATGACATCGTCCGGGTCCAGCAGGTGGTACTGATGATGGGGGAGGGAATGACGCTGCCCGCGATTCGCCGCATCATCGAGCTGGAGCGGCAGCTTGCGGAGGTCACCGGGGAACGGGACGAACTTGCCCGGCGGCTGGCCGCGTACCGTCAGGTCCGCCGCTCCTGACGAAAGGGACGCCCGTGCCGCCGACCGACGGGCCCTTTGGGCCGGTAATGCCGACCGCGGAACTGCACATCCACATCGAGGGCACCCTCGAGCCGGAGATGCTGGTGCGGCTGGCCGCTCGCAACGGCGTGACGCTCCCTACCACCGATATCGGCGAGCTGCGGAGCCGCTACCGGTTCGCCGACCTTCAGTCGTTTCTCGACCTTTACTACGCCAACCTGCCGGTGCTGCGCACCGAGGCGGACTTCTACGATCTGGGCCGCGCCTACCTGGAGCGCGCCGCGGTCGCCGGGGTCCGGCGCGCGGAGATCTTCTTCGACCCGCAGACGCATATGGCCAATGGCGTCCCGCTGGCGGCCGTGTTCGGCGGGCTGTCCGCCGCGCTGGCCGATGGCGCCGCCCGGGACGGCGTCTCCGCGGACCTCATCCTGTGTTTCCTGCGGGACCTGGGGGCCGGCGCGGCGGAGGAAACGCTGGCGGCTGCGCTGCCGTTCCGCGAGCACTTCATCGGGGTCGGCCTCGACTCGGCTGAGGTCGGACATCCGCCGTCGCTCTTCCGTGACGTGTTCGGGCGCGCGGCCGCCGAACGGCTCCGCCTCGTGGCTCACGCCGGCGAGGAGGGCGGTCCCGAATACGTCTGGGAGGCCCTGGACGAGCTCGCCGCCGAGCGCATCGACCACGGGATACGGGCCATGGAGGATCCGCGCCTGGTCGGCCGGCTGCGCGACGAGCAGATCCCGCTCACCGTGTGCCCGCTGTCCAACGTGGCCCTGCGCGTCGTCGACGCCCTCGAGGCGCACATGCTCCCGGCCATGCTGGAGGCGGGCCTGCGGGTCTGCCTGAACAGCGATGACCCCGCCTACTTCGGCGGCTACATCGACGACAACCTCGAGGCCGTGCGGCGCGAGCTCGGCCTGAGCGACGCGCAGATGGCGACGCTCGCGCGGAACTCCTTCGACGCCTGCTTCGCCCCCGACGACGCCAAAGAGCGCTGGAAGGCCGAGGTTGACGACTACGCCGCGCGGAATGCGCCAGCCGCCGGATAGCGAACGGGCCGGCCGCGAAACAGCGCCGATACATATGGGGGATATGTAACACGATGCGTTATTTACAGATGGCCAATCGCACGTCACAATTGCGCTGAGTGCCTCTGTAATGGCGGGTGGTCACCTTGGACGACGGTAGCGGTAAATCGGCAGCATGTCTCTCGGTGTACTGGCCGCCGGGCACTGGCCGCCGGGGCACTGGCCGCCGGTGTACCGGCCAGTTGGGCCGCCCGGCTTGCGGGCCGCCTGGTCACCGGCGGATTCCCCCAGTTTTCTGAATTCTCCTGATCGACGCCGCCACTAACTTCCGCGCGCCTGCGCACCCTCAGGAAGAGAGCAATTCATGGTCTGCTACCTCCCCGGAACCGGCACGCTCGCGGCGATCGGCTTTGCCATCTACGTCTTCTGGCATACGGCGATCCTGCACTTCTTCGGCATGGTTGGCCTGGCCGCGGAGGTCGCCCTGCTGCTGGGTACCTGGGTAGCCGTCGCGATCGCCCTGATCTGGACCGCGCGCATGATCCGCCGCCGCCGTGCCCAGGCCGGCGCCTGCACCACCTGCCGGTTCCGCTGCCAGGAGGCCCTCCAGGGGCGCCCGAACCTGCTCGTCAACCGCGTGGACCGCCGCACGGCCCCGGCCGCGCCCATCCGCCCGGTCACTCGTACCTGTCACCCCGCCGCCCCACTCCTCGCCCCACTCCTCGCCGGCCTCCGCAGGCCGCCCCGTCCGGCCCCCGCTTCCCGCCCAAGCCCGGCATCCCGTCCCGCTCCAAGCCCGGCTGCCCGTCCCGCTCCGGCCTCCCGTCCGGCCCTGGCTCCCGCTCCCCGTCCGGCCGTGCCCGCAGGCGAACGCTGGCCCCTGGCTCCCCGGCCGCCCGCGGTTCCCCCGGTAGCGTCACCGGTCGAAACGGTCGCCTTCGACGGCTACGTGCTCACTCCCGACGGGGTGGACGGCGAGCCCGCCCCCGCCATCGAGCACTGACGAGGTCGGTTACGCGGGGCGGCCTCCCAGGACGGGGACTCCGTCGCCGGACAGGTCCGCCAGGGCGACGGCGCGGCCGGTCATGGCCAGGGCGAGCGCCTCCGCGGGGCCGGCCACCTCCCGACCTGCGCCGGACGACCAGTCCAGGTCGGTGGCCCGCCACCGCAGGCCCTCGAGCCGGCCACGGCGCACGAAACCGCGGCTCGCCCGCGCCGAGACCAGGAAATCAAGGACCGCCCGCCAGGCGCCAGGCGACGCCGTGGTGGCCAGGCCCAGGGGCCGGGCCACGTCGCGGGTGTGCACGGCCAGGTCGGTCAGGGGTGCCACCGGACCGGTACCGGGGGGCACGAATGTCCGTTCGGCATTGGCGCGAAGGACCGCAACGATCTCGGACACCGGCCGCTGAGCGAGCCGGCGCGTCGCCTTCACCGAGTAGGTGTGGAACCCGCCCGACAGTACGGCGCCGGCCAGGAACCGCGGCACGCTGATACAGAAGGGACCGATGAGGTGGGCCGCGATATCCCGCACGGTCCACTCGGTGCAGAGGCTCTGCGCCGCCCACTGCTCCTCGCGGAGCCCTTCGAACATGTCGGCCGCCCGGCGGCGTTCCGCCGCGACCAGCGCGAAAACCTCGCTGCTGTCCATGGGGCAGACGGTAGCGCGCGCCCCGGGGCCTATGCCGAACGGCATAGGCCCCGGAAGAACGGTGGCCTTCGGGCAGATGTGCGCAGGTGCAGGCGCCCGTAGCGTTCCGGTCATCAGCAGCCACTGAGGAGAGGACGCACTGTGATTGAGATTGATGGCCTGACGAAGCGGTACGGCGGCACGCTGGCGGTCGATGACCTGACGTTCAGCGTCGAGCCGGGGAAGGTGACTGGTTTTCTCGGCCCGAATGGCGCGGGCAAGACGACCACGATGCGGATGATCCTGGGGCTGGACCGGCCCACGGGGGGTACCGTCACCGTGCACGGCAAGGCGTTTGGCCAGCTCGCGTGGCCGATGCGCGAGGTCGGCGCGCTGCTGGACGCCAAGGCCGTGCACGGCGGGCGCAGCGCCTACCACCACCTGCTGTGCCTCGCGCAGACCAATAACCTGCCGCGCCGGCGAGTCAGCGAAGTGCTTGAGCTTGTCGGCCTGCAGGACGTGGCCAGGAAACGGTCCAAGGGCTTCTCCCTCGGCATGAGCCAGCGGCTCGGCATCGCGGCGGCGCTGCTCGGTGACCCCGCCACGCTGATGTTCGACGAGCCGGTCAACGGGCTGGACCCCGACGGCATCTTGTGGATCCGCAATCTGATGAAGGGCCTGGCCGCTGAAGGCCGGACCGTGTTCGTCTCCAGCCACCTGATGTCGGAGATGGAGCACACCGCGGACCGCCTGATCGTGATCGGCCGCGGCCGGCTGATCGCCGACTGCACGGTCACCGAGTTCATCGCGGCCAACTCCACCCAGAAGGTCCGGGTGCTGACGCCCCAGCGGGACCTTCTGGCCAAGGTGGCGGCCTCGGCCGGCGGCACGGTGTGTGACGACGGCGACGGCGACGGCGCGCTGACCGTGCAAGGCCTGGCCCCGTCGCGCGTCGGCGATCTGGCCTTCGAGCACGGCATCCGGCTGCACGAGCTGGCCGCGGCGCACGCCTCGCTGGAAGAGGCATTCATGGAATTGACGGCTTCGAGCGTGCAGTTCCGCGCGGGCGTTCCGGCGGACGCCGGCCGTCAGCCGGTCTACGCAGGAAAGGCAGCTTGAGATGACGACAGCAACAACCCCCACCGCGCCAATTGGCACCAGGGCGCACCAGCCGGCTGGCGTTCCGGTGCACCGGCCGTCCGGCCGGGCCGGCTTCGCGAGCGCGGTGCGCTCGGAGGTCACCAAGATCACGTCGGTGCGGTCCACGTACTGGTCCCTGCTGGTCCTCATCGTCGTCACCGTTGGTATCGGCGCGGCCGCGGGCGCCAGCGCCGCCCATTCTGCGTCCGGGCCCAGCTTCGACCCGACCCAGACCAGCCTGTACGGCCTGGTCTTCGGTCAGCTGATCATTGCGGTGCTGGGCGTGCTGACGGTCACCTCCGAATATTCGACCGGGATGGTCCGTACCTCGCTGACGTCGATGCCGCGCCGCGGCACCATGGTCGCCGCGAAGGCCGTGGTGCTCGCCGCGGTCGGCCTGGGGACCGGACTGGTGGCCAGTTTCGGGGCATTCTTCGCCGGCCAGGAGCTGATGGGACACCACATCAACGCGACGCTCGGCCAGCCGCACGTGCTGCGTGCGGTCATCGGCGGAGCGCTGTTCCTGGCCGTCAGCGGGCTGCTCGGTCTCGGTCTCGGGCTCATCCTGCGGCATGCCGCCGCGGCCATCTGCGCGGCGGTCGGCCTGCTGTTCGTGCTGTTCATCCTGGCCCTGGAACTGCCGTCGTCCTGGCGCGTGGGCACGTGGGTGCCGCTGAACGCGGGCAGCCAGATCTGGCAGACCGTCGCGCCGGCGGCCAGCACGCACATGCTCTCCGCCTGGACGGGTTTCGCCGTGTTCTGCGGCTACGCGGCTATCGCGGTCATCGGCGGCCTGATCCTTTTCCGCAAGCGCGACGCCTGACATCAGCAGGCCGGTCGCATCACCCGAATGAACTGCGAGGATGAAGGCGTGGCCTTCTGGAAGCCGGTCGAGAGCCCGGGAACGCGGCCGCTGCGTTCCTGGGCCTTCGACATCGGCTGTGCCCTCTTCGCCGGTGCGGCGTCGCTGGCGCGCTTTTCGTTCGCCCAGGCGGCCTACCCTGTCCGGCCCTCCCCGGCGGTCACCCTGATCGTCGCGGTCCTGACCGCGCTGGCGCTGCCGCTGCGCCGGGTCTGGCCCGGTCCGGTGTTCGCCTGGACGGTCCTGGCCGCCGCCGCGCTGGGGGAGTGGCCGGTACGGGGCGCTCTGTTCCCGGTCGCGCTGGCGATCAGCCTGTACACCGTCGCCACCCGGATGAGACGGGCCGCGGCGCTCGTGGCGGCGGTGCTCGTGGCGGGCGTCGTGCTGCCCGCGGCGGGTCAGGATGGCTGGCATAACGGCTGGCTGCCCGCCATCTACGAGATCACCGCGACCACGGCCGTCCTTGCTGTGGGCCTCTACGCCGGCACCCGCCGGGCGTACCTCGCCGAGCTACGCGACCGGGCCCGGCGGCTCGAGCGTGAACGCGACCAGAACAGTGCCCTGGCCGCGGCGGTGGAACGGGCGCGCATCGCCCGCGAGATGCACGACAGCGTGGCCCACCACCTCACGGTCATCGTGGCCCTCTCCGACGGTGCCCTCTCCGCGATCACCCGCGAGCCCGCCCATGCGGCCGATGCCATCCGGGACGTGTCGAGCACCGCCCGGCAGGCGCTCGCCGAGACCCGCCGCCTGCTCGGCGTCCTGCGTGCCGACTCCGGCCGTGAGCCCCGGCAGCCGCTGCCGGGCCTAGCCGATCTGGACGACCTCCTGCGCCGGGTCCGGGCCACCGGCCTGCCCGTCCGGTACGAGCGCAGCGGCCCCGGCGCGGACCCATCGGCCAGTGTTCAGCTGGCTGTCTTCCGCCTCGTCCAGGAAGCCCTGACGAACACCATGAAACACGCCGGCCCGGGTGCGAGCGCATCCGTCCGGCTGCGGCTGGCCGCCGGCGAGGTGCGCGTGGAGGTCGAGGACGACGGCACCGGGAACGTGGGAGAACCCGGCGCTCCCGGCGGCGGCCTGACGGGGATGCGCGAGCGCATCAGCGCGTTCGGCGGCGAACTGGATTGCGGCCCCCGTCATCCGCGCGGCTGGCGGGTCACCGCCCTGATGCACCTCGACACGGCGGACGCATCATGATCGGCGTCCTCCTGGTCGACGACCACCCCCTGATCAGGAAGGGATTCCGCCTGATCCTCGAAGGTGAGACCGATATCGAGGTGGCCGGTGAGGCGGGCGATGGGGCCACCGCCGTCTCCATGTGCTCCGCGCTGCATCCCGACGTCGTGCTGATGGACATCCGGATGCCCGGCCGCGACGGCATCGAGGCCACCCGCGACATCGTGACCGCCGGGCTGCCGTCGAAGGTCCTGATCCTGACCACCTTCGACCTGGACGATTACGTCTACGCCGGGCTGCGGGCGGGGGCCAGCGGCTTCCTGCTCAAAGACACCCAGCCCGGCGACCTGGTCGCCGCCATCCGCACCATCGCGGCCGGGGATGCCGTCCTCGGCCCGGGCGCCACCAAGCGCCTCATTCAGCAGTTCGCCACTATGGCGCAGCCCGGCCCGCCCAGCGGCGGCCGCGCCGCCCAGATACTGCAGGTCCTCACCAGCCGTGAGCACGACGTTTTCGCCCTCATCGCCGCCGGCCTGTCCAACAGCGAGGTCGCGGACCGCCTGTTCCTGTCCGAGGGCACGGTGAAGATCCATGTCGGCCGCATACTCGGCAAGCTGGGTTTGCGTGACCGTGTCCAGGCCGTCGTGCTCGCCTACGAATCTGGGCTCATTACCCCGGGTGCGCGCCCCCCGGACACCCCCGCTCATCCGCCGGATGGCCCCGCGCGCCCGTCCTGAGAGGCCCGGATTGGGGCGGGCGTAGATGGCGGGCCTGGCGGAGCGCCGAAGCATCGTCACCGGGACACTCCCGGGCCGTGCCGGGCGCCGGGTCACGCCGCGTGGCTGGGGGGTCCGTGGCTGGGGGGTCCGTGGCTGGGTGGTCCGTGGGAGTGCAGGATGCGCCCGTCGGGGCTGGTGGCGGTGGTGGTGCCGTCGGGGTGGCAGGTCAGTGTCCAGCGCCAGCGGTGAATGACCACCAGGTGGTGGAACCGGCACAGGAGGCGCAGGTTCCCCAGGGCGGTGACGCCGCCTTTGGATCTCG
>PLRW01000287.1 GCA_003164955.1 Actinomycetota bacterium
TGGCCAGGTAGTCGTTGACCGTGACAACGTGCACGCCCTTGCCGGACAGCGCGTTCAGGTACGCCGGGAGAACCGACGTCAGGGTCTTGCCCTCACCGGTCCGCATCTCGGCGATGTTGCCCAGGTGCATCGCGGCGCCGCCCATGAGCTGGACGTCGAAGTGACGCTGGCCAAGCGTCCGCTTCGCGGCCTCACGGACGGTGGCGAACGCCTCCGGGAGGAGATCGTCCAGCGACTCGCCGCCGGCATACCGCTGCTTCAGCTCGTCGGTCATGCCGCGCAGCTCGGCGTCGCTCATCGCGACGAAATCGTCCTCAATCGAGTTGACCTGCCCGGCAATCCGCTTGAGCTTGCGAAGCATCTTTCCTTCGCCAGCACGAAGGACGCTGTCTAGGATGACTGGCACTTCTTGTCGCGCTCCTCGCGGATTGTCTGAGCTGACGGCCACCGGCGCCCAGCGGGTCCTGCGTGCCCGGTCGGCCTGTTCTCGCCGGCCAGGCGAGCCCGGGGCGGGACGTGGGCCCCGACAGTCATGGTAGGCGAGTCACGGCACGAAACCGAGCCCCTACGCAAGTCCCGCCGTGGCTGGGACGGACTCTTTGGTGCGCCGGGACCAGTAATAGCCCGCGCATCCCTGTCCCACAATAATATGTGTCGCAGCGACGGCGTGGGACTATGTGTCGCAGCGACGGCATGCGACGCGCGCGCCCAGCCCGGGTCTACGGGGCAGGCGCGGAACGAGAGGAGCAAGGCAATGACCGAGCAGCCGGGAGCGGGGATGCTGGCGGGTGCCGCCAGCGGCGCGGTCGGGCGGGCTCCGGAAATGGTCGGCCCCGCTCCGGAGGAAGCGTCGGCCGGGCACGCCCTGGCCCTGGCCCACGACTCGTTCCACGGCCGTCCCGTGTCGTGGGCCGCCGTCGTCGTCATCACCATCGGCTTCGTCATCGGCGGCTTCGCCATGGTCCCGACCCCAACCTGGTGGCTGTTCTGGACCGCGGCCGCGATCACGGTGGTGGGGCTCGGCGTCGGCGCGCTGGCCAAGATGAACGAAGACTGGTACTGACCGCCGCTCCCGCGGGGGTCCGGCTCGCCCCGGAAATGTCACCCCCCGCGGCTACGCTCGGATTCCGTGCCGAGTACTTCCCGTATCGCCCATCCGCCCGCCCTGTCCCCGGCTGGCCTGTCCGCGTCTGATCTGGCCGCGTCTGATCTGTCCGCGTCTGATCTGTCCCCCGCTGGCCCGGTGGTGCCGCCTACCCCGGTGTCCTCGACGGCGGCGGTGGCCCTCAGCCTGGACGACGCCCGCCGGATGACGCTGCGCGCGCAGGGGTTCATCGGAGCGCCGGCGCGCAAGGGTGGCGTGCCCGCGATGCTGCGCCGGGTGGGCGGCGTCCAGCTGGACACGATCAGCGTGCTCGCCCGGTCGCACGAACTGGTGGCCTACGCGCGCCTCGGGCCGGTGCCACGAGACCGGATCGAGCGCGCGTACTGGAACCCGGCCCACCCGTCCGCGTTCGAGTACTGGTCGCACGCCGCGTGCGTGCTGCCGATCGAGGCGTGGCCGTACTACGCCTTCCGGCGGCGGTGGTTCCGCGCCCGCGGCATGCGGTGGCACAAGGTCTCCCCGCGGGTGTGCGCGGAAGTCCTGGCGCGGGTGGCGGCGGAGGGGCCCATGACCGCCACCCAGCTTGGCGGCGCGAAGGGCGGCGGCCCGTGGTGGGACTGGTCCGAGGTCAAGGTCGCCGCCGAGTGGCTGCTCGACATCGGCGATCTGGTCTGCGTCCGGCGGACCGGCTGGCGCCGGGTGTACGACCTGGCCGAGCGGGTCGTCCCGGCGGATCTCCTGAACACGGACCCGGCCGACGAGGAGTGCGTCAGCTATCTCGTGGGCGTGGCCGCGCGGGCCCTCGGCGTCGCCACGCGGGGCGACCTGACCGACTACCACCGGCTGCAGCAGCGGCTGCCGGCCGGGCAGGCCCGTACCGCGGCGCTGGACGACGCGGCGCGGGCGGCGGGCCTGGCTCCGGTCACGATCCCCGGGCCACGGGGCAGCGTGGCCGCGTGGGCCGACCCGGCCGCACTGGCTGCCGCGGACGGCGCCGGCCGGGAGCGGCACCGGGTCACGCTGCTTTCGCCGTTCGACTCGCTCATCTGGGACCGGAAGCGGACCGCGCGGTTGTTCGGCTTCGAGCACAGTCTCGAGGCCTATGTGCCGAAGGACAAGCGCGTGCACGGCTACTTCGTGATGCCACTGCTGGCCGGGGGACGCCTGGTCGGCCGGGTCGATCCGGTCCGCCGGGGGACGACGCTGGTCGCCCGTCAGGCCTCGCTCGACCGCCCTTCGGCCGCGGAGCCGATGGCCCGCGCCCTCCGCGAAGCCGCCACCTGGGTCGGCTGCGACCATATTGAGCTAGAACGCGTAGAGCCCGCCGAAAGCGCCGCACGCCTCAGGGGAGCTCTGTTGACCAGAGGTGCCTAACAGCACCCACGCAGGCCCTAACAGCACCCACGCAGGCTACGGCGAGGCGATCGTTACCGNNGTCGCCCCCCGGGCCAGCACAGCTAACTGAACTCGATGAGTTTTTCGCGGACGGCGATCATGACGGCTTCCATCCGGGAGTGGATCTGGAGTTTCTCCAGGATGTTGCGGACGTGGTTCTTCACCGTGTTCTCGGAGATGAACAGTTCCTTGGCGATGTCGCGGTTGTTCATGCCGCGCGCGACAAGCTTCAGGACCTCCATCTCGCGGTCGGTGAGCTTAGGCGCGGGGACCTGCTGGGGACGCTCCTCCTCGGAGTCGCGCCGGGCCAGCGTGGCGAACTCGGTGAGCAGCTTGCCCGCCATGGAGGGGTTGATGAGCGACTGGCCGCCATAAACGGCGCGCACGGCGTCGGCGACCTCGTCCAGCGGAATGTCCTTGAGCAGGTAACCGCTGGCCCCGGACCGGATCGCCTCGAAGAGGTCCTCCTCCTCGTCGCTGATGGTCAGCATCACGATCTTGGCGCTGGGCGCGCACTCCTTCATCGCCCGCGCCGCCTCGATGCCGCTGATCTTCGGCATGCGGATGTCCATCAGGACGATGTCGGGGAGGAACTCACCCGCGCGCGCCACCGCCTCGGCACCGTCGCTGGCCTGCCCGACCATTTCGATGTCGGGCTCGTCGGCCAGGACCATCTCCAGTCCTCGCCGGAAGAGCGCGTGATCATCGGCGATCAGCACGCGAATCGGCTCGGCTGAAGCCTTCCCGCTGGCCCGCTGGCCCGCGGGAGAACCGGAACCCTGGCTCACGCTGCCTCCTCCCACCTACGATCGCTGGCCCGGATACCGGCCATGACGGCCCGCTGGCGTTCGATCGACATGACGCTCATATCCACAGACTCTGCCGAGCCATGGCACGCTGCGCAAATCAGGCGCGCCGATCGTGGGCCGCACCGCCGGTACCCCGGTACCTGTTTCCGCGCCCGCCCGCTACCCGGAAACCTCCTCCATCAGCCGGATCACACCGTAGTCGTAACCCCGGCGCCGGTAGACCACGCTGAACTTGTCACATTCGCGGTCATGGAAGAGATAGAAGTCGTGCCCGACGAGTTCCATCTCCAGCAGTGCCTGGTCGATCGTCATCGGCTGGGCCTGGTGCAGCTTCTCCCGGACGACCAGCGGGCCGTCCCCCTCCATCGAGATCGGGACCAGGTGCGCGGACGCGGACTCCTCCGCCTCGATGTCCAGGTCCAGCAGGGCGCCGTCGTCTAGTTCCGGCTCCTCCAGGTTCTCCGGTCTGGTCCGCCGGTGGGCGTTGCCGTTGCCGTTGCGGGTGCCGTTGCCGTTGCGAGCGGCAAGGTCGGCCGGTACCGGCAGGATGGCCTCCGCAGGCTCGGCCTCCGCGGGCGCGGCCTCCGCCGTGCCGCCGGACCGGACCAGGTCCCGCTGGTGCACCTTCCGCCGATCGCAGGCCCGGCGCAGTCGGGCTTCGAGTTTGGCGAAGGCCAGGTCAAGAGCCGTGTAACGGTCATCTGCGGACGCCTCCGCACGAATCACGGGGCCCGGCGACAGGATCGTGAGCTCTACCCGTTCCCGGCGCTCTGATTGCCGCGGATTGGGCTCCTTGATGACCTCCACATCGATCCTCGTCACCCTCTGATCCAGTTTTTCGATCTTTACGAGCTTTCCGACCGCGTGCTCGCGGAAACGCTCGGGGATACTAGTACGCCGGCTCCTGAAGATAATGTCCATGGCGATCCCCTCTAGTAGCGAGTGCCGCTCCTGCTGGCGACTGTCCGGTGGGCACCCGTCCGGCCGACCTGGTCTTCGTCCCCACATCCGCCTGCCGAGGGGTTCGCGGCATCTCTATGGCCACTACTGACCTTCTCCCGGCCCAGCGGACCCGGTGTCCACTGGCGGGGCAGGACTTACTTCTAAGCCGCACCGTGATCGATCGACGAGAAGTCGCCTTACGTGGGCCGTTTAGCCTGCGGCTGGCATCGGCTTGCCACGCCGGGCCCTGATCTTGGGTCGTGCCCAAGGGGCTCAGCTTGACGCAACCACGGACCCGGACGGGTGCCATGACATGAACCTAGCCCTATCTGGGCCGATTGTCAGGGGGGAACTGTAAGCGAATAGTAATCAGAAACTTACAGAAAGTTATATTCGGGTCTTCCGTATCCCATAACGGACAGGCAAACTTCACATAACGGATGAGGAAACGGGGCCGACGGGAACCGTACAGGCGGGGCTCGGCCCGATTGAGGCGGGGGGGACGCCAGCCCGAAGGCCCGAAGGCCCGGCCTGGACATCGGGGCCTTAGCTCGGGCAGCCCGGGACCTCAGCCCGGGACCTCAACCCGGGTAGGCCGGGGCCCGGCCCACTCCGACGACTCCGCTCCACAGGCCGCCGAGGCTCGCCAGGGTGGCCATCTGCCCGCCGGCCAGCCCCGCGACCAGCGGGTTGGAGGAACCGTCCGCGGTGATCGAGACGGTCCCATCCTGCGCGGGCACCGGCACGAGCGTCTTACCGCCGTTGATGGCGACTTCGTCCAGCACCGGGTTACCCGACGGACGGCTCAGCACGATCACGTGGTCCGCGTCGTACCAGGTCAGAGCGATAAAGTGGCCGCTCTGGGAACTGATCGGGACCGGCTTCCCGATGAAGGGCTGCGATCCGGAGTGCACGATCGCCGCGAGCATGAGCTGCGACACGCCGCTCCCGGTGACGAGCATGGCGCAGCGCACCCCGTCTGGGGCCACCTTCAGCGCGGTGACCCGCTGCCCGGGTGCCAGCATGGTAGTCACCGGGATGGGCGCACCGCTGCTCGCGGGCACCAGCCAGACCTGACCGTTGCCCACAGCCCACAGATTGTCGTGAGTGTCCCAGCTCAGTGACGTGAACGGGCCGCCGGCCCGCAGGGCCAGCATGGCCGACTTGACCAGGCTGGCGGTATAGAGACCGCCGCCCGGGCCGATCCCGGCCACGTAGTGACCGCTGGGCGAGACGGCGATCTGGGTGAGCGGGACCTGCCCCGTCCCCGCCTGGCCACGGACCGGCGCCCCCTGCGGCGCGTTGGCCTGGGCGGTGCCGGACAGCGAGCGCACCGCACCACGGCTGTCGGCGTAATAGAAACTGGCGTGCGCCGGGGCGGAGGGAACATAGCTGCCGTAGGAACCGATCTGCTGGACGGGGCCGCCCGATCCCGGCAGCGTTCGCGGCGTCCCGTTGACCTCCAGCTCCACCGACTGGATCGACGGCACATCCGAACTGGAGCCGACCAGGGTCCACAGCAGCTGGGCGGACATCTGCCCCAGGGCGCGGTCGGTCGCGCCGGCCACCGGGCCGGTGAGGTTCACGATGACGGTACCGCCGTCGAGGGACACGTTCAGCAGCCGGGTGCCGGGCGGGAATGCCGTCTGCGCCGCGTTGAGCAGCCAGCCCGACGGCACGGCCAGCATCACCTTCAGAAGCTGGGTCACCAGATCGGCCGATGTGGCCTCCTGGGGCACGTACACCGGATCGGGCAGCAGCACCTGCATCGCCGGGTCGAAGAAGTAGATGTTGCGCGGCTGGTAGACGTGCACGAAATCAGCCTCGGTCAGCAGCACGACGCCCGGCAGGCTGGAAATCCGCCACTCCCCATCCTGGCGGACGAGCTGGAATCTCTGCGGTGACGCGGCCTGGCCCTGCGGCGAGATCGCGTACTGGCCGCTGTTGGACACATCGCCCTGGACCGGGCCGCTGACCTCGACCACGGTCGTGGCGGCCGTCTTGCCGGTATACGGCGAGCCGCGCACCGGGGTGACGATGCTCGGGCTCTGGCCGAAGACCGTCACCGCCCAGCCTGGGTGCCAGGTGCGGCTAGCCGATGAGGTCAGGTACTCACGCGCGACAGCATGACCGTCGGCGAAGCTGGCGTTGGCGGCCAGGAACCCGGACACGATCTGCTGCGGCGACCAGGCGTGCCCGGGCGGCACCGGGATCGGCTGCAGGTAGGACTGACCGCCGCCCGTCCCGCCCTGCATGACGTTCACGGACTGCACGTGGCCACTGGTCGGGACGGTGACACACCCGGCGAGCAGCACCCCGCACGTCACGGCGATGGCCGCCAGCCACGCCGTCCTAGCCACGCGCGCCCACCCCGGTCCCGCCGGCCGGGCCGGCGTGGTCGAGCGGGCCGGTCTCGTCGCTGGCGACCGCCTCCGGCGACGCGGCCACGGCCCCGATGGCCAGGGCGCCGGAGACTACCTCGCCCAGGCTCGGGATCATGTCGGTGTCGTCGGGGACCAGCGGCAGCGGGGAGCCGACGAGTTTCTGGCCGGCGACGCGCGGGATCGTGAGCCGGAAGACCGCCCCCTTTCCCGGTACGCCCCACGCCTGCAGCCATCCACCGTGCAGCTGCGCGTCCTCCAGCGCGATGGCCAGCCCGAGCCCGGTCCCGCCGGTCGTGCGGGCGCGGGCCGGGTCGGCGCGCCAGAAACGGTCGAAGACGAGCTGGTCCTGTCCCGGCTTCAGGCCCACGCCGTGGTCGCGCACCGCGACCGCGACCGCGTCCCGGTCGCCGGCCACCGTGACGATGACGTCGTTGCCCTCCCCGTGCTCGACCGCGTTGACGAGCAGATTGCGCAGGATGCGCTCGACCCGCCGGCGGTCCGCGTCGGCCATGCACGGTTCGGCGGGCAGCCGGAACTCGATCCGGCCACCGCGGCGCTCCGCCAGTTGCTGGGCGTCGTCGGCGGCCCGCCGCGCGAGGTCGCAGATGTCAACCGAGTCGGCGTCGAGGGTGGCGGCGTTGGCGTCGTGGCGGCTGATCTCCAGCAGGTCCTCGAGCAGCTCCTGGAAGCGGTCCAGCTGGCCCTGCAGCAGCTCGGCCGAGCGCGCCGAGGAGGCGTCGAAACTGTCCTTGGCCCCGAGCAGCACCTCGGCGGCCATCTTGATCGTGGTCAGCGGGGTCCGCAGCTCGTGCGAGACGTCGGAGACGAACTGCCGCTGCAGCTTGGACAGCTCTTCGAGCTCGCGGAGCTTGTCCTGCAGGCTCACCGCCATGTCGTTGAAGGAGGTGGCGAGCGCGGCGAGGTCGTCCGCGCCGCGGACCCGCATCCGCTCCTCGAGGCGGCCCGCGGTCAGCCGCTGCGCCGCCTGCGCCGCGTGCCGGACCGGGATAACCACCCACCGCGTGACCAGCGAGGCGATCACGGCGAGCAGCACGATCAGCGCCAGCCCGGCCCCGAGCAGCGTGCGCTGGACGAGCTCGAGCGTCTGCTGTTCCTGGTGCATCGGGAACAGGAAGTACAGCTGGTAGTAGTTGCCCAACGGCGTGCCGACCGCAAGTCCCGGCTGGCTGGAGCGGCCCAGCGTCGACACGATCATCGTCGGCGCGTAATACATCTTGCTGGCCCCGCCGGAGTTCTGTTCCGCCTGCACGCTGGCCGTCAGCGCGGCGGGAATGCTCCTCGTGGGATCGGCTCCGTCTATGACACCGCCGGGGAAGACCGGGGAAGCCACCCGGTTCTGGTTCACCTCGATCACGACGTCGTAGCTGCCGTTGTTGCCGCTGGCGTTCTGCAGTTCCTGCGCGGTCGGGTAGAGGAAGCTGTCGGCGATCGCGGGGGTCGAGGGCGCCCGGTTGAGCAGCGGACTGCTCTCGGCCACGGTCAGGCCCTGCGACACCTGGGCAGTGGCGGACCGCTCCTTGTTCAGCAGCAGCCCGTCGGCGATCTGCTGCGTGAGGAAGAAGCCGAGCACGGCGATGACCAGAGCCGATAGGGCGAGCGTGGCGGTGACGACGCGCAGTTGGAGCGACCGGCGCCAGCGGCAGCGCAGCTCCTCCGCCCGCTCGCGCTGCCACCTCCGCGCGGCGCGCAGGATCCGCTTCGCGCGCCGGGGCAGCCGGCGTCCCACCAGTTTGACCGGGCGCGACTGGCGGACGATCTTGTACCAGCCCTGGCGCTGGCCCTGGCGCTGGCCGCGCGGGGGCACGCTGCGGCCACGGGCCGCGCCACCGGCACCCGGCTCGCCCCGGCCCTTCTGTGTGTCGGCCGCCGAGCTAGGCGCAGGCACCCCCGTCGTCTTTCATCGGGAGCAGCATAGGCCGTTCCCAACGCTTCAGCCAGGGCTTCACCGGCGAACCGGGCAGCACAACAGGCGGGGCATCAGGCGGGGCCGGCCTTGTAACCGACACCGCGCACGGTCACGACGATCTCCGGCCGCTCCGGGTCCTTTTCGATCTTGGCCCGCAGTCGCTGGACATGCACATTGACCAGCCTGGTGTCGGCGGCGTGCCGGTAACCCCAGACCTGCTCGAGCAGCACCTCGCGGGTGAAGACCTGGCGCGGCTTGCGGGCCAGGGCGACGAGGAGGTCGAACTCGAGCGGAGTGAGGTTCAGCGCCTCGCCGTCCCGCTTGACCGAATGGCCGGCCACGTCGATGCTGATGTCCCCGATCTGGAGCATCTCCGGCGCCGGCTCGTCAGTCCGGCGCAGCCGGGCGCGGATCCGCGCGACCAGTTCCTTGGATTTGAACGGCTTAACGAGGTAGTCGTCCGCACCCGACTCAAGGCCCAGCACGACGTCCACCGTGTCGGTCTTGGCCGTCAGCATGACGATCGGTATTCCGGACTCGGTCCGGATCTGGCGGCAGACGTCGATCCCGTCGGTGCCCGGCAGCATCAGGTCCAGCAGCACCAGATCCGGCCGGGTATCACGGAAAACGTCCAGCGCCTTATCGCCGTCGGAGACAAACGTCGGCTCGAAGCCTTCGCCGCGAAGCACGATCCCGAGCATTTCTGCGAGGGCCGCGTCGTCGTCGACGACCAGCACACGTCCTTTCATGGCCCTATAGTTCCACGTGATCGGGGATGGGGAGGCCAGTGCGCGAATGCCGGGTGCGTGATCACCCCGGCGGAACCCCGATTTACCGCGCCGGCCGCCCCGCCCGCCCGGTGCCCGGGGACCGTCCCGGGCCACCGTACCGGCATTTCGCGGGACAGGCCGGGCATGCCAATATGGTCGGCACCGCGTGGGGGCAACAGTAAGGAAAGCCGTAATGGCTGACGAAACGGGACGAGGCGGGCCCGGCGACACGGGCCATCCCGGCCCAGCTGATCAGGCCGGCCCAGCTGATCAGGGGGGCCTCGCCAGGCCGTGGTTTCCCCCGTCTCCCGGCGGGTTCCCGCCCGAGCCGGGGAGCCAGCCCGCGTCAGGTCCGTTCGGCCAATCATCCGGTGGCGGCGGCCAGCCGGGGTCCTACGGGCCGCCAGGACCCTACGGCCAGCCAGGACCCTACGGGCCGCCAGGACCCTACAGCCAGCAAGGCGGCTACGGCCAGCCGGGGCCCTACGGGCAGCAGCCGTACGGCCAACAGCCGGGTCCGTACGGGCTGCCCGCCTACGGGGGGCCGGCCAGCGGGCGGCCGCCGGCGCCCAAGCCGGGCGTCATCCCGCTGCGCCCGATCGGCGTGAGCGAGATCCTCGACGGGGCGTTCACCGCGATCCGCCGCAATCCCCGGGCCACGCTCGGCGTCGGCGCGCTCATCATGACCATCTACGGGATCATCGCGGCGATCCTCGCTCCCGGTGCGGTGACCGGCTTCGGCTTCTCGTCCTTCGGCGGCACCCAGCAGGCCAACCAGGCTCAGCTGCACAGCCTCGGCAGTGATCTGGCCGGGCTGGGGGTCACGTACCTGCTCCTGCTCATTGCCGGGCAGATTCTCACCGGGATGCTGACCGTCGTGGTGGGCCGTTCGGTGCTCGGCGAGCAGATCACCGCGGGCGAGGCGTGGCGGCGGACGCTGCCGCGGCTCCCGGCCATCTTCGGCGCGACGGTCTTGTTCTACCTCGTCATCGCCGGCCTGTGGGCGGTCTACGCCGGGATCGGCGTGGCTCTGGTGGTCGCGCACGCTCCCACCGGCGCGAACATCGCCTACTTCGGCCTGGCCGGGATCGCGGTCCTCGTCCTGACCATATGGCTGTGGACGTCCTTCACCCTGGCCAACCAGGTGGTCGTGCTCGAGCGGACCGGCCCGGCGCGGGCCCTGGGGCGCTCCTGGCGGCTGGTCCGGCACAGCTTCTGGCGCGTCCTCGGCATCACACTGCTGGCCGGGCTCATCGTGAACATCGCGAGCGCCATCCTGCAGTTGCCGTTCAGCATCCCGGCCGACATCATCACGTCCCACTCCGGCAACTCGCTGCATCCGCCGTTCGTCGCGGTCGTCATCGGCACCATCGGCACGATCCTGAGCCGGACCGTGACGGGCGCGCTGCTGGCCGGCGTCTACGTTCTGCTGTACGTCGACCTGCGAATGCGCAAGGAGGGCCTGGACATGGCCCTGCGCACCGCGACCGGCCCGGACGGCAGCAGCGGCACCGGCGGCGACGAGTTCGCCACCGTCTGGCGGCCGCCGTCCCGGGCCGCGACGGGACCAGAACGAGGCCCGGGCCATGGGCAATGGTGATCCCGGGCTGATTGGGCGCCCCGGCGGCGGTAGGGGGACGGCTCCCGGCATTGGGCGGCAGGCGGCGCAGCGGCTCGCGCGGGAGGAGCTGTCCAAGGCGATCTACCACCCGCACGTGTCCTTCTTCCAGTGGCTGGCCGGAAAGGCCGGAAACCTGCTCAGCAGGCTGTTCAGCGGCGCCGGTGCCGTCATCCCGGGCGGCTGGTGGACGCTGGTCGCACTGGCGGCGCTGGTGGTGGTCCTCGCGGCCGTCATCCTGCGCCGGATCGGCCCGGTAGCCCGGTCACGCCGGGCCCGCCACGGCCTGTCCGAGAGCACCCTGCTGACCGCGCGCGAGCACCGGGACACCGCCGAACGTGCCGCCGCGGCCGGCGACTATGCGGCCGCGATCCTCGAGTACCTCCGGGCGATCGCGGCCGGCCTGGAAGAACGCGGCGTCCTGGCACCCGATCCGGGCCGGACGGCGGACGAGTTCGCCGGGCAGGCTGGGCGCCTGCTGCCCGCGCACGCGGCCTGCCTGACGTCCGCGGCGCGGCTGTTCGACGACGTCCGCTACGGCGGGCAGCCCGGGACCCGGACGGGCTGCGAACGGCTGCGCGACCTCGAAACGGCCATCGCGGCCACCGCGCCGCGCCCGGCGGTGCCCGCGTGACGGCGCTCACCGCAACGCCGAGCGCCCCGGCCGCCGCGCTGGCCGCCGCGCCGGCCGGACCGCGCGGCGAGTGCCCCGCCTGGCGGCGCTGGCGCGCCCCGCTCACCGTCATCGCGGTGATCCTG
>PLRW01000167.1 GCA_003164955.1 Actinomycetota bacterium
CCGAGTTGACGTTCGGCACGATGACACCGTCGCAGCCGAGGTCGAGCGCCCGCCCGATGTCGGCCGGATGCGCGTGCCGGACCCGGCCGATCGGAGCCGCGCCCGCGAGCCGGATCGCGGTGGTCAGCGCGGGCAGGTCGTGCTCGGTCGCCCCGCCGTGCTGCAGATCGATCACCACGTAGTCGAGCCCGGCCGCCGCCAGCAGTCGCACGCTCAGCGGCGAGGGGACCGCCGACCAGGCACCGTAGAGGGTCTCCAGGGCAATGAGGCGGGAGCGAAAGCCGGAAGCGGGTTGCGGGGAACTGGGCGCTGGTGACATGGGACAAGCGAATCACAGAGCCGGGGGTCCGGGGGCCTGGGGCCGGGGCCTGGGAGCCTGGGGGCCTGGCGCCGGGGGGAATCAGCGGTCAGAGGCCCGGCTTGGCGCAGACGCAGAATTCGTTGCCCTCGGGGTCAGTCATGACGACGTAGTCGTCGCCGGGTTCGCGGTGGTGCCGCACGACCCGGGCGCCGAGTCCGGTGAGCCGCTCAACCTCGGCGGCCTGGTCATCGGTGTACAGGTCGAGGTGCATCTGGTCGCGCGCGCTGACCGGGGTGAGCGACCGCTGCAGGGAGACGTTGGCGTGCTCACCGCGTAGGAGACGGAAGCCGTCATCGTCCTCCGCCGTGGGGACGAGGTGCAGCGCCTGGGACCAGAAGCGGGTCATCAGGTCCAGATCCGCGCAGTTGATCACCGTGCTGCCCAGCCGGATGGCCACGCGGCGCCCCCTTTCTGTTCAAATGCCCGATCACCGGTCGTTGTCCCGCTCATCACGGTGATGGCCAAGCTAGCAGGTCAGGGCGGAGACGCCAGGTCACCGGCGCCGGTGAGGGCGGCCGCGAGTGAACCGGCCACGGCGTCGACGTACCGGGTCAGCGCGGCGCCGGACGGCTCGTAACTGGGGTTCACCTCGGTGAAGACGGCGGCCCGCAGGCGCGGAACGCCGTAGAAGAGGGGCAGCACGCCGGCCGCCACGCTCAGCGGGACACCGAGGCCGTAGTGCGGGTAGTTGGCCAGTGGCAGGTCACGTGAATCCACCGCGTCGACGTCGAAGTGCACCACGATGCCCTCGGCGGCGGACGTGAGAGCGGCGAGCGCGCGGGCGGCGCAGCCGAACGGGTCCGCACGCACCTGCGGGCCGGTGAAACGGACCAGGCCGGGGTGCGCGCGCTGGACATCGGCGGGGTTCGACTCCCGGTTCGACTCCGGATCCGTCTCGTCGTAACCGAATTGAACGAGCCGGTGGTCGGACAGCATCGGCCAGCGGGGGCCGAGCCGGGCCAGGTCGTTATCGGCCAGCCCGAGCAGGTGCGCGGCCCCCATCGCGTCGAGGACCCCACTGGACGTCGTGTCCGGGGTGTCCAGGTCGGCATCCCCATCGAAATACAGCAGCCCGGCGTCCGGGTCGTGCCGCTGCACCCCCGCCATCACCCCCAGGGTGATCGTGCAGTCGCCGCCGAGCACCACCGGGAGCCGGTCATCGGCCAGGGCCTGCGCGACGGCATCCGCGACCGTGCGCGCTACCTGGACCACGGCCGCCAGACCACGGGCGGTCGCCCCCATCTCGTCCGGGGTGAACGTGGCCCCGGCGACGTCACCGAGGTCGGTCACGTCGAGGCCGGTGTCCGCCAATCGGGTGACAAAGCCGGCCGAACGCAACGCGGCCGGGGCGCGCTCCTGCCCGGCATGGTGCGACCCGGCGCTGGTCGCCGCGCCGATCACCGCCACTCGCCTGGCCGCCATACCCCGATCCTAGGAGAACGGATCCCGTCCTGGGAGAACGGATCCCGCACCGCCGGCTGGAACGCGAACCGGCGACCGCCGGGACCGGCCGCAAACCTCGCCGTGGCGGACGGGCACCGGCGCTGGGCCGGGACCCCCGACCGCGGCACCCGGGCTCAGGAGAGCACGCGCCGCCGGAAGTTGCGCAGGCCAAGCGCGAGGAATCCGGCGCCGAAGGCGATCATCACGGGATAGATGACGTAAAGGTGCATATGCGGCGCCATCGTGAAGGCAGCGCGCATGCCCTCGTTCACATAGATGAGGGGGTTGATGAGCACCAGGGTCTGGAGCCAGGGCCACCCGCCCACGGTCACCGGCGCCAGCCGGGTCCACGGATAGTAGGTGCCGCCCAGGAAGGTGATCGGCAAGATGATGAAGCCGAACATCAGCCCGATGTTGCGGGGCTCGAAGCTGGTCCCCAGGACCAGCCCGAGGCCGCCCATCGCGACACACGCCAGCGGGACAAACGTAACGATGATCCACCAGTGCAAAGACAGGTGGGCGTGTACCCCCGGCGCGTGCACGACCGACGCTATCGGCAGCACGATGACGGCCGACAGCACACCCTGAGCCGCGCCGGAGAGGACCTTGGCCACGGCCACCAGCCAGATCGGGCAGGGCGCCTGGACCCGGTCCTCGATCTCCCGGGTGAAACCGAACTCCTGGGCCATGGCGAGGGCGATCGACTGCACTCCCTGGAACATGACCGAGATCCCGACCACCCCGGGCACGAGAACGGTCGCGAACGCGGACTCAGCGGCGGCACCCTGCCCGCCGATGCCCTGGCCGATCTTCGGGAAGACGAACAGGAAGACAAAGCAGAGCAGGAACGGCTGGATGATCGTGCGCAGCACGAACTCCCAGAAATGCTTGCGCAGAACGACGAGATCGCGCAGCATGAGCGCGCCCAGCGCGGTCCAGCTCGCGGCGGCCACGGACCGGGTGGGGCCCCCGCCGATCCGTCGGGACGGCGCTTCGGGGGCAGCAGACAGTGCCATCAGTCGCGCAACTCCCGCCCTGTGAGGTTAATGAACACGGTTTCGAGACTGGGCTCCGAGACCGACACGTCGTTCAGATCGAACCCGCCCCGCTCGGCCGACATGACGATCTTCGGGACCAGCCGGTCACCGTCCTGCACGTGCAGCTGGACTCCCCCGTCCACGAGGCGGGTCCGGGTTACGCCCGCGATGTCGTGGTTGAACAGGTCGGCCAGCTTCTGGGTATCACCGGGGGCCTTCACCGTGACCACCGTGTCGGCACCCACCCCCTGCTTGAGTGCGGCCGGGGTGTCCAGCGCCAGGATCCGGCCATTGTCCATGATGGCGACCCGGTCACAGAGCTGGTCCGCCTCCTCCATGTAGTGGGTCGTCAGCAGGATGGTCTGCCCCTCGCCGTGCAGCTCGCGTAGCAGGTCCCAGAGCGCGAGACGGCTCTGCGGGTCGAGCCCGGCCGTCGGCTCATCGAGGAAGAGCACGGACGGGCGGTGAAAGATGGCCCGCGCCACCAGGAGCCGCTGCGCCATTCCCCCGGACAGGGCGTACACCGACGCCTTGGCCCATTTGGACAGCTGGAACTGCTCGAGCAGCTCATCGGCGGTCCGGCGGGATGCCTTCGCCCCCATGCCGAACAACCGGCCGTGGAAGTACAGGTTCTCCCAGACTGTGAGCTGGCGGTCCAGGGTGTTCTGCTGGGACACGATCCCGCTCAGCTGCTTGGCCAGGGCCGGATGCGCCGCGACGTCCACCCCGGCGAGGAACGCCCGTCCGGAGGTCGGCACCACGCGCGTGGTCAGCATCCCCGCGGTGGTCGTCTTCCCCGCCCCGTTCGGTCCCAGCAGGCCGAAGATCTCGGCGGTCCGGACGTCAAGATTCAGCCGGTCGACCGCGGCGAAGTCCGCGCCCGGGTAGATCTTGGTGAGGTCCTCGGTATGGATGACTGCCCCGGGTGCGGCTTCATGCTGAACGGAAGCGCTCACCGGCGCTTTGGCCCTGCCCATTGAGCGACATCGTAGCCTGGCGTCGCCGCCCCGGCGCGAGACGGTCCTGGTCAGCAGCGGGGGGACGACGACGGCTGTCCGGC
>PLRW01000157.1 GCA_003164955.1 Actinomycetota bacterium
GTCATCGTGCCGAACGTCAACTCGGCCGCCCAGGCCCGCGACGTGGTGGGCGCCTGCCATTACCCGCCGGACGGGTACCGGTCCGCCGGTGGCGTGCTGGCCGGCGGTGAGCCGTTCTGCATCGTGATGGCCGAGTCGGCCGAGGCGGTCGCGGATCTGGACGCGACGCTGGCGCTGGACGGTGTGGACGGGGTCTACGTCGGCCCGCGGGACCTGTCCTACTCGCTCGGCTGCCCGCTCGATCCGGCGGACCCGGTGCTGCGGCCAGTCCTCGAACGTATCTGGGCCGCCTGCGCCGCCGCCGGCAAGCCGGTGGGCGTGCACGCCACGGACGGCGCGACCGCCCGGCTGTACCGCGACGGTGGTTGCAGCCTTATCACCGTCGCCTCGGACGGCACCGCCATTTCCCGCGCGGCCGCAGCCGAACTCGGAGCCGCCCGGAAATAACCGGGCGGGCGAAAACCACCATCGCCCGCGCCGGCACCACCCTGGGGGAGTACCCCCGTAGGACCACTCCGCGCGGGCGAAGTAGGTCCTGGGGCCGATGGAAGACGGCCCTGATCTCCCTAACGTTGGTCGCGAGCTCCCCGGCCGCGGGGGCCGGCCGTAAGGAGATCAGCAGGATGACGGATGCATGAGCCACCTCATTGTCACCTACGGATATCTCGCCGTCGCCCTTCTTGTCGGCGCCGAGAGCGTCGGTATACCGGTGCCCGGGGAAACGGCTCTTATCCTGGCGGCTGGCTATGCCGGTCACACCCATCAGCTGTCCGCGTGGATTATCTTCGCTGCGGCTGCGGCCGCCGCGATCCTGGGCGATAACGTCGGCTTCTGGATCGGTGGCACCGGCGGTTACCGTCTCCTGCGTCAATACGGCCATTATGTCGGCATTGACGAAACGAAGCTGAAGATCGGGCGGTACATCTTCGATCGCCACGGCGGCAAGGTCGTCTTTCTCGGCCGGTTCGTTTCGGTGCTCCGGACGTACGCCGCCGTGCTGGCCGGCATCAACCGGATGAGGTGGCCGCGTTTCCTCCTCTGCAACGCCACCGGCGGCGTCCTGTGGGCCGCCGTCTACAGCTTCGCCGCCTACAACGCCGGCCACGCCCTCAGCAAGGCAACCAGCCCCATCAGCCTCGCCCTCTGGGCCACCGCCTCGGCCGCCACCGTGGCCACGATTATCGTCGTACGGCGCCAGGCCGCGAAGCTCGCCCAGCGGGCCGAGGCCGCGTACCCCGGCCCCCACGAGGAAACCGGCCCTCATGAGGAAACCGGCCCTCATGAGGAAAACAGCGCACGTACGGCCTGGGGCCGGCGTGTGGACGCGCGACGGCGGCCGCGCGTACAAGATGGGCCGCGGCATCAAGGCCGGCCGGGTCTGGGCCAACTGTTACCACCAGTACCCGGCCGGCGCGGCCTTCGGCGGTTACAAGATCTCCGGCATCGGCCGCGAAAACCACCGGATGATGCTCGACCATTACAGCCAGACCAAGAACCTGCTGGTCAGCTACAGCACCAAGCCACTCGGCCTGTTCTGAAGGGCGCCGCNNCGGATAATTTTGCCGAACGGGGCCGATGGAAGCGCCCGGGTTCCTGGGGCCCGGGCGCTTGCATCGGCCATCATTCCTCTCCTGGAACCGGCGATAGCGACGTCGGGATCCTCAGCCGGTCACGGGCAAGTTGGCGTGGACGGGTTGAGGAGCAGGCGCTGACCCGGATGCCGGGGTGGTGGCGGTCGGAGTGGCGGTCGTTGTCGGAGTCGTGGTCGGTGTCGGTGTCGGTCGCGGTGTCGGAGTATGTGTCGGGCGCGGAGGCGGAGTATGTGTCGGGGGCGGAGTATGTGTCGGGCGCGGAGGCGGAGTGGTGCAGTTCGGAGGTGGGCCGCCAGGATGGCCACCGCCAGGATGGCCACCGCCAGGATGACCACCGCTAGGAGGGCCACCAGCGCCAGGAGGGCCACCACCGCCATGTGGTGGTGGTGGCCCGGTCGGTGTCGGTCGCGGTGTCGGTCGCGGTGTCGGTCGCGGGGTCGGCGTGCAGGTCGGATACGGATTGGGGCGGCCCAGGTTTATGCCACCGTTTCCCTTGACGAGGCTGGCGCCGGTCTTGGCGACCGTGGACGCGGTCAGGACGGCGAAACTGCCGGCCGGGCCGAGGCCCAGCGGGGCCGCTGCGATTGCTGCGGGCTGGGCGGCGATGAACACGGCGAGGGTGCCGACGGCCACGGGGCATGCCGCCAGCCAGTAGTGGCCGACGGGTCTGCGCCGGGTACGGCTGCCGATACTACGCATATGCGGAGCCCTTTCTATAATGGCATCTCTCCGGGCATCAGTGATGAAGGGTGTGCTGCCATCACTGGCCGGCCTGCTCGAAAGGCAAATGGCAATGCCTCTCTGCTGACCAGCATTAATCCCGGTACCGGGGGCCCGTCAAGTCCGCTTGCGCGCTACGCCCATTTTGTGGCGAACAATTCTTGGCGCACTTAAATTACTGCTAACTAATAAGAACCCCTATACGGGTATTAGTCCGGACATTCCACCAAACCCATCTATCCATCCGGTATCTGCTGTGCTACAGTGCAGCAGATCACGCGGCCGAAGAGCCGGCCACCCTAAACCAGGCCGCTCTTTGCCGCTGCAGCGGCCACGGCCGCTCGGTCATCAGGGGCTGCCGGATAAGGCGTGCCCTAACACGTGTTTCCTATTTCCCGGCGACTCTCAATCGCGACCACGCCCGCAGCGCCGCGGGATCTCGCCCTGTTTGCGCCAGAGACGGGGATCGTGGTGCATCCGGTCCCCGGCCGGTTCCTTGGATAACTCCCGGTCCCCGGCCGGTTTCGGCGGATAATTTTGCCGGGGCCGATGCAAGCGCCCGGGTTCCTGGGGCCCGGGCGCTTGCATCGGCCATCATTTCCCTCCTGCAGATGGCGGTAGCGACGTAGGGATCCTCAGCCGGTCACGGGCAAGCTGGTGTGGACGGGTTGAGGAGCAGGCGCTGATCCGGGCGGCGGAGGCGGCGGCGGAGTCATGCCGGTCGGCGGCGGCGGCGGAGGCGGCGGCGGCGGAGCTGGCGGACCCGCCGGACCCGTTGGACCCGGGTTGCCCGGGTTGCCCGGGTGACCGGGGTGACCCGGGTGACCCGGCGTGCCCGTTGGGCCTGCCGGACCCGGATGAGGCTGACCGCCGCCTGGGCCTGCCGGACCCGTCGGACCCGGATGAGGCTGACCGCCGCCTGGGCCTGCCGGACCCGTCGGACCCGGATGAGGCTGACCGCCGCCGCCGCCGGGGCCACCGCCCCCGCCGGGGGGGCCGCCACCGGGGGTGGTGTTGAATCTGGCGCCGGTCTTGGTGCCCGTGGACGCGGTCAGGACGGCGGACCTGCCGGCCGTGCCGTGGCCCAGCGGGGCCGCCGCGATTGCTGCGGGCTGGGCGGCGATGAACACGGCGAGGGTGCCGACGGCCACGGGGCATGCCGCCAGCCAGTAGTGGCCGACGGGTCTGCGCCGGGTACGGCTGCCGATACTACGCATATGCGGAGCCTTTCTATATTGGCATTTCTCCGGGCATCAGCGATGAATGGGTATGCTGCCATCACTGGCCGGCCTGCTCGAAAGGCAAATGACAATGCCTCTCTGCTGACCAGAATTAATCCCGGTACCGGGGGCCCGTCAAGTCCGCTTGCGCGCTACGCCCATTTTATGATGAACAATTCTTGGGCACTTAAATTACTGCTAGGTAATAATGACCGTTATGCGGGTAAGAGTCCGGACAATCCGCCAAAGCCATCTCTGTCCGTCCGGCATCTGCCGTGTTACAGTGCAGCAGATTACGCGGTCACGGCCGCACGGTCATCAAAGGGCTGCCGAATAAGGCGTGCCCTTATTCGGGTTTTCTATCGCCCCGGGGACTCTCAATGCGTGACCTTCTCCAATGTGGCTGGCTCCGCCGCCCTGCTGCGGGAAAGGCAAAGGCGGCCGTTCCGGTCACCGCGGTGGCCATCGCCGTCCTGGCCGCAGGCTGCGACACCGGCGCCTCGCCGCCTGCCATCGCCGGACCACTGGCTTCCGCGGCCCCGCTCCACTTCGTGCGGCCCGCGCGTGTGTCCGCGGCACAGATGGCGCGATTGCCGATGGCCACCACCTACGCGACCACGCCCGCAGCGCCGCGCGATCTCGCCCCGTTTGCGCCGGAGACGGGGATCGTGGTGCATCCGGTCCCCGGCCGGTTCCGTTGGATAACGCCGGTACCCAGCCGGTTACCCTCGGATAATTTCGCCGAACGAGGCCGATGCAACCTCCCGGGCTCCCGGGGCCCGGGAGGTTGCATCGGCCGTGATTTCCCTCCTGCAGATGGCGGTAACGACGTCGGGATTCTCAGCCGGCCACGGGCAAGTTGGCGTTAACAGGTTGAGGAGCAGGCGCTTCCCCGGGTGCCGGGGGCGGCGGAGGGGTGGCCGTCCAAGCCGATGCCCAAGCCGATGCCCAAGGCGGTGTCCAAGCCGGTGTCCAAGCCGGTGTCGGAGTGATGCAGGTCGGCATATTGCCGGGAGCGCCAAAGACCAAACTGGTAAGAACCGCCGGCCCCGGCGGCCCTGTCGGCCCCGGGTGGCCCGGGTGACCCGAGTGGCCCGGTGCGCCCGGAGGACCTGCCGGACCTACTGGACCCGGATGACCGGGATGACCTGT
>PLRW01000242.1 GCA_003164955.1 Actinomycetota bacterium
CTGACTGGACAGCCAAGCTGCCGAGATCGGCTGTGTGCGGACGGTGACCAAGATTCCGCTCATACGTCGCACAGGCCCACTGATCGATATCCGCAGCATAAAGATGCCTGTACTGGCCAGTAGCCATGAAACCGGCGGAACCACCCCCGCACCCGCAGAACAGATCTACAAGGTCATACAGGGGTTCAGTCGGGCCTGAGCTGCCAGAAGCTTCGTGCATGGCTAGAATCTAGCTTCTAGTGCCGACAAAATCCGGGATCGTGACCATGGGCGAGGCGAGTCGCAGGGCCGGAACCGGGCAACAGGTTAACTTCACGCTGGATGAGCACTGGCGGCTGGTCCTCAAGGTTGCAGCCGAGGCTGACGGTGTCAGCGTTCCGGAACTGGTCCGCCCAGTAGTAATGCGCTACTTGCGTAACCGCATGCGCGATGAGGATCTCCGCGAAGCGGTTACACGCATCGAGCAGGTCGGGCTCTCACGTCGCGGTGTCCCTGACAACATCACGACCATGCCCAAGGCCCGTGCGCCGAAGCGTGGCCCAAAGACGTCTGGATCACCGTCGCAGCAGGGCCGTCGGCCGACTCATTAGCTCCCTGCCTCGGCAGCTGTGGACGGGATCTTGGCACCATGCTCGGGGACCAGCCTATCCGTGCGACTCGCATCGCCGCTGCCGGACCCGTCCGCTGTGCCCTGGCGGTCAGCCACGCCGGGAGCCACGCTGCGAGCCACCGCGACGAACGAGCAGCCGCATTCTCGCCGGTCAGTATGGGGGTAAAAGTATGTATTTTCGTTCGCGATCCCCGGGCGTTCCGCCGTTGAGTGATAGTTTTCGGGCGCCGCCCATCTGGCGGTAATAGGGGTATATAGGTAGGAGAGGCAGCCATGCCGCACGTCCACCTGACTTCCTGGCAGGCCGCGCTGCTGGTGGTATCCGTCGGTCTGGCCGGTGGCTGGTTCCTCATGCTGTGGCTGGTGAGCACGGCGAGCCGGCAGCGGCACGTGCGGGCCCAGCCGGAAACCGGCGATCTTGGGCCGGAGTCGCCGGCCGTCGCGGGGATGCTCTGCCACGGTGGCCGCGTCGGTGACGAAGTCGCGGCTGCGACTCTGCTTGATCTCGCCGCCCGGCACGTCGTCGACCTGGAGGAGGTCGACCCGCAGTTGTCACTGTGCCGGATTCGCCAGCCCGGCGGCGCGGGCCTCGCCCCCTACGAGCGGCGCATCCTTAGCTACCTGGACGCGCTGGCCGCTGGTGGCGTGGTGCCGGCGCAGGCCCTGGCCGAGGGCGTGACCAGGCCGGCCGCGTGGTGGCGGAAACTGCGCGGTGAGGTCGTCGCCGACGCCCGGGCCCGTGGCCTGTCCCGGCCGCGGTGGACCCCGTTCCTGGTGACGGTCCTGGGCCTGCCTGCCGCCCTGCCCGCCGCGGGCCTGCTGATCTGGCTCGTCAGCGTCACCGGCGCGTCCCCCACCCTCGGCAGCAGAGGAATCGTGGGCGGCACCATCGTGGCCGCCGTGGGCGGCGTCGCCCTGGTCAGGCGGCTCAACACCGACCGCCTCACCGCGGCCGGCGCGGCCGCGGCCGACCACTGGCTCGGCGTCCGCGCGCACCTGGCCGCCGACCAGGCCATCGCCGGCGAGCCATCCGCGGCCGTGACCACCTACGGGCGCTCCCTCGCCTACGCCGCCGCGCTCGGCCTTGCGCGGACCGCCATCAAGAGCCTGCCGATCGGCGCCCCGGCCAACCCGCGGATCGGCTGGTCGACCTATGGCACCGGACAGTGGCACAAGGTGGACATCAGCTACTCACGGCGCCTGAGCTGGGGCACAGACCCTCGGCAGATGCTGACCTCGCGGCTGCTCGGTGCGGCGCCGGCCGCCGGAGTGGCCTGGTTGTTCTTCGCCGTGATACCGGGATTGCCGGCGATCGGCTGGGTCGCCCTGGCGATNNCAGGCCGGTCGTACGCGGGCGCAGCCAGCAGGGCCGGTCGCAAGGCGATGCCTACTGGATCGCGGTCGACGACGGCACCGGCTCCACCGTGCGCGCGTGGCGGGTCGGCGCCTCCATCTACCGGCAGGTCAACGAGGGCGACGTCATCCGGGTGCGGGTCACCCGGATCTTCCGCCATGTCTCCGGCCTTCAGCTGATCAGCCACCGCCCGCAGGTGGACGTGGAGGCATCGCTGCCGGCCTGGCAGCGCAAGGAGGACGGAGCGGCCCGCCGCCGGGCCGTGCTGGCCGGAGCCCCGGCCTTGCCTGACGGGCTCACCCCAGGGCTGAGCCTGGCCACGCTGGTCACCGCGGAGGACGCTGCCGGGCTGCTGGGCGTGCCGGTGAGCGCCGCGCAGGCGCTGAATCCGCTCGAACAGATCCCGGGCGCGGCCGGTAACCCCCTGACCCGGAATGCGGTGCTCGTAGCGTGCCGGTGGGCGGGGGCAGCGGGTGGCAGGGGCTCGGTCGACGTGTTCGCCGGGTCCGGCCTCGGTGCGAGGACCCTGCTCGGGCAGCTCGTCGCCATGGCGCACAAGACGGGGCGGCCCGAGCACGGCGGCCGTCTCGGGCAGGGCGCCATGCTGGCCGGGAACGTGCTCGTCATCATCCGGCACGGCGTGAGCGCCGCCGTGCTCCTCAATGACCCGGTCCTCGATCACACGGTCCCGCCGGCGGCCAGTCCCGTCCTGGGGCGCTTCGCTCCTATCCTGGCGAGCCGTCTGGCGGCCGGCGCCGGGCAGGCGGACCATGCGGCCGCCCCCGGCCCCGCCATTAGGTAGCCGCCACGAGCTCAGCGATGCGGTAAGCGCCCGGTGCCCGCGGGAATGCTGACGGCGACGTCGACGCGCCACCGGCGCTGAGCCCGCGTTTCCTGCCGGGGTCGGCGGTCAGGATGAGCGTAAGCGGGGGTCCGGCAGTCCGGGTCACCGCACGATCAGCCACAAGGCGATGAGCGTCCCTATGACCCACACGGAGCTCCAGCGTCCATGCAGGAAGAAGGCGCCGCGGAGCCGCGGGACAGCCGCCACGGCGGTACGCCAGTCACGCCACGCCCGATGCGCCAGCTTCCATCTCCAGCCAGCGAACCCGCCCACGATGGCACCGATTAAGAGGATTCCCCCCACCAGGCGAGTTTCCCTGAAGCGTGACTCCGCCGCAAGAGCGGCTTTCAGGCTGTTTGCGCGGCCTGACCGCAGTGGGTTCGTCGCCGAACTCGATCGGCCCAGTTGGGGCGCTGATCGCCCCCGGCCAGCGGGTCCCACAGGCCACCGCCGAAGTCAGCGACCGGCCGGGGCGGTACAGAAACCCCGTCGTTAATATGCAGCAGCTAGCCCCTGCATAAAATCAGCCCGGCGATCCATCGGCCATTACGGAGTCGGGATCCCCGTTGCCGCCGGAATGACGTGGGTACCTCTGACATTTGTCAGCACACAGGATAATTTCGTGCTTCCGTTCGGCGGGATACGGTGCGGCCCGGCGGCAGGTGCGCTGCGAGGAGCTCCTCATCCTTTAAGGCGTGGTGACGCTGGCGAGGGTGTAAGCGCCGCCCTGGACTCTGATCTTCCCCGGTAAAGACCCGGACCTGTCAGCCGGCAAGACCCGGCATCTATCAGAAGGACAGGGAAAAGCGGGGCCGAGTTAAGACCCCCGAGGACGATCCCCCGGCGGGTCGGCAAACTCGTCATACATGCCCTCGGCGGTACGGTCCGTCTTCCGGGTAAGAAAGCGTTTCTGGACGCCGACCCACGAAAGGAAGCCATAGATCCCGGCAGCGAACAGGACCGGCATCACGATGTAGATCCACCACATGCTGATCACCACTTCTCGTGTGACATCTTTCACCTGCCCGTGGGGGCAGAGGCCTAACATCGTGGCGCGGCCCTGACGTTTGCCGCGCGGCCTTGAGGGCGTTTACTAGCGCCGACCGGCCGGCGCGCGCGACGATGTGACCCTGATCGAAAGACACAGGAAGGTTCAAATGATGGACTTGTCCGCTCCCTTCGCGGGGCTCCCTGATGCTCCTGTTTTCACCGTCACCAGCTCCGACCTCACCCACGGAGAGACGCTTCCCACGCCGCAGGTGAGCGGCATCTTCGGCGCGGGTGGTGAGGACCTTTCCCCGCATCTGGCCTGGAGCGGCTTTCCAGCGGAGACGAAGAGCTTCGTGATCACCTGCTACGACCCGGACGCCCCGACGCTCAGCGGATTCTGGCACTGGGCGGTGTTCAACATCCCCGCTTCGGTGACCGACCTCCCGGCCGGATCCGGCGGCGCGGATGGCGGCGGCATGCCGAGCGGGGCAGTAACCCTCCGCAACGACGCCGGCCTCGCGCAGTACCTGGGCGCGGCACCTCCGCCGGGTCACGGGCCGCACCGGTACACGTTCATCGTGCATGCGCTCGACGTGGAACGACTGGATATCGACCCGGGCGCCACCCCGGCGTTCCTCATGTTCAACCTGCTGGGCCATACGCTCGCGCGCGGTTCGATCACCGCCATATACGAGCAGAAGTAGCGCGCCATAACGCCGCCGCCGCGACCGCGCGGGAATGACACCGCTGGTGACAGCGGTGTACCAGATTCTCCTGACGCTGGCCATCCTGCCCGTGCGGCCGGCGGCCAGCGTTTCCGCGCCCGGCTATTGCCAGGCGGGCGGGCTCTTGCCGGGCGGGTTCAGAACCGTAGTCCGTCCGCGAGCGTCGCGCGCCGGTCAGTGCGTGGCGGCCTGCGAACGATCCGCCCGGGCTTCCAGCCTGGCTCGCACGCCCAGGAACGTCACGATCACGATGACCAGATAACCGACGTAGATCAGAAGCTGCAACGGCGTTGGGGCATCGCTGTAGCCGAAGAAACTGTGCAGCACATCTCCGATGGAACTGCCCTCCGACAGCACGCGCCCGGAGTGCCACATCGGTGTGCTGAGCACCGGCAGCCAGCCGAGCTGCTGAAGGTTTTCGACGGTGTCGGCCAGCAGCCCCGCGGCGAAGATCATCAGCAGCAGGCCGATGACCGTGAAAAACCTGGCCAGATTGAGCCGGTGGCCCAGTCGGTAGATCACGAACGCGACAGCCAGCGCGCCGGCCAGCCCGATCGCCGCTCCGCTGAGTGCGCCGGCCGTGGAGGTGGAAAAGATGATCGCCAGGGTGAAGACGACGGTTTCCAGCCCTTCACGGCCGACCGCCTGAAAGGCCAGCAAACCCAGTCCCCACCGGGCCCGGCCGTCCAGCGCCGCGTCGGCCCGGGCCCGCAGCTCCTTGGACAGGGACCGGGCGTGCTTGCGCATCCAGAACGTCATGTAGGTCAGCACGGTTGCGGCCACCAGGAAGGTGGCGGTCTCGAAGATCGTCTGCACGCGCGATCCGTCGTAGCTGCGGATGGTCAGATAGGCCGCCGCCCCGCCCGCGGTGGCGAGGATCAGCGCTGCACCGACCCCGAGGAACACGTCACGGAAGTGCTCGCGATGCCCAATACGGTTGAGGTAGGCCAGCAAGATTGCCACGATCATGCTCGCCTCGATGCCCTCACGCAGGAAGATGACGAGCGTGGCCAGCATCGATGGGCTCCAGACGGTATGTCGGCGGACAAAGGAGTTAGGCAAGGTAAACCTTACTTGGCTCTTCGTTCCGCGCAAGGGGGGCCGCTGGATGTCGCCCGCCCGGTTCCCCCGAATCCGTCCGGAGAGCCGGATAACGCCGCGATGTAGGGTTCAGGCTAACGAGGATCCCAGCCGATAGTCATGGAGGACACCATGGCGGCCAGACGCCAATGGAGCGACTTCAGCCCGCGCAGCCGCAGACTGATCATGGCCGCGGCGACCGTCGAGGCCGGTCTCAAGGCGGCGGCGCTGATCGACATCAAGCGCCGGCCCGCAAGCCAGATCCGGGGGCCGAAATGGCTGTGGGCCGTGGTGGTGATACTGGTCAATTCCGCCGGGGGCGCGCCGCTCTCGTACTTCCTTTTCGGCCGGCGGCGCTAGGGACGGCGCACGCGGGCGGCTGAACGGCTCAGAGCGCGGGGCTCACCCGGCGCGACCCGCCCGCCCGCGCGCAGTAGGGTCGTGGCGGGAGGAAGACTGATGCGCGTGTGCGTGCTCGGCGCCGGGGCCATCGGCGGTTTGATCGGGACCCGGCTGGCCGCCGCGGGCGTGGAAACGTCGGCTCTGGCCCGCGGGGCCACGCTGGCGGCCCTGCGCGCTCACGGCTGGCGGGCGGAGTCCGGGGACCGCCTGATCACCGCCACGGTCCGGGCCTCCGCCGACCCCGCCGAGCTCGGGGAGCAGGATCTGGTGATCCTGGCGGTCAAGGCGCACTCCATGCCGTCCGTGGCTTCGGTGATCGGGCCACTGCTGGGGCCGCAGACGATGCTGCTCACCGCGATGAACGGTGTCCCGTGGTGGTTCTTCGACGGTTTCGGCGGTCCGTGCCAGGGGCGCCACCTGGACAGCGTGGACCCCGGCGGGGTGATCGCGGCCGCGATCCCGGTCCGCCACGTCATCGGCGGGGTCGTGCACGTCAATTGCAGCGTTCCCGAGCCCGGCGTGATCCGGCATCACCACGGCACCGGGCTGATCGTCGGCGAGCCGGACCACAGCGACTCGGCGCGCGTTCGCGCCCTGGCCGGCGTCCTGGAAGCCGGCGGATTCGAGGTCAGCGTGTCGGCCAGGATTCACGCCGATGTCTGGTACAAGCTCTGGGGCAACATGACCGTCAACCCGGTATCGGTACTGACGGGGGCCACGGCCGACCTGATCGTCGGCGACGACCTCGTTCGCGCCTTCTGCGAGGCGGCGATGCGGGAGGCCCAGGAGATCGGCGCGCGTATCGGGTGCCCCATCGCAGAAAGTCCCGGGGACCGGAACAAGCTCACCAGGAAACTCGGTGCCGCCCGGACCTCGATGCTCCAGGACGCCGTCGCCGGCCGGCCACTGGAACTGGACGCGCTCGTCGGCGCCGTGCGCGAGATCGGCGCCGCCGTGGGCGTGCCGTCCCCGGCTACGGACGCGCTGCACGGACTGACCCGGTTGTACGCGCGGGTCGCGGGGCTGACGCCCAGCTGACACAGATATATGCCGCGCCCGGTGCCGGCCGGTCATCGGTTGTGCCCGGAAGAGCCAATTAAGCCCACCCCGACGCCCTCTCCGGTCATCTCGCTCGCGCCCGGCGCGACGGCCGGCCTCGCGGGGGTGCGCGGCCCGGCCGAGATGTCATCTACAGTTCGCGCGCCCGTAAGGGCGTAGTGACCGGTTGTGGCATGCACGTGTTTCACGTTGTGAGCATGCGGATCGCGATCATCACAGAGTCGTTCGCACCCGACCTTAACGGCGTGGCCAACTGTGTCCTGCACATGGCCGAACACCTTGTCCGGCGTGGCCATCAGCCCCTCATCGTCGCTCCCGAGCCCGGTGGGAGCCAGCCGGCCGGCCCGTTCCCCTACCCGGTGGAGCGGGTGCCGTCCATGTCGCTGCCCGGTTACCCCGGCTTTCGTCTCGGTCTGCCGAGCCGGGCGGTCCGGAGCGCCCTGGCCCGCCACGGCACGGACCTGGTGCACCTGGCGAGCCCCGTCTTCCTGGGTGCGACCGGAAGCGCGGTCGCCCGTCATCTCGGCCTGCCGGCGATCGCCGTCTACCAGACCGACATTCCCGCCTACGCCCGCGCGTACGGCTGGCACGGCGCGGGCGAGGCGGCCGCCTGGCGCTGGCTCCGCCGCATCCATAACGCGGCCGAACGCACCCTGGTCCCGTCCACCGCGGTCATGACCCAGCTCCGGGCACACGGGTTCGAGCGGACGTGGCTGTGGGGGCGCGGGGTCGACCTGGCTCGTTTCAGCCCCGGCCGGCGGTGCGCCGTGCTGCGGCGCCAACTGGCCACCGGGGGTGAGGTCCTCGCTGGCTACGTGGGCCGCCTGGCCACCGAGAAGCGGGTCGACCTGCTGGCCCCCGTGGCCGAACTGCCCGGCGTACGCCTGGTCGTGGTGGGCGGAGGACCGGCTGCGGCCGCGCTGCGTGAACGGATGCCGTCGGCCGTCTTCCTCGGCGAGCAGCGCGGCGAGCAGCTCGCGCGGACCTACGCCAGCCTGGACGTGTTCGTGCACAGCGGACCGCACGAGACGTTCGGCCAGACGCTGCAGGAGGCGGCGGCGTCGGGCGTACCGGTCGTGGCGCCGGCCGCGGGCGGTCCGCTGGACCTCGTCGATCACGGGGTCACCGGATTCCTCGTCCCGCCGGGCAGCGCCCCGGCCCTGGCGGAGGCGGTGGCCAGGCTGGCCGCCGATCCCCGGCTGCGTGCGGAACAGGGCCGGGCGGCCCGGCAGAAGGTGCTGACCCGGGACTGGCCCGCGATCGGTGACGCGCTGATCGGCCACTACGAGGCCGTCCTGCGGCCCGCCCACGCGCGGCGGGTGGCGGCGTGAGGCCCGCATGACCACGTTCGCGGCCCTCGGCGACTCGATCACGCTCGGCATCGGTGATCCGGCACCGGGACGGCCCTGGCGCGGCTGGGCGGCCCTGCTCGCCGAGGGGCTGCCCGAGGCGCGGCTGCACAATCTGGCGACGGCCGGGGCCCAGGCGGCGGACGTGGAGCGTGACCAGCTTCCGCGCGCCCTGGAACTGCGGCCCGACGTAGCCAGCGTGATCGTCGGGATCAACGACACGCTGCGGGCCAGCTTCGACCCGCAGCGGTTCGCGCGGGCGGGCGGGCACACGGTCGGGGCGCTGCGCTCCGCCGGTGCGGAGGTACTCACGATCCGCCTGCCGGATCCGGGCCTCATGCTCGGCCTGCCCCATGCGCTGTCGCGTCCGCTCGCACGCCGCATTCATGCCGTGAACGCGGTGATGGACGATCTGGCCGAGCGTTTCGGGACGCTGGTTTTCGACGCGGCCCGCGACCCCGAGACCTATGACCCCCGGATGTGGAGCGTGGACCGGCTGCACCCCAGTGAGCGCGGCCACCGTCTGATCGCGGGCCGTTTCCACGACCGCCTGGCCACGGCGGGACTGCCCCTCGGGGCCCGCCCGGAAGCCGAGCCATCCAGCCCGCCTCCGACCCGTCTCGCTCAGGCCGGGTGGATGGCGACCAAGGGCACCGCCTGGGTGATCCGCCGGTCCACCGACCTCGTGCCGTACCTGGTTTTCATGGGGATCAGGGAACTATGGGCAGGCGGCGGCCCGGAACCGGCCGCGCGCCGGGCGGACGACGGGAGCGCCGGGCGGACGACGGTCCCGAGCTAGGTGGGCGGCCAGCGGGGGCTGTGTCTTGCGTGGGCGCGCCCGCCGGGCCGACACTTGACGACATGAGCAAGCTCGCGCTGCTGGCGTTCGCCGTGCTGCTCCCCACGCTGACGGGGGGTGCCATCCTGGCCGCCGTGCGCGGCTACCGCCGGCTGAGCGGGCTCCGGCGGAACCGGCCGCAGCCGGCCGAGCCCATCGACCGGATCGAGGCCCGGCTGCGGCGGCTGCGGGCCGAGCTGGAGACGACCGAGAACCAGCCCGGCGGCACCGCCAAAAGGCATCACATCCTCGCGCTGCGCGGCGCGTACCTCGACACGCTGTGCGGCGCGTGCCAGCGGTTCGGGGTCAGCCCGCCGGCCGGCGGGGACCAGGCCCGGCAATCGGAGATCTACCGGGCGGAAGCCGCCCTGCGGGAGCACGGGCTGGATGTCCGCGAAGCGGCAGTGCGCTGAATGCACCGGCCATGCGTGCTGACACCGGATTTCCCCGAGCCGACGTGGAGAACGATTTCCTGCGGGCCCGCCGCCGCCAGGTGCTGTCCCGGCTCTCCAGCCGGCTCCGCCGCGGCCCGGACGACGTCAGCCTGATCCTGCCGTACGACGAGGTCATCGCGGCACTTGGGTTCCGCGGCGAACGTTACGCCGGGTTGCAGACGATCAGCCTGGCTGCGGTCGTCGGCACCGTCGATTCCCGCCGCGACTTCGACCGGCGCTTCCGGCCCACCTCAGCCCGGGTGCGCGAGCGCTGGGAGCGGCTGGCCCTGGCCCAGCGGCGCGGCGAGCCGATTCCGCCCATCGACGTCTATCAGGTCGGTGACCTGTACTTCGTCAAGGACGGTCATCATCGGGTGTCGATCGCCCTCGCCGCCCGCCAGCGCACGATCGACGCCTACGTGACCCAGGTGCTGACCGATGTGCCCGCCCAGGGCATCAGGGGCCGCCGCGACCTGGTGATGAAGAGCTACCAGCGAATCTTCGCCGAGCGCGTGCCGCTGCCGGAGGCGGCCTACGCCGAGCTCACCTGTGCCGATCCCTGGTCCTACGCCGAGCTGGGGGAAAACGTGGAGGCCTGGGGTTTCCGGTACATGCAGGCCGAGCGTACGTACCTCAGCCGTGAGCAGATCGCCCGGCAGTGGTTCGCCGGGGAATTCACCCCCGTGGTGCGCATGCTGCGGGCCGCTGACCTGATCGGCTCCGGCACGGACGCCGAAGCGTACATGCGGGTCGCCAGCCAGCGTTACCGCCTCATGCGCACCCACGAGTGGAACGACGAGGTCATCGAGCGGCTCCGCCGGGAAGTCAGATAACCCCCGTCCCGGGGCCGGCCGGCGCGTCCGTGCTCGCGCCCGTCCCGCCGGCCCCGCGCCCGGTCCCGGCCGCCGGGCTGGTGGCCGGGGCGGCCCCGCCCACGGCTCGGTCCGCGCCGTAATCGAGGGTGATGTTGCTCCCGTCGGCCGGGTTGAACACGTGCAGCGTCCGCAGGTCGGCCCATAGTTCGGACTCGTGCCCCTCCGCGGCCCGGGTCTCGGTGTCGAGCCGGGCGACCATCGCGTCGTTCCTCACGCCGACGTCCGCGCTCCCGGAGTCCTCGGCCAGTTCCCTCAGCTCCGCCGCGTCGACCTCGTTACCGAATTCCTTGGTGAAGTAGACGAACACGTCCGAGCCCATCGACTCCAGCACGTCGATGCTGGCCCGGAATGTGATCCCGCTGCTGCGCTGGTCGGCCGGGACGAGCGCGGCGTCCTCGAAGTTCTCCGGGCGGATGCCGACGATCAGCTCCCGGGGCGCCCGGGCCTGCTCCAGGGCCCGCTGCAGGCGGCCGGTCAGGGGCACGTCCCCCAGCGGCGTGTGCAGGGTGTTGTCCTCGACCACGCTGGGCATGAAGTTCATCGAGGGTGACCCGATGAAGCCGGCCACGAACAGGTTGTCCGGCCGGTCGTACAGTTCCTGCGGCGAGCCGACCTGCTGCAGGATGCCGTTGCGCATGACCGCGACGCGGTCGCCCAGGGTCATCGCCTCGGTCTGGTCGTGCGTGACGTAGACGGTGGTCGTGCCCAGCCGCCGCTGTATCCGGGACACCTCGGTGCGCATCTGCACGCGCAGCTTCGCGTCCAGGTTGGACAGCGGCTCGTCCATCAGGAACGCCGCCGGGTCACGCACGATCGCCCGGCCCATCGCGACCCGCTGCCGCTGGCCACCGGACAGGTTGGCCGGCCTGCGGTCCAGGTGCTGGGTCAGGTCCAGGATCCGGGCCGCCTCGTTGACCTTCTCGTCGATCACTTTCTGTGGCGTCTTGGCCAATTTCAGCGCGAAGCCCATGTTCTGCCGCACGGTCATGTGCGGGTACAGGGCGTAGCTCTGGAACACCATGGCGATGTCGCGGTCCTTGGGTGCCGCGTTGTTCACCACCTTGCCGCCGATGCGGAGTTCGCCCTCGGTGATGTCCTCCAGGCCGGCGATCATGTTCAGCGTGGTGGACTTGCCGCAGCCGGATGGGCCGACCAGGATGACGAACTCGCCGTCGGCGATATCCAGGCTGATCTTGTCGACCGCGAGCGCGCCGTCCGGGTAGCGCTTGGTCACGTTGTCCAGAACGATGTCAGCCACTGTTTCTCCCTAGCCCTTGACCGCGCCTGATGTCAGCCCAGCGACGATGCGGCGCTGGAAGAACAGCACGAAGATGATGATCGGGATGGTGATGACCACCGCGGCGGCCGCGATCGGGCCGGTCGGGACGGTGAAGACCGAGCCGCCGCTGAAGTACTGCAGCGCGGCCGGCGCTGTCCGGGCGGTGGTCGTCGAGGTGAACGAGATCGCGAACAGGAAGTCGTTCCAGCAGGCCAGGAAGACCAGGATGGCCGTGGTGACCATGCCCGGGGCGGCCAGCGGCGCGATGACCTTGGTGAACGCCTGGAACGGGGTGGCGCCATCCATCTTGGCCGCCTTTTCCAGCTCCCAGGGGATCTCACGGAAGAACGCCGACAGGATGTAGATCCCCAGCGGCAGGCCGAACGCGACGTAGGGGATGATCAGGCCCGGCCAGGTGTTGAACAGGCCCAGCGACCGCTCAATGCTGAACAGCGGGGTGATCAGCGAGATCTGCGGGAAGATCGCAATCAGCAGCGCCATCCCGATGAGCACGCTCTTGCCGGGGAACGCCAGCCGTGCGACCGCGTAGGCGGCCATCGAGGCCAGCACGACGGCGATGAACGTCGAGATCAGGCCGATCCCGATCGAGTTGATCAGCGGCCGGATGAACTGCGAGCTCTGCAGGATGCCCGAGTAGTTCGCCCAGGTCCACTGGCTGGGCACGAACGACGGGTCGAGCACCGCGGCCGGCGTCTTGAAGGACAGCGAGACCAGCCAGAGCACCGGGATCAGCGCCAGCGCGATGACCACGAAGTTCGCGACGCCCCAGCCGGCCTTCTGCCGGGGCGTGGTGGTTACGGCAGCCATCGGCGCGTCACCTGCTTCCGGAATCTGTGCCCGGGGCCGCGGTCCCGAAGCCTCTGATGAAAATGATGGCGATGATGGCGACGCAGATGAAGATGAGAACCGAGATGGCCGAGCCGATCCCCAGGTTCAGCGCGCTGAACAGGTTGTCGTAGCCCAGGATCGAGACCGACCCGGTGCTGTTGGCCCCGGCGGTCAGGATGTAGATGTTGTCGAAGATCCGGAACGAGTCGAGCGTCCGGAACAGCAGCGCGACCAGGATGGCCGGTTTCATCAGCGGCAGCGTGATCTTGGTGAACCGCTGCCAGGCGGACGCGCCGTCCACCTTCGCCGCCTTCTGCAGATCCTCGGGGACCAGGGAGAGCCCGGCCAGCAGCAGCAGCCCCATGAACGGGGTGGTCTTCCAGATCTCCGCCACGATGATGACGATGATCGCCTGGAATTGGGTGGTCAGCGGTGCGCTGTTGTTGAACGCGGCGGACAGGTAGCCCTGACTGGGGGTCCAGGCGTACTGCCAGCCGTAGGCCGCGGCCACCGTCACGATCCCGTACGGGATCAGGGCGGCGGTGCGGACGGTGCCCCGGCCGAAGAGGGTCCGGTGCATCAGCTGGGCCAGCAGCATGCCGAGGACGAGCGTGATGGCGACCGAGAAGACCGTGATGATCAGGGTGACCTCCAGCGCCGTCCACCAGTAGCCGGACGAGAGCACCGCGCCGTAGTTGGCGAACCCGATGAACTTGACCTGCTGCGGGAGTTCCAGGTTGTACCGCTCCAGGGACAGCCAGATGGCATAGATGATCGGGTACCCGGTCACTCCGAGCATGACGATCACGGCCGGCGCGCACAGCAGCCAGCCCAGCCGGCGCTCGGCTCTGGCCCCCTCGGACAGCTGCTTCTTGTGCCCGGGTGCCTGCTCCCGGACGGCCTCGGTGCCCGCCGCTGCTGGCGCGTTCACGGTCATCGGATTCTTCCTTCCCTCGTCGCCAGCCACCGGCCGCCGCGGCTCACGGGACCAGGCCCTTCGATTGCAGCGCGTCCGCTAGCTGGCTCTTCATCGACGACACCGTGCCGGTCGGGTTGATGCCCTTCGGCGGCGAGATCAGGTGCGAGATGTCGATGGAGACGACCTGGTAGACGGCCGACTTGGGCCGGACGCTCGCGTTCTGCAGGGCTTGCAGGATGTCGGCGTGCATCGGGTAGTCCGGGTACAGCTTCGGGTTGTGGTAGAGGCTGGTGATCGTGGGCGGCACGCCGCCGACCGTGGCCCCGATCAGCTGGTTCTGCGCGTCCCGCAGGCACAGCGCGGCCTTGAAGGCGAGCGCCGGGTGCTGGGAGTACTTGCCGACCGCCAGGTCGATGCCACCGATGGTGACCTTGGCGGGCTGGCCCGGCACGACCTCCGGGTACAGCGTCCACTTGAAGTCCTTGAACAGCTTGGGGTTGTCGGCCTTCATGGCCGGATACACGAACGGGTAGTTCAGCTCGAACGCGGCCGTCCCGGCCTCCATGGCCAGCCGGTTCTGGTTCTCCTCCTGCACGTCGAGCGACGGGTCGGCGGCGGGTGAGGTCGCGAGCTGCTTCATCACCGACAGCGCCTGCACGGCCGGCGTGCCCAGCGTGACCTGTGACCCGTCGGCGTTCAGGATCGAGCCGCCCGCGCTGGCCACCATGGTGTTGAACCAGACGGTGGCGCCCTCGTACTGGGCGCCCTGGATCTCGATGTAGTGCGGCTTGCCCTCCTTGGCCAGCTGCTCGGCGTCCGCGATCATCTCCGCCCACGTCGTGGGGGGCGTCTTCACCAGGTCGGAGCGGTACCACAGCAGCTGGGTGTTGGAGTTGTCCGGCGCCGCGTACAGCTGGCCCTTGTACTCCGCCGTCTGCAGGGCGGGGCCGAGTGTCCCGTTGACCACCGACGCCTTGTTGCTGCCGGTCCACGGCAGGATCCAGCCGGCCTGGGCGAATTCGGCCTCCCAGGTGACGTCCAGCCCCATGATGTCGATCGACCCGTCGTGTGCCGCGAGACGCCGCACCAGTTGCTGGCGCTGACCGTCGGCGGCCTGCGGCAGGTACTGGTAGGAGATTTTGTACGCGCCGTCGCTCTGCGCGTTGCAGTTGCTGACGGCCGTGCTCGTCGCAACGGACGTGTCCTGGTAGAGATAGAAGTTCAGCGTCACCGGACCGGTGCTCGCTCCGGCCGAGCCGCACGCGGCCAGGGCGCTGCAGCCCAGGGCGGCGATGGCCAGGCCGGCCTTGGTGCGCAGCAGGCGCGCGGCCGGACGGGGGATGTGGGCCCTGGCGCGCGGGATGAGCCGGGCCGGGCGGTGTGAGTCAGCCATCATTGTGCCTCGGCCGGGGATGTGCATGCCCGACCACCTCACTTCGTTGTTGGTGGCCAACCGGCACCGGCCGACCCGGTTACCGGCACTAGCTGGATCCCCGGCGAGCAGCGGAGATCTATACACATGAAAACTCCCCTAGCCGCTGTGACGTCAAGAGGCGAGAGAGTTTCTGTGAGGTCAGTGCTGTGTGCCACCGCGGCGAGCTTTGTCCGCGTACGTTCGAACTAGATGGTTGAACGAAATATCACTCAGAAAATTGAACAGAAATGCCCCAGAAATTGTCAAAATGAGGCTGCCGAGGTGATCAGATCTTTACCGGATCGTCGTGATCGCCGCCGGTATGCCGGGTCGGCGTGGTGCCGGACGGTAGCCGGGCGAGTTGCTGGGGAGGATAACCGCATGGACTACCGCACCCTCGGGCGCAGCGGCTGCGCCGTCTCCAGCATGTGCCTGGGCACCATGACCTTCGGCACCGAGACCGACGAAGCCGGTTCGCACCAGCAAATCGACCAGTTCATCGAAGCCGGCGGCACCCTGGTGGACACCGCCGACGTCTACAGCGACGGGACGTCGGAGGAGATCATCGGCCGCTGGTTCGCCCGCCGCCCGGCCGACGTGACCGAGCGGGTGGTGCTCGCCACCAAGGGCCGCTTCGCGCGGGGTGGCACGCCGAACGACACTGGTCTGTCGGCCTTCCACCTGACCCGGGCCCTGGACGCCTCGCTGCGGCGGCTGGGGCGGGAGTCCGTTGACCTCTACCAGGTCCACGCCTACGATCCGCTGACGCCGCTGGAGGAGACGGTGCGGACGCTGGACGGGTTCGTGCGGGCCGGCAAGATCCGCTATTACGGCCTCTCCAACTTCACCGGCTGGCAGCTGACCAAGGCTGTGTACCTGGCCCGCGAACTGAACGCGGTCCCGCCGGTGACGCTCCAGCCGCAGTACAGCCTGCTGGCGCGGGAGATCGAGTGGGAGATCGTCCCGGCCGCGGCCGACGCCGGTCTCGGGCTGCTGCCGTGGAGCCCGCTCGGCGGCGGCTGGCTGTCCGGCAAGTACCGGCGCGATGAGCGCCCCGCGGGCGCCACCCGCCTCGGCGAGGACCCGAACCGCGGCATGGAGGCCTACGACCGCCGGGGCACCGACCGCACCTGGCGGGTGATCGACGCGGTGCAGAAGGTCGCGGAGGACCGCGGCGTGTCCATGGCCGAGGTCGCGCTGGCCTGGGTGACCGACCGGCCCGGCGTCAGCTCCACCATCCTGGGGGCCCGCACGACCGGCCAGCTCGAGACCAACCTCCGCGCCGCCGGCCTGCACCTCACCGCGGCCGAGACCACCGCGCTGGACGCCGCCAGCGACCCGCGCCCGGCCGACTACCCCTATGGCGAGCTGGGCGTGCAGCAGCGGGACCGCGGCCTGGCGGGCTGAGGGATCACACCGGGCCCGTACGGTCCGGAAGCCGCCCCCTAATCGCCAGTGTCCGGACCGCACGGGTGCCGAGACCAATGGCCTCAGGGCCAATGAAACCAGTACGGCTACAGCGATGGCAAAGCTGGCGCTATTTCCACTTGAAGTGCACAAATAGGCGGCCGAAGTTCTTCGAGTCCTTCTCCAGCCGGTGGTACTTCGCCTTGATGTCCTTCTGCTCGAGGAACCGCAGCACGTGCTTCTTCAGTTGCCCAGACCCCTTGCCCGGGATGATCTCCACGACGGGGGCCTTCTTGGCGATCGCCTCATCGATGATGTCCCGCAGCGCCCGGTCGATGTCGGCGCCCCGGTTGTAGATGTCGTGCAGGTCCAGTTTCAGTTTCATTCCTGCGTGTCCAATCTGGCCCAGGGCGGCGCGGGGTGGCTCCGGCGAACGCGGGATAATCCGACGGTACGACAGTCGTCACGGGAGAGAGAGATCATGCTGTTCGGAGACGAGCACGTCAAGCGGTACGAGGAGACGGACGGCGCGGAGGGCCACGAGTGGCAGGGTACGACCACGCTGATCCTCACCACGACGGGTCGCAAGAGCGGGCAGCAGCGCCGGCACCCGCTGATCTACCAGAAGCACGGCGACGACTACCTGGTCGTGGCGTCCAAGGGCGGCGCGGACGAGCCGCCGTCCTGGTACCTCAACCTGGTCGCCAACCCGGATGTGCGTGTGCAGGTCAAGGGCGACAAGTTCGCGGCGCGGGCCAGGGTGGCCACGCCGGAAGAAAAGCCGGGGATGTGGCGGGAGATGACCGCGGTCTGGCCGGCCTACGACGACTACCAGAAGAAGACCAGCCGCGAGATCCCGGTTGTGGTGCTCGAACCCGCCTCGTGACGCTCCGGCTCCGGGCCGTCCTGGGTTACCGGGGCGGCCCGGACGGCCACACCTGCGAGATGATCTCGGTCACGGTATCCGTCGGCTCCGGCTGCGGGGTGACGACGAGCACGTCCGGCTCGCCGCGCGGCACCTCCTGGTCAGCGAGCTGACTGTCCAGCAGACCCGGCGGGAAGAAGTGCCCGTGCCGCCCGGCCAGGCGCTGGCGCAGGGTGCCCCGGTCGGTGAGCAGGTAGACCAGCCGGGTATCGGGATGCCCCTCCAGGAGGGCCGTGCGGTACGCGCGCCGCAGGGCCGAACAGGTGACGACGGCCGACTCGCCCGCCGCGTTCCGTTCGTCGGCCCAGGCGCTGATCGCGTGCAGCCACGGCCAGCGGTCGGCGTCGGTGAGCGGCTCGCCGCGCCGCATCTTCTCGATGTTGGCCGGCGGATGGAACGAATCGGCGTCGGCGAACGGCCAGTGCAGGCGCTCGGCGAGCAGGGTGCCGATCGTCGTCTTGCCGCTGCCGGACGGTCCGGCGATGATCAGGATCACCCTGCCGGACTTTACCGCTGGCCCGGGAACGGAGACCGCGTGATCGCGGTCGCCGGAGCTCTGTGACCGGCGTGGGTCGCAGAGGAATTTCAGAGGACGATCAGACACCTGCCAGAGCGGCAGGGTGAAGTCTGCTGATCACACTGAGCCCGTGATCACACTGAGCCCGTACTTCCCCAGGAGGAACCGGTCATGTCTACGTCGAGGCCCCGCAGGCGGTGGGGCCGGTGGATCATCGTGGCGGTCGCCGTGATCATCGTGGCCGGAATCGCCGGTCCCTTTGTGTACATCCATCTGCTGTCCAGCAAGGCCCCGGCCCAGCTTTCCCTCAATCCCACGGCTACCGCTTCGGCTAGCGCCACCGCCGCCACGCCCTCCGCGCAGGCGGCCGGCAGCTCGGCCCTGAGCGGCGACTATACGGTCGGCACCGGGTCGGAAGTTCAGTACCGGGTGAAGGAGGTGCTGCTCGGGCAGAGCCAGACCGCCGTCGGTGTCAGCCATACGGTCACCGGCAAGCTGGTGATCACCAGCACGACCGCCACCGCCGCCACCTTCAGCGTGCCGATGCAGACGATCAAGAGTGACAAGAGCCAGCGCGACGCACAGTTCGACGGGCGGATCATGGATGTCGCCAGCTACCCGACCGGGACCTTTACGCTGACCAGGCCCATCTCGCTCGCGCCCCTGCCGGCCACCGGAACGGTGCGGACCTACACCGCCACCGGCCTGCTGGCGCTGCACGGTCAGTCCCATTCGGTGACCTTCGCCCTCCAGGCCGAGCGCACGGGAACGGGCATCAAGCTGGCCGGGCAGATCAACGTGCCCTTCGCCGAGTGGGGCATCAGCAACCCGAGCTTCGGCAGCTTCGTGACCACCCAGGACCACGGGCTGCTGGAGTTCCTGCTCGTCCTCGGGCATGGCTAAACCGGCCGTCCCCGGGCCCAGGATCACCGCCGCCCGAATCCGCCGAATCCGCCACCCCACCCGAATCCGCCGCGGCCCTGACCGAAGCCACGAGAGCCCCCGCCGCCGTAGGCCCGGTCGCTCCCGCCGCCGTGCACCCGGAGCCACCACGACCACCAGGCGGCCGCCGCGGCCCGGTGCGACAGCCGGCGCGCGGGCACGCCCGGGGACGGTTCCGACGCCGCGGCGGCGGCGGTCACCGGCGTATACGCACCGGAATCCGGTCCGGTGCTGCGGACGGGAGACGGGCTGGCCGGAGGTCGCGACGACGAGGCAGACGGCGGTGCCGGGGCCGGCCGTGAGGGGGACGCGGGCGACGGTGCGGCGTACGCCGGCGGACGGCCGGGCGCCGCGTGCTGCGCCGGGCCGGATGACAGGCTCATCAGGGTGCTCACCGAGGCCACCACGGCGGCGAACGCCACCACCCCGGCCAGCACGGTCATGGACGTACGGAAGCTGACTTCCTCCATGCGGGCGTACATGAGCTGGCGGAAGGTGAGCAGCCTGGCCAGCCGAGACGGCCCGCCCGGGCGCGTTCGGGTGCGAGGGAGGTGAGAGCCGGGCTTGCTCCCCATAAACGAGCCAGGCATAGCACCGGACAATACACCCGGAACGGGTATGTACCCAATTAACAGGAAGTGTCTGGTGTCCCACGAGGTACCGACCGCCCCGGGCGCGCCGCACACCGTCTCATGCCGGGCGTCTAGTGCAGCAGGGCGTCGGCCGCGAGCGCCGCGAAGAGCAGCGTGAGGTAGATGTTCGACTCGTGGAAGAGCCGCATCGTCTGTACCGGGCGGCCACGGACCGCGCGCCAGTGCATCCGGTGTACCTCGGCCAGGAACGCGCCGCCGAGCAGGATCGCCGCCACGCCGTAGAGCGGGCCGGTGGCCAGGGGCCATACCGCGACGGACGCGGCCACCATGAGCCAGCTGTCCACCAGGCTCTCGGTCAGCACCCGGCGCAGCGACGCCACGACCGGGAGCATCGGGATATCAACGCTCCGGTAGTCCTCCTTGAACTTCACCGCGAGCGCCCAGAAGTGCGCCGGCTGCCAGAAGAAAACGACCAGGAAGAGCAGGAACGGTGGCCAGGACAGCGATCCGCGCACGGTGGCCCAGGCGATGAGGACCGGCGCCGCCCCGCAGATGCCGCCCCACAGCGTGCTCTGGGAGGTGCGCCGCTTCAGGAGCATCGTATAGACGACGACGTAGTACAGGATCGCCCCGAGCGTCAGCGCGGCGGCGAGGAGGTTGGCGGCGGCCGCGAACAGGCCCACCGAGACCACACCCATAACCGTGCCGAAAATCAGGGCCGCGCGCGGTGACACCGTATGCGTGGCCAGTGGCCTGCCCCGGGTCCGCCGCATCACCTGGTCGATGTCCCGATCGATGTAGCAGTTCAGCGCGTTGGCGCTGCCGGCGGCCAGCGTGCCGCCCGCGACCACCACCGCGGCATCCAGCAGCGACGGCAGCCCGCGGTCAGCCAGGAACAGCACCGGTACGGCGGTGATGAGCAGCAGCTCGATAATCCGCGGCTTGCACAAGGCCACGTAGGCGCGGAGGATCTCGCCGGGCGCAGGACGTGCCGCCATGCCGCCATGGGCGGCGCCGGAGTCCGCAGAGCCCAGCGAGCTGGCCTCGTTGCCTGCGGCGAGCGAGCTTCGCCGGGTGTCGAGGGCACTCAACGAAAACCGACCACCTTCCGGCTGACGGGGGAAAAGCGGGCGCGGGACGTCCGCAGCGTACGTGGGGAGCCGGCCACGCGCACGGCGCGGCGGGCGGGGCAAGCTTGATGGCCCGACAGCCACCATGAAGCCTACATGGCGTCGTAATTGCGATGGCGGGGATCCCGCCTCCTTGGCTGGCCACGGCCCGCCACCGTCCCGGCCATCCCGGTGCTGCCCGGGGGCGCCGCCGCTGGCCCGGGTCCTGGCCCGGGTCAGCGACTATGAAATTCTGGGCCGGATGACGCCTGACGAAGCGGTGGACCGCGGGTTCCTCGACGGCATCGGCGCGCTGGCGCCGCAGCCGCCGCGGGCCGCGGCGCTGCCCGTCAGCGAGACCACATCCCTGACCGGGACCCGCTGCCTTGAGATCTTCGGGTCGCAACTGGCCAGCCGGCACCTCGACCTCGCGGCCCGGATGCTGCGCGCCCGCGGGAAGGGTTTCTACACGATCGGCTCCGCGGGGCACGAGGCCAACGCCTTCGTCGCCGGCGTACTGCGGCCGACCGACCCGGCCCTGCTGCATTACCGGTCCGGCGCCTTCTTCGCCGAGCGGGCCCGCCAGGTTCCGGGAACCGATCCCATCCGGGACGTCCTGCTGGGCGTGGTCGCGGCGGCACACGAGCCGATCGCGGGCGGCCGTCACAAGGTGTTCGGCAGCGAGGCCCTCGCGGTGATCCCGCAGACCTCGACGATCGCCTCGCATCTGCCGCGCGCCGTCGGGCTCGCGTTCGCGATCGACCGCGCGGCCCGGCTCGGCGTGCCCGGCCGCTGGCCGGCGGACGCCATCGTCGCGGCCAGTTTCGGGGACGCCTCGGCCAACCACTCCACGGCGGCCGGTGCGATCAACACGGCCTGTCATTGCGCCTACCAGCGTTTGCCGATGCCGCTGCTCCTGGTTTGTGAGGACAACGGCATCGGGATCAGCGTCCGCACCCCACCCGGCTGGATCGAGGCGGCCTACGGCCACCGTCCGGGCCTGACGTACATCGTGGCCGATGGTTGCGACCCGGCCGGGGTCTATGAGGCGGCCGCCGAAGCCGCCGCCCGGGTGCGAGAGCGCCGCCAGCCCGTCTTCCTGCACCTGCGCGTCGTCCGCCTGATGGGGCACGCCGGGTCTGACACGGAATCCGCGTACCGCAGTCCCGCGGACATCGCCGCGGACCAGGCCAGGGATCCGCTCATCGCCACCGCCCGGCTCCTCGTCAGCCGGGGCGTGGCCGGCCCGGGCGAAATCATCGGCCGGTACGAGTCCATGCGCCGCCACGTGCTGGCGGCGGCCCGGGATGCGGTGCAGCACCCTCGGCTGCGCAGCGCCGCGGAGATCATGGGGCCGCTGGCCCCGGCCCGGCCCGCCGCCGTCGCCCGCCTGGCGGCCCGCGTACCCGATGCGGGGGCGCGCCGGGCCATCGTCGGCGAGGGCCGCCTCCCCGAGGAGGAAGGACCGCTGACCCTGGCCCTGGCGATCAACCGCGCGCTGGGCGACCTGCTGGCCAGCTACCCGGAACTGATCGTGTTCGGCGAGGACGTGGCGGTCAAGGGCGGAGTTTACGGCGTCACCCGGGGCCTGCGGAGAAAGGCCGGAGCGGCCCGGGTCTTCGACACCGTGCTCGACGAGCAGTCGATCCTCGGCCTCGCGCTTGGCGCCGGCCTCACCGGCCTGCTGCCCGTCCCGGAGATCCAGTACCTGGCCTACCTGCACAACGCCGAGGACCAGATCCGCGGCGAAGCGGCCACCATGCAGTTCTTCTCCACCGGGCAGTTCCGCAACCCCGCCGTCATCCGCGTGGCCAGCTACGGCTACCAGGAAGGATTCGGCGGCCACTTCCACAACGACAACGCGGTTGGCGTCCTCCGGGACATCCCGGGCCTGGTGGTCGCCTCACCGGCGCGGCCCGACGACGCGGCGGCCATGCTGCGCACCTGCGCCGCGGCGGCCGCGGCGGATGGGCGCGTCTGCGTCTTCCTCGAGCCGATCGCGCTCTACCACACACGGGACCTGCATGACCCCGGGGACGATGGCTGGCTGGCGCCGTACTCGCCCCCGGCGTCGTGGGCCGCCGGCCACGTGCCGCTGGGGTGCGGCCGCACCTACGGCGACGGCGCGGACCTGACCGTCGTCACGTTCGGCAATGGGCTACGGCTCAGCCTGCGCGCGGCCCGCCGCCTCGCCGCGGCCGGAACCGCCTGCCGGGTGCTCGACCTGAGGTGGCTCGCGCCGTTGCCGGTGCGGGACCTCCTGCGGGAGGCGGGCGCGACCGGCCGCGTGCTGATCGTGGATGAGACGCGCCGGACCGGCGGCGTCTCCGAGGGCGTGCTCGCGGCGCTGGCCGACCACGGCTTCCCCGGCCCGGTCGCCCGGGTGGCGAGCGCCGACAGCTTCGTGCCCCTGGGCGACGCGGCCCGGCTCGTGCTCGTGTCGGAGGCGGAGATCGAGAAGGCCGCCGCCGCGCTCGCCCGCCGGCCGCCCGCGCCATCGTCATGAGCCGGCCCCGCACACATACAGCCCTCCCGTAGTGCCGGAACCCGCCGCCGACGTGCCGCCCCCGTAGTCCTGGGCGGGGACCGTCCGGCATGAGCCCTCCACCCACGACGTGATCGTCTGTGCTGTGGAGCCACCGGCGCCGCGACCGCCTCCCGCGACGCCCAGGCCGGAGCCGGTGCCGTTAAGCAGGAAGAAGCGGAGCTGGCCGCTGCTCACCAGTGCTTTGACTTTAGCGAGGGTCGGCTCGGGTACCGTGCCGCTGAAGCCGCCCATGGGCATGACTTCCTGGCCCGTGCTGATGATGTACGGCGACGCCACGCTCCACGACGACACGGCCATCAGATAGCTGGCGCCGTCGCGATGAGCGGTCACGTAGTCGTAGAGGTGCTGCTCACTACTGGTCAGCGTGGTCGTGCCGCTTGTCCCGCCGCCCGCGAAGCCCGCGCCGCCGCCAGGAGCGCCTGTCCCGCCGTCACTGGCCTGGCGGCCGTAGCGGCCATCCCCGAAACGAAAGCGCTCGGCGAGGTCCCGGCGTGCCGATCCACCGGCCGGCGCGCGACCGCCGCCCGCGGCAAATCCGCCCATGCCACCCGCAGGCCCGGCGCTGGCGTTCAGCGAGGTGCCGCCGTATTTCGTGTCGAGTACGGACGCCGCCCAGGCGGACGGTGCCGCCAGCGCCGCCACGACGCCGACGGTAAGCCCCGCCGTCGCGAGGCGGGCCCGCGCGCGGTGGGTCAGCTTCGCGGCCACCATGACGACGACGGCGACCGCCCCGGCCACGATCGCGGCCGTCCGCACCCAGGGCAGGAAGCCCCCGTAGTCGCGCCACAGGAAGGCGGCCCAGGCCAGCTCGGCGGCCACGGCGACCGGCAGGAGCCAGCCGCGCGGGTCAGCCGCCCGGTAGTACCGCCAGAACATCACGATTCCCGCGGCCGACAAGGCGGCGAGCGGCGGGGCGAGCGAGGACATGTACGCCGTGTGCGGGATGGTGCTCATCTTGCTGAAGATGAGACCGAAAGTGAGCAGCCAGATGCCCCACATCACGAACCCGGCGCGGACCTGATCGGTCCGCCGGGCCCGGCGAGTCCACAGCAAGCCGAAGATCAGGGCGAGCACCGCCAGCGGGTACAGCCAGCCGATTTCCGGGCCGAAACTGCTGCCCAGCAGCTTGGTCCAGCCCTGCCCGAACGCGCTGCGCGACGCCGCCTGCACGCCGCCCGGGGCCGCCCCGCCGGTTCCCGTGCCGGTTCCAGTGCCGCCGGTGCCCGCCCCGCCGGGTGGAGTCCCGCTGGGAAGGCCGCCGCCCGGTGCCCCCGTGCCGGCCTGCCCGCCCGGGGCCGATCCAGACCCGCCCGGCCCCGAGCTTGTCCCGCCCGATGCCGAGCCGGTCCCGCCGGGTGCCGAGCCGGTCCCGCCCGGTACCGTGGCGGTTCTGCTGGGAGCCGTTCCCGATGGCAGACCGGCCCGCCCGGCGCCGGCGCTGGTCACACCGGGACCCGACGCGACGGCGCCTTTGATGGTGATACCGAAGCGTTCCAGGCCGTTGTAGCCGAAGACCATCGCCGCGGCACTGTTATCGGTCGAGCCATCGACATACGGGCGGTCGTTGGCCGGGGTGAAGGTGTAGAGCGCGATCCAGGACAGCGAGACGGCCAGCATCACCACGCCCGCGACGCCGAGCTGCCAGGCTCGCCGGCGCAGCGGGGCGGGCGCGGCGAACAGGTAGCCGATAGCCAGCGCGGGCAGGATCATCCAGGCCTGCATCATCTTGGCCTGGAAGCCCAGGCCCACCCACACTCCGGCCCAGATGAGCGACCGCAGCCGTGCCTCGGCGACGGCGCGCTGGTAGGCGTCCGCGGCCAGCACCAGGCACATGGTCAGTGCGCCGTCCTCCATGCTGTGGCCGAACATGGACGCGGCGATCGGCGTGAGCGTGAACAAGGCGGCCGCCAGCAGGCCGGGCACCACGCCAGCCCAGCGGCGGACGACCCGGTACATGACCAGAACCGCGATGACGCCCTCGATGACCTGCGGCAGCGCCAGCGACCACGGGTGAAAGCCGAAGATCCGCGCCGACAGGGCCTGCGGCAGGAACGAGCCGGCCAGCTTGTCGATCGTGATCGTCGCCTGGGGGTCGAAGGCGCCGTAGAAGAAGGCCTTCCAGCTCTCCGACATGCTCTTGACGGCCACCGAGTAGAACGGGGCCAGACCCGCCTCGGTGATGTTCCAGGCGTACAGCAGCGCCGCGACCGCGGCGATGCCCAGCAGCACCGGCCGGGCCCACCGCGGCTGCCCGTACGGTGAGCGCCACACCTCCCAGCGCCGCCGCCCGCTTCCGTGCGCCGGCGGTTCACCGGGCGCGGGCGGGCTCAGCGGATCCACAAGGACCATGGACACGGTCGGACCTCCGGGGTTCCGGTGATGTGGGCGGTGCCAGCTCCGGCGCTGGCCGATGGGGCACCCTCAGAAGGGCCCGGCGACCGAGTGTGGCGGCCATGGATCAGGGCTGGCTGAGCGCCGGCTGAACAAGGGCATCTGATCGTGCCCGGTTCTCTGAAAACCCTCTGCCCGGAGCAGATTGCCGGCCAAGGCCTGGATCACCCTGCGCAAAGCCGTGACCAGCCAAAACAGCCCAGGCGTGGTGGAAACGAGGATACCCGGATAAGCCGAAGCCCCGCCGGCGCCCGATCAGATCGTGGGCGCCGGCGGGGCTTGCCGCGTGCGAGGGGAGTCCGGCCGGTCAGGTCGCCCGGCTGCCGCGCCGGGACAGGGCGTCGACGGTCACGGCCGCGAGCAGGACCAGTGAGGTCACGATGTACGTCGCGGCCGCGCTCATGCCGAGCAGGCCGAGGCCGTTGTAGATCGCGGCCACCACGAGACCACCCAGGAGGGCGTTGATCATCTTGCCGTGCCCGCCGAACAGGTGCGTCCCGCCGATGACCGCCGCCGCCACCGCGAACAGCACGAGCTGGCCGCCGTCGGTGTCCGTGGAGATCGAGCCCAGCCGTGAGGCCAGGACGATACCGGCGATGGCGGCGGTCACCCCGGCCAGGGTGAAGCAAAGCGTCCGGACCGCGTTCAGGCTGACGCCGGCCCGCCGCGCCGCCTCGGCGTTGCCGCCGATCGCGTAGACGTAGCGGCCGAACCGGGTCCGCCCGAGCAGGACCGTCCACACGGCGAGCACCCCGAGCACGATGAGCACCACCCACGGCACACCGCGCAGCGACACCAGCGCGGTGCCCCGGTCGGCGTTCCCCACCAGGACGACCACGACTCCGGCCACCGCCATGACCAGGATCTTCAGCCCAGTCACGCTGAGGGGCGGCGTGACCAGGTTGGCGGCCCGGCGCTGGCGGTCGCGCAGCAGCAGAATGGCCGCGGCGACGGCCACGATGACCACCATCACGATCCATCCGGCGACCGGGCTGAGGTTGCCTTCGGTCAGGTCGTCGATGATGGTGTTGCTGATCGGGATGGAGCCGCCCGGGCCGTGGCCACTGCGCGCCACCAGCACGATCATCAGGCCCTCGTAGCCGAGCAGACCGCTCAGGGTCACGACGAAGGACGGCAGTCGCAGCCTGGTGATCAGAAGGCCGAAGATGGTGCCGATGACGGCGCCGGTGGCCAGGCCGAGCAGGATGGCCACCCACCAGGGCACCGAGAACACCGACCAAGCGGTGATCACGGCGCAGACGGCGCCGCTGTAACCCACGGACAGGTCGATCTCGCCCAGCAGCAGGACGAAGACCTCGGCCATGCCCAGGATGATGTACGGCGCGCCCTGGATCAGCAGGTTGACCAGGTTCCCCGGGGACAGGAAGAGCGAGTTGCGGGCCTGGAAGTAGATCACGATCGCGACCAGGCCGATGGTGACCGGCAGCGCTCCGCTCTCGCCGCTCCGGATCCGCCGGAACAGGAGCCGCAGGTATTCACCCAGGGAGTCGGCGATCACCTCGGGAGAGGCGATCGCCGCCTCGACGGCTAGCTCGTCGCCCGACTCGGCCGACTCGGCCGGCTGGTGAGTTTCGGTGCTCACGGTGCCTCTCCTGTGTGATGGCCCACGGTGCCATTGCCCGGCGTGCCGCCGGCCGTCGGCGTACCGGGGCCGGCACCCGGCTGGCTGGTGGCGTGGGCAGGTTCGCCCGGGGTCGCGGCCACGCGGGAAGATCGGCCAGTGGTCATCAGCTCGACGATCGTCCCCGTATCGAGATCCTTGATGGGGGCGACCGCGGCCAGGCGCCCGAGGTACAGAACCGCGACCCGGTCCGCGACGTTCACGACGTCGTTCAGGTTGTGCGAGATCACCAGGACCGCGATACCCCGGCTGGAGAGCTGGTCGATAAGCTCCAGCACGACGCGGGTCTGGGTGACGCCCAGCGCCGCCGTGGGCTCGTCCATGATCACCAGCTGAGCCTGCTGCATGACGGCCTTGGCCACCGCGACCGCCTGGCGCTGGCCGCCGGACAGCGAGCCCACCGGCTGGCGGATGGAGCGGACCGTCACGACCGACAGGTCGGCGAGCGTCTGCTTGGCGGCCAGTTCCATGCTGATCTCGTCCAGCTGGAAGTACTTCATTTCCTCGCGGCCGAGGAACATGTTCTGCACGATGTCCAGGTTGTCGCACAGGGCCAGGTCCTGGTAGACCGTGGCGATCCCGAGGTCGGTCGCCGCCTTCGGGCTGTGCAGGTGCACGGGCCGGCCCCGCCACAGGATCTCGCCGTGGTCCGGCTGCCAGATCCCGGAAACGGTCTTGATCAGGGTTGACTTTCCCGCGCCGTTGTCACCGACGAGGGCCGTCACCTGGCCGACCGGGATCGTCAGGTCGATGTCGCTCAGGGCCCGCACGGGGCCGAAGTTCTTACCGACGCCGCGCAGCTCCAGGAGCGGTGGCTCTTGGGCGGGACGGCCAGCCGGATTCGTGGTCGTTGCCGCGGGAGACGGCGCCCGGCCGCCTGATGAGGCGGGCCGGGCGCCGTCGGCGGCGCTTGGTGTGGTCACCAAACACGTCCGTTCTGGTGCCGGGATTCTATGGTCATGGTGTGATGCTGTTGGCCGAGCAGTCGCTCGCGTAGCTGCCTGCGCACAGCTGCTTGGCCGTGACGAAGTCGTCCTTGATGACCGTGCTGGCCATGTTGGACGGGGTGACCCACTCCGGCGTCAGCAGGACCGACGGAACGACCGTCTTGGTCTGCGGGTCGGTGGTGGAGCCGTTGGCCAGGGTCGTCGGCGGCTTTTCGCCGGCCCGCAGGTACATGGCCAGCGCCGCGGCGGCCTGGGCCTCCAGGTAGATCGGCTTGTACGCGGTACCGCACTGGTAGCCCGCGAGGATGTTCTGCAGGCCGACGAGCGTGGCGTCCTGCCCGGTGACCGGGAAGGTCTTCGGCTTGACGCTCAGCGACTGCAGGTAGTGGATGATCGGCGCGGCGTTCTCGTCGTTCGGCACGAGCACCGAGTTGATGTCCTTGTGCGCCGTGTACTGCTGCTGGAACTCGGTCTCCGCGGTCGGCGGGTCCCAGGTTCCGGCGGCCTGGCCGACGGACATCCAGCCGCCACCGCTGGCGAACTTCGACGCCAGCACGGCGTCGTAGCCCTGGGCGAACAGGGTCGCGTTGTTGTCGGTCGGCGCGCCCTTCATGACGAGCACGTGCGGGCTCTTCACGTTCCAGGCGGTGACACAGGCCTCCAGGCCCTGCCCGATCAGCGTGCCGACCTGGACGTTGTTGAAGCTGACGTAGTACGACCTGCTGCCGCCGAGCGTCAGCCGGTCGTAGTCGATCACCGCGACGCCGTGCTGCTTGGCGTAGGACTCGACCTTGGCCCCGGTGCCGGCGTCGAGCGGGTCCACCACCAGGACGGTCGCGCCCTTGGTGATGTCCTCCTGCGCGTCAGTGAACTGCGTGCTGTCACTGCCCTGCGCGTTCAGAACGGAATACTGACTCGACGACAGGCCCGCCGTGGAAAGGGCTTTGGCCAGATACGGCGCGTCGAATTCCGTATAGCGGGCCGACGTAACGGTGTCAGGAAGGATTACGCCGATGCTGCCCTTGCCCTTGGACGCGAGCGGCTTCAGCTGAGACATAACAGAAAAGTCTCGGGTGAATGACGAAGCGGAAACGCTCGGCACACTTCCGGACGAGCCGGAACTTGAGCTCGAGCTGGACGAAGACGGCGTGCTGCTGCCGCTGCTACTGCATGCCGCAAGAGCGACACCGGCGGTTATAGCGACCGCAGACGTCCAGCTAATTCTGGTGAACATACTCAAACAAATCACCTCGACTGTAGGCGAGTCCGCCGTGAGGGGTGCGACCTTGCGCCCTTCCGCGCGGGAGCCACTGCGAACTCAGCTTTTGAGAGAAATCATAAACCTGCGGAAATTAACGCGCCCTTAACATCGCGGCGCCGTCGTAAAAATAGCGTAAACAAGAGCGGCGCGAAAGAGGTCAGCGGGTTACTCAGGCGCAAAACGGTAGCCCGCCCGGGGCTGGGTGAGGATCAGTGGCTCGCCGCCCTCGACCTCCAATTTGGCCCGCAGGCGGCGCACGTAGACGCGGACGTATTCGGTCTCGGTTTCATATCCGTGACCCCATACGCGGCGCAGCAGGTGCGAGTGCGTCAGCAGTTTCCCGCGATTGGTGGCCAGCTCCCGCAGCAAGGCGAACTCCGTGGGCGTCAGGTGCACCGGCTGCCCCAGCCGGGTCACCTGCTGCCGGGCCAGGTCGATCGTGATGTCCCCCGCGACCACCACCGGTGTCTGCGGCTCGGGCAGCACGGCGGGCCGGGTGCGGCGCAGGGTGGCGGTAATGCGGGCCAGCAGTTCCTCGATGCTGAACGGCTTGGTCAGGTAGTCGTCCGCACCCATGTTGAGCGCGGTGACCTTGTCCCGCTCGCCGCCGCGCGCGGACACCACGATGATGCCGACGAGCGATCGCTCGCGGATCTGCCGGCACAGCTCGAAGCCGTCCGCCTCCGGCAGCATCAGGTCGAGCAGCACGATGTCCGGGTCCTCGGTCTCCAGCAGCTTGAGGACCCGCATGCCATCCTGCGAGACCACGGTGTCGAAGCCCCGCACAGCCAGGTTCGACCGGATCAGGTCGACGATGTTGGGGTCATCCTCCACCACCAGGACGCGGGTGTTGGCGGCCGGATCAGTCACGGTGGTTTCCTCCCTGGGCGGCGCCGCCGGTCACCAGCGCCGCCACGTCGGTCAGCCGGTGCTCCGCGGCCTCGGCGTGCTGCCCGGCCGACTCGACCGGGAGCACGACGCGAAAGCGCGAGCCCCGGGCCAGCCGCCGCAGCTCGATGCGGCCGCCGTGCGCTCGGACGATGCCGTGCGCGATGGACAGCCCGAGCCCGGCCCCGCCGGTCCGGGTCCGCCGTCTGGGCCCCGCCTCGAACGGGGCCGTGGCCAGGTCGTCGGGTATGCCCGTTCCGTCATCGGTCACGCTGATCGCGACCTGCAACGGCGTCACGGTTTCCGCGGTGACCACGACGCGGGTCCCCGGTGGGTTGTGCCCGACCGCGTTGTTGATCAGGTTCACGAACACCTGCTCCAGCCGGTCGTGATCGGCCCAGACCACGGGCAGCCCGGCCGCGCATTCGACCGAGACAGCGGCCGTATCGTCCGGCGGCAGGCACGCGACGGCGGCCTGGAGGACCAGCGGAAGGTCGCACCAGTCCGGCTGCAGCCGCATGAGGCCCGATTCGATGGTGGAGAAGTCGAGCAGGTCGTCGACGAGACGCCCAAGGCGGGCCGACTCGGCCGCGATGCGGCCGAGGAAACGGTCCTGGGAGGGCCGGTCCCAGGTGACGTCCGGCTGCATGAGGCTTGACGCGTACCCCCGGATCGCGGTCAGCGGCGTACGCAGCTCGTGGCTCAGCCGGGAGAGGAAGTCCCGCTGGAGTTCACCGGACCGGCGCAGCGCGGCGGCCTCCTGGTGGGCGAGGCCGGCCTCCTCGCGGTCCAGTGCGAGCCGCAGCGAGTGCGCGGCGTCTTCCATCAGGTCGTTCTCCTCCTGGGCGGCTTTGCCGGCACTGGGCTGCTTCCAGCTCGCGAGCAGCACGGCCGGGCCGTTCGCGGCGGTGAAGGGCACCACGCGCACCCGCCGCCCCTGACTGCTCGTCAGCTGGCGCGTGGCGCCGTCACCGGCGGCCTCGGCCAGGACGGAGTCCGCGGCGGCCCGCAAGGCCGGGGACGCGGGGTCACCGCCCGGCGGCCCGGCGAACGCACGCCACCGCGGGACCTTCCCTTCCGGCCTGGTCACCAGGGCGACCTCGTCGGCCTGCAGACCGTGGCGCAGCGCCTGGACGGCGATGACGAGGCCGTCGGTGACCGGGATGGGCCCGGCCAGATTCTCCAGCATCTCGCGGATCGTCTCCAGGACGCGGTTGCGCGCCGTGGCCTGCGCCAGCAGCCGGTCGCGCTCCACCGTGCTCGCCGCGTATCCGGCGTACAGCGTGACGAGCTGAAGCTCCTGGCGCTGCGGCAGGCCGGTCCGCGGCCGGAAGACCGTGATGACGCCGCTCAGCCCACCCGGTCCGGCCACGGGAACCGACCAGGAGCTCGCTACTCCGGCCATCCTGGCCAGGTCGCCGAACGGTATCCAGGCCGTGCTGGCCCGCACGTTCGCTTCGATGACCGGCTTCTCCGACCGCGCGGCCAGGCCCACCGGGCCGCCGGTCGTCCCGAAGGGCAGCTGGGCCCATGAGGCCAGCTGGCCGGGTGCGAACCCCAGCGAGGCGGCGCAGATCAGCCGCTGGTCCCGGACCAAGTGCATGCACAGCTGTTCCGTGCCGAGGGCGGCGCCGAGTGCGGACAGGATCAGCGAAAGGCTCGAGGAGGGATCGGCCGACACCAGCCGGTCGGCCAGGCCATGCAGCCGGGTCAGCTGGCGGCGTGCGGTGGAATCGACCGGCTGCCCCGACAGCAGCGCCACTACGTCGTCCGGATGGGTGCTGAGCGGGTCCAGGTCGGCGACGATACGGCCCTGCCGGAGCACCAGGATCCGGTCGGCCAGCCGGAACATCTGGTCGATGTCGTGGCACGCCAGCAGGATCGTCGTGCCTTTTTCCCGCAGCCCGGCGATGAGCTCCTCGACCTGCGCCGCCTCCATGACCCCGAGTGAGGCGGTGGGCTCGTCCAGCGCCAGCAGCCGTGGCTTGCTGCCCATGGCCCGGGCCACGGCCACCAGCTGCCGCTGGCCACCCGACAGGGAGCTGACCCGGCGGGCGGTGTTCTGGATCGGGATTCCGAGGCTGTCCAGCAGCGACGCCGCGGCCGCGTGGAAGCGGCTGTCGGAGAAAATCATCCGGCGGGTCTCCCGGCCGAGCAGGACGTTGGCCGCGACATCCAGGTTCTCGCACAGCGCCAGGTCCTGCCAGACCACGGCGACGCCCTGCCGGGCCACGGCGGCGGGGTCCGTGCCGACCCGGCGCCCGGAAAGGAAGATTTCGCCCTGCGTGGGGGTGATGTCGCCCGCGATGCACCGGACCAGCGTCGTCTTGCCGGCGCCGTTCTCACCGGCCAGGGCGACAAGCTGACCGGGGCGGACCGTAAGATTCACCCCGTCCAGGGCGCGCACTGACCCGAACGTGACCCCGAGGCCGGACACGGACAGCAGCGGTGCCGCCACTGCCTGGGCCAACTCGGAAACTGCAACCATGCACACATTGTGTGGCTTTGTCCCGCGGCCCGCCAGTTAAGGGCCGTTCCCGTCAGATGCGCAGGGCGCGGGAGGCGGCGTCGACGGTGCCGTAGCAGGTGAAAACCTGATCCAGCCCGATGACGTGGAAGACGCGGGCGATATCGGCGTTCATGCCGACCAGGACCAGCGTCGCCCCGGACGCCTTGGCCTGGTGATCGGCGCCGACCAGAATGCTGATGCCGGTGGAGTCGCAGTACGTCAGGCGGGACAAGTCGATGATCAGGCTGACGCCCTGATCCAGCGGCACCTCCTCCAGGCCAGCCCGGAGCTGGGCCGCCGTGTGATAATCCAGCTCTCCGGAGACCGACATCAGGTACGGGCCGCCGGGATGCGGGCGCAGCGTGACCACAAGATCTGGCTCAGCCTCAGGCACGTGGCCTCCCGAGCGATATTGTTCCGGAAAGGATGCGACGGCCGGACGGGACGAGACTGACACGTCCAGTGCCTCCTGGCCGGATTCGCGCCTCACCGGACAGGTGCACCTGCCGGGAAAGTTTGCGTCAGACAACTTATCGCATCCCCGTAACGCCTCCGGGCACCGCCGATGGCGGCCCGCGTGGGAAGGACGGGCCGGGAGGAAGGGCGCAGTGAGGCGCGATGAGCAGCCCTGAACGCGCCGAGCCGGCGGACGTGCTGTTTCCTGGTGATGGCGAGATGGCCCGCCGGATGCGCGCCTATCCATGGCGCCAGTCGGCGCTGGGCGATCCGGCCGGCTGGCCGGCGAGCCTGCGCACCGCCTGCCGGATCTGCCTGACCTCCCGGTTCCCGATGATCGTGTGGTGGGGCGAGCAGCTCCGCTTCTTCTACAACGACGCGTACCTTCCGCTGCTGGGAACCAAGCACCCGGCCCTGGCCAAGCCGGGCGAGGCGGTATGGACCGAGATCTGGGACATCATCGGCCCGATGCTGACCTCCGTGATGGCCAGCGGCGAGGCCACCTGGTCGGAAGACTTGCTGCTGCCGATGAACCGCCACGGCTACTGGGAGGAGACCTACTGGACCTACTCCTACAGCCCGCTGCACGACGACGACGGCACGGTGCGGGGCGTGTTCACCGCGGTCAGCGACACCACCGAGCGGGTCATCGGCGAGCGCCGGCTCGCCGCACTGCAGGACCTGGGCGCACTGGCGGGCCGTGCCCGCAGCGCGACGGAGGCCTGCCACCTCGTCACGCGGGCGCTGGGGCGGGCGGCCGCGGACATCCCGTTCGCCGCCATCTACCTGCGCCGGCCGGGAACGGACGAAACGATCCTGGCCGCGAGCAGCCCGCCGGAGGAGATGCCGGTTCCGGCCGTCTCGGGCCCGGGCGGCTGGCCGGTCACCGGCGTCCTGCGGAGCGGGCAGCCGGCGACCCTGAGTGACGTGGCCGCGCGGTTCGCCGCGCTGCCCGCCGGCGGTTGGCAGACGTCGCCCGCGCAGGCCATGGTCCTGCCGCTGCCGGGCGAGACCGGTGGCCAGACGGTCGGGGTCATCGTCCTCGCGGCCAGTGCCGGCCGCACGCTCGACGACGCGTACGCGTCGTTCCTCGGGCTGGTCGCCCAGCAGGCCGCGGCCCTGATCAACGCGGCCGTGGCGTACCAGTTCCAGCAGCGCCGGGCCGAGGAGCTCGCCGAGCTGGACCGGGCCAAGACGGCCTTCTTCTCCAACATCAGCCACGAGTTCCGGACGCCGCTCACCCTGATCATGGGGCCGCTGGAGGAGCTGCGGACGCGGCTGGTGCCCGGCGACCAGGCCGCCCGTCAGGAACTCGACGTCATTCACCGCAATGGCCTGCGCCTGGGCAAGCTGGTGAACACGCTGCTCGACTTCTCGCGCATCGAGGCCGGCCGGATGCAGGCGCGTTACGAGCCCGTGGATCTGGCCCCCTTCACGGCCGACCTGGCCAGCGTTTTCCGTTCGGCGATAGAACGCGCCGGGCTGTCCTACGAGGTGCACTGCACCGTCTTGCCCGAGCCGGTCTACGTCGACCGGGAGATGTGGGAAAAGGTCGTACTCAACCTGCTGAGCAACGCGCTGAAGTTCACCTTCGACGGTGCCATCAGCGTGACGCTGGGCGAGCAGAACGGGCAGGCCACCCTGCGGATCGCCGACACCGGAATCGGGGTGGCCGCGGACGAGATGCCCCGGCTGTTCGAGCGCTTCCACCGCATTCCCAGCGCGCGCTCGCGGTCCAACGAGGGCAGCGGCATCGGCCTGGCCCTGGTCCGGGAACTCGTCGGCCTGCACGGCGGCACGATCACCGCCGACAGCACCGAGGGCGCCGGGACCACCTTCACCGTCCGGCTGCCCTTCGGGGGCGATCACCTGCCGGCCGCCAACGTGGCCCCGGCCGCCGGGCCGGACCTGGTCTCGGCCGCGGCCGACCCGTTCGTGGAGGAGGTTCTGCGCTGGCTACCCGACGGTGAGGCACCCCTGGAAGCGCTGCCGCCCGCCGCGGGCGCCCGGCTGCGGGAGACGTGGGGCCCGCCTGGCCTGGCGGGGCTAACGGGGCCGACGGGGCCCGCCCGGGTGCTGCTCGCGGACGACAACGCCGACATGCGGGAGTACCTCCGGCGGCTGCTGCGGGCCAGCTACCAGGTCACAGCGGTGGCCGACGGCCTGACGGCGCTGGATGCGGTGCGCGTGAGCCCACCCGATCTGGTCATCAGCGACGTGATGATGCCGGGCCTGGACGGCCTGGCCCTGGTCGCCGCGCTCCGGTCCGATCCGCGCACGGCCGACGTGCCGGTGCTGCTGCTGTCGGCGCGGGCTGGGGAGGAGGCCGCGATCGAGGGCCTGGAGGCTGGCGCGGACGACTACCTCGTCAAGCCGTTCTCCGCCGCCGAACTGCTCGCGCGGGTGCGGGCCAACGTGGAATTGGCGCGGCTGCGCAATCACCACGCCCGGTGGCGCGCCGCGCTGATCGATTCGCTGCACGAGGCGTTCTTCCTGTGCGACGAGGCGGGCGCCGTCGTCGAGATCAACGCCGCGTTCACCGACATGCTGGGCTACGGCCCCGAAGGGCTGCCGTACAGGGCTGAGTACGCGTGGTGGCCCGCGGAAGACACTGAGCCAGAGGCCCACCGGCAGGTCGGCGATGCCTTCGGCCAGCTCATGAGGCAGAGCAAGGGAAGCTTCGTGGCGCCCGCCACCCATAAGGACGGCCACCGGCTGTGGGTGGCGGCCAGCTTCAACGAGGTCCGGGACCCGGACACCGGACGGCGCATGGTCGTCGGCACCCTGCGCGATATCACCGCAGAGCACTACGCCGGGCAGCGCGAGGCCGCCCTGGCCGCCATGGGACTGCTGCTCTCGCAGGCCAGCAGCGTCCCGCAGGCACTCCAGGGAGCCATCAACGAGCTGCAGCGGCTCTGGCAGGTGCGGCGCGTGCTGGCCGTCACCTGGGACGGGAGCGAGCAGCCGTCGGTGATGTCGACCGGCGCGGAAGCGAGCTGGCCGGACCTCCCGGCACCGCTGCGCGAGCGGATCAGCGCGCTGCGGCGGCAGCCCCCGCTCAGCCCGGACGGCGGTTCCGGCACCGGGGCGCCGGGCGATGCCGCGGCGCGCGACGGCCGGACCGGGGCGGTCGGGATCACGGTCGAGCATCCACGGGGCCTGCTGGCCCTCTGGATGGACCTGGACGCGGCCAGACCGTTCAGCGCCGAGGACCGGGCCCTGCTGGCCCTGCTGTGCGGTTACCTGGGCCAGGCGCTGCACCGGGTGCACCAGACCGATCAGCAGCGGGAAACGGCCCTCGCCCTGCAGCGGGCCATTCTCGGGCCGGCCCGGCTGCCCGACGGCTTCGCGGCGCGTTATGAGCCTGCCAACCGCCCGCTCGAGGTCGGCGGCGACTGGTACGACATCGTCGAGCTGCCCGACGGCCGGATTGGGATCGTGGTCGGCGACTGCGTCGGGCACGGCCTCGACGCTGCGACCGTGATGGGCCAGCTCCGCAGCGCCTGCCGGGCCCTGCTGCTGCAGGACTCCAGCGCAGCCCAGACGCTCACGGCCATGGACCGGTTCGCCGCTCTGATCCCCGGCGCGATCTGCAGCACGGTCTTCTGCGGCATCCTCGACCGGGAGACCGGCCGGCTGACCTACAGCAGCGCTGGTCACCCGCCGGGCATCCTGGCCCTGCCCGACGGGCGCACCGAACTGCTCGAGGATGGCCGCTCGTTCCCGCTCGCGGTGCAGCCCGGCATCGAGCGCACCGAGGCCAGCCGCATCGTGCCTGCCCGGGCGGCCCTGCTGCTCTACACCGACGGCCTGGTCGAGCGGCGCCGCCGCTCCATGGACACCGGGATCGCCGAGGCCGGGGCGGCCGTTCACCGGGGTGACTCGGCCGCCGTCGAGGACCTCGCCACCGCCATCATGACCGCCATGACGCCGGATGGTGGCTACGAAGACGACGTCGCGCTGGTCCTCTACCGCCACCCCGCCCCGCTCGAGGTGACCTTCCCCGCGGAATCGGCCCAGCTCGCGCCGGTCCGGGCCACGTTGCGGACGTGGCTGAGCCGTTGCGACCTCAGCCAGAAGATGGTCCAGGACGTGCTCGTCGCCGCGGGCGAGGCATGTGCCAACGCCGTCGAGCATGGCCACCGGAACGCCCCCGGCGAGCAGATCCAGCTGCGGGCCGCCGCCACCGTGACCCAGCTCCGGCTGACCATCACCGACACCGGCCGGTGGAAGGTCGCCCGGTCGGCCAACGGTACGAACCGCGGGCACGGCATCCCGCTGATGCGCGCGCTTATGCAGCAGGTAACCATTGAGCCCGGTGATGCCGGCACCACCGTCGACATGCAGCTGAGGATCACCCCATGACCACTCCGCTTACCCTGTCCACCCACCGGCGGCCCGACGGGACGCCGGTCGTGACCGCCGTCGGCGAGATCGACATGAGCAACGCCGGCGTCTTCCGGGACGCGCTCATCCGGGCGGCGGCCGCTGACGGCCGGCTCGTCGTCGATCTCACCGGCGTGGAGTACCTGGACAGCGCCGGGCTCACGGTGCTTTTCACGCACGCCGCGCACCTCGAGCTGATCGCGACGCCGCTGCTCGCCCCGGTGCTGACGATCTCCGGCCTGGCCGAGATGACGACCATGCACGGACTGGACGCCAGCACCGGCGGCGACAGCCTTCAGTGAGATTCCCGGTTGACCTGATCCCCGCTGGAACCACAAAGGAAATCCAGGTCAGCCCCGGTCTCGGCGCCCTGCACGCTGTTGACGTACAGCAGTTCCCAGCCGCGGCGGGGCTGCGCGACGGCCGCCGCCATCGCACGGGCGACCGGGCGGTCACGCAGTTCGTCCTCGGTCAGTTCCACGTCAACCCGGCGGCCGGGTACGTCGAGCACGATCCAGTCGCCGGTCCGGATCTTGCTGAGCGGGCCGCCCGCCGCCCCCTCCGGGGTGACGTGCAGGACGACGGTCCCGTATGCGGTGCCGCTCATCCGGCCATCGCAGATCCGCACCATGTCCCGCACACCCTCGCGCAGCAGCTTGGCCGGCAGCGGTGTGTTCGAGACCTCCGGCATCCCCGGATAGCCGCGCGGCCCGCAGCCGCGCAGCACGAGTACCGAATCGGCGTCGACGTCCAGGTCCGGGTCGTCGAGACGGGCGTGCAGGTCCTCGACGGAATCGAAGACCACCGCCCGGCCACGGTGCTGCAGCAGATGCGGAGAGGCCGCCGCCGGCTTGATGATCGCTCCGCTGGGTGCCAGGTTGCCGCGCAGTACGGCGATGCCGGCCGCGTCCTGCAACGGCTCCCGGCGGCTCCGGATGACGTCGGCGTCCCAGATCGCCGCCCCGGCCAGGTAATGCACCAGCGGGCGGCCGGTGACGGTCAGTGCCGCGGGATCGAGCAGGTCCTCCACCTCGTGCAGCACGGCCAGCAGCCCCCCGGCGCGGTGGAAGTCCTCCATCAGGTGCTGCCCGGCGGGCTGCAGGTTGACCAGCAGCGGCACGTTCGCGCCGATGCGGTCGAAATCGTCCAGGCTGAGCGGTATCCCGAGGCGCCCGGCGATCGCGAGCAGGTGCACGACGGCGTTGGTGGAACCGCCGATCGCGGCCAGGGCCACTATCGCGTTGCGGAACGAGGCGGCGGTGAGGACCTGGCTGGGACGGCGGCCCTCCCGGGCCATTTCGACGGCCAGCACCCCGGTGCCGTGCGCCTGGCCGAGCAGGCGGCTATCCGGGGCCGGCAGGCCAGCCGTGCCGGGCAGCGTCGTGCCGAGCACCTCGGCCAGCAGCCCCATCGTGGAGGCGGTCCCCATCGTGTTGCAGTGCCCCCGGCTGCGGATCATCGACGATTCGGACTGGAGGAATTCCTGCTCGGACAGCTTGCCCGCGCGGACGTCCTCGCTCAGCCGCCACACATCGGTCCCGCAGCCCAGCGGCACACCGCGGAACGTGCCGGTCAGCATCGGGCCGCCCGGCACGACCACCGCGGGCAGGTCGACCGATGCCGCGCCCATCAGCAGGGCGGGGATGGTCTTGTCGCACCCGCCGAGCAGCACCACACCGTCGATCGGGTTGGCGCGGATCATCTCCTCGATCGCCATGGCCGCCATGTTCCGCCACAGCATCGCGGTGGGGCGGACCTGCGTTTCGCCCAGCGACACCACCGGCATGTCGAGCGGCACCCCGCCGGCCTCCCATATTCCGGCCGCGACGTGCTCGGCGACCTCGCTCAGGTGCCGGTTGCACGGCACCAGGTCCGAGGCCGTGTTGGCGATCGCGATCTGCGGGCGCCCGGTGAAGGCCGAATCGGGCGCGCCGCGGCGCATCCACGCCCGGTGAATGTACGCATCCCGGTCCTGTCCGCCGTACCACTGGGCGCTGCGCAGATCAGACATGGTTTCCTGCTCCCGGCATCTCATCTAATATTCGGAACGCCATGGACGTTACCCCCGCAGCCTCCGCGCGGACCAGCAGGTAACCCGGGCATGCGCGCGTTCGTCATCACCGGCCCGGATCAGGGCATGGTCCGCGACATCGACCCGCCGTCGCCGGCGCCGGGGCAGGTGGTCGTCGACGTCGAGCGGGCCGGTGTCTGCGGTACGGACATGGAGTTCTTTACCGGTCACATGGCCTACCTGCGCACCGGTGAGGCGCACTACCCGGTGCGCATCGGCCACGAATGGTGCGGCGTCGTCGTGCGGGCCGGGGACGCGGCCACCGCGTCCTGGGTCGGGCAGCGGGTCACCGGGGACACGATGCTCGGCTGCGGCCGGTGCCGCCGTTGCACCGGCGGCGGTCAGCACCTGTGCGCGGAGCGATACGAGATCGGCATCCGTGGTGGCTGGCCGGGTGCCCTGGCCGAGCAGCTCCTCGTCCCGGCCAGCGCCCTGCAGCCCATTCCGCCCGGTGTCAGCGCCGTCACCGGTGCCCTCGTTGAGCCAGGCGGCAACGCGCTGCGTGCGGTCCGCGCCGCGCTGGCCGGTGGCGGGCAGCGGCTGCTGGTCATGGGCCCGGGCACCATCGGGCTGCTCGCCGCGCAGATCGCGCGCTCGCTGGGCGCCGAGGTGCACCTGCTGGGCCGCGACGAGCCGTCACTGCGGTTCGCGCGTGACCTCGGCTTCGGCTCCACCTGGTCGCGGGATACTCTCCCGGATCTGGCCTTTGACGCGGTGATTGACGCCTCGACGGCGCGGGAACTGCCGTCGTTGGCCGCCGGGATCGTGGAGCCGGGCGGCCGGGTGGTCTATATAGGGCTGTCCGCCGAGCCCAGCCTGCTCGACACGCGGACGCTGGTCCTGAAGGACGTCACCGCGACCGGTGTGCTCAGCGCCTCCGGCGGCCTGGCCGAGATGATCTCGCTGTACGCCAGCGGGGCCGTCGACCCCCGGCCCATCGTCGCCGCGACCGTCGGGCTGGAGCAGGTAGCCGCCGTGCTGGCCGGTCACCGCCCGCCCGAGTGGGGTAGCGCCCCCAAGGTGCAGGTCGACCCGGGGTGTTAGCTGTGCTGGCCCGGGGGGCGACCCCCCGGATCCCCCCGCATGCGCTCCGCGCCCCGCTGCGGTACTTCGTCGGCACACCGGCCACTCACCCAGGCNNGGGTCGCTGGGCCGGTAACGATCGCCTCGCCGTAACCCGTGGTCGGGCTTGCGGCCCGTCGGTCCGTAGGCCGGGTGCCCGAGGCGGGACGCGGGCTTCCGCGTGTTCACTTCGGGGTAAGTCCGTTCGGTCATCCCGTTCTCCTGGTGACCGGAAATTCCTAGCGCAATTCCGCACAGGTTCCAATCCCGTGGCGGTTGCCTGCCGTAGTGAAGATGAGCGACGGGTGACCGGCCGGGCCTGGCGCGGGCGCGTGCGATCGCATGCGTCATCGCGAGCCAAGGAGACACGCGAATGGACAGGGGATTTGTGAGGAAACGGGCCGTGGGGCTGCTTTCAGTCGCCGCCGCGGCCGCAGTGGCCGGGGTGCTCCCGGCCGCGGCCAGCACCGGCGCGGGCGGCTCCTTCATCGGTGGCCTGAACAACGTCGCGACGGTGTCCAGCACCATCCCGGCTAACGGGGACGTCAACCCGTACGGGGTGGCGATCGTCCCGCAGTCGCACGGTAACCTCACCGCCGGGGACATCCTGGTCAGCAACTTCAACAACGCCGCCAATAAGCAGGGCACGGGCACCACGATCGTCGAGGTTTCACCGGGCGGCCGGCAGAAGCTCTTCGCGACGATCCCGGCCACGTCCGTGCCGGGCCGGGTGGGGCTGACCACCGCGCTGGTGGCGCTGCGCTCGGGATGGGTGATCGTCGGCAGCCTGCCCACCGCCGACGGGACGTCTGCGACCGCGACGCCCGGTGAGCTGTTCGTCCTCGACCCTTCCGGCCACGTGCGTGAGGTCATCAGGGGTGACGGGATCGATGGCCCGTGGGACGCGACCGCGCTGGATCGCGGCTCGACGGCCGACCTGTTCGTCTCCAACGTGCTGAACGGCATCACCAAGGGCCAGCCGGCCACCACCACGAAAGGCAACGTTGTCCGGCTGGCGCTGAACCTGACCGGCGCGATCCCCCGCGTCGTGTCGAGCACGGTGATCGCCAACGGGATCTCGGTGCACACCGACCCGGCGGCCCTGATCGTCGGCCCCACCGGGGTCGCGCTGAGCCCCAGCGGGACCCTCTTCGTCGCCGACACCGTCAACTCCCGCATCGCCAGGGTCCCGGACGCGATCGACCGGAACAGTGCGGTCAATGCGGGCGCTGCCTCGGCGACGGTTGCCGCCGGCACCCCCCTCAACGGCCCGCTGGGCCTGGCCCTCACGCCGAACGGTGACCTGCTGGCCGCCAACGGCGGTGACAACAACCTCGTCGAGCTCACCCAGGGCGGCAAGTTCGTCGCCACCAAGGACGTCGACACCGCCGACCCGCCCGGCGGCGCCCTGTTCGGCCTGGCCACCACGGCCAACCCGAACCGGGTCTACTTTGTCAACGACGACGCCAACACCCTGAACGTCCTGCACTGACGCACAAGGGGGCACCAAGCGCTGCCGGCGGCCTGAGGGGGGCCGCCGGCAGCGGCGCGTCAGGGGCGGCCCTGCCCGCTAGGAATCGCGGGCCGCCCCGGCCAGGAACGCACGTGCGGCCCTGGTCCCGGACGCCATGGCGCCCTGCACCGAGCCGGTCGCCCGGTGGTCACCGCAGACGTACCGGCGGGGCGCGATCCGGGCCGGGCGGCCGAGCGGATGCGGCGCCGGCATCGCCGGCAGCGCGCCGTGCACCGGATAGGTGCCCAGGTGCTCCCAGCCGGACGTATCGGTGCCGTACATCTCCCCGATCCGCGCCCGTACCTCGGGTTCGCGCCCGCTGGCGTCGCCAAGTACCGAGGCGGCGACGAGCGCCCGGTGGTCGGCCGCATACGACGGCGTGACCTCAGTAAGCACGACCGTATTGAGGATCTTGCGCTCGGTGTCGACGAGCAGGGTCGGCTCGGCCAGCGGGGACGACGGTGCCGCGTGGTAAAAGGTGGTGACCGTCCGGGTCGCCGGGACGCTCAGGCCCGGGAGCAAGACGGCGGCCTCGGCGGCGCCGGTCGCCACGATGACCGCTCGCGCGGGGATTTCGGTTCCGTCCTCCAGTGCGGCACCGTCCTCGGTGAGCGTGCGGACGGGCGTTTCCAGCCGAACGGTCCCGGCCGGGAGTGCGCCCGCGAGCTGCTCCGGCACCGCCTGGATGCCCCGCCGGGGCAGGCAGAGGGTGCCGCGCAGCATGCTCCGCCAGATCAGGTGGAAGAAACGCCCCGACGTCTCGAGTTCGTCCTCGAGGAAGACCCCGGCCAGGAATGGCCGGAAGAGCAGTTCACACAGCGCGGGTGAGATGCCGGCCTCGGTCAGCGCGGCGAACGTGGCCCGGTCCGGCTGCCGCTTGATCAGGCTGACCGGCAGGAGCATGTCCGCCGCGCAGAGCCGCGCCAGCGCGATCGCGTCGGACGGCCCGGCGAGGCGCCCGCGCAGCAGGTCCGCCGCGCTGGTGAGCTGGCGCGTCGGGTCGGCGAACCGCAGCCGGCGATCCCCGGTATGCAGCAGGACACCCGGCGTGAACGGCCTCAACTGCAGGGCCCGCAGGTTGATCCGCCGCTTGACCTGCGGGTAGGACGTGTTGAACACCTGGAAGCCGCGGTCCAGCAGGAATCCCCCCTGCCGGTCGGTGCGCATCCGGCCCCCGACGCCGTCGGAGGCGTCCAGAATCTGGACCGGTACGTCGGCGGCCGTCAGGTCGAGCGCGCAGGCCAGGCCCGCGACCCCCGCTCCGACGACGACCACGGGCGGTTGGCTGTCTGGCGGCATCGGCTAATCCCCCGGTTGGCATAGTTCGCGGCTCTCTGACATTCTCCTACCCCAGGTGTCTTGGCCAACCCGCCCCGCACAGGAGTTTGTCCTGGTCAAATCAGGCCGGTCGGACGCACGTCAGGTACGAGCGACGAAGTGTCTTCATAACAGCCGCGCGGATCAGTTCGTGCTCAGCGCCGTATCAGCGCGCCCGGCCGTAATTGCTGCCCACGCACTTGCGTCGCCAAACGATCATCAATGTCCCAGCAAGTGGCCTAGCGGGAGAGCCAGCTATTGGCATTCCGTCGCGTGTGCTGGCTATCCGCATGGCATCCCTGCTGCCTGCCGCTTTGGCGTCGTCAGAGCGTACGGATACGGCTGCGGTCTTCCCCGCAACCCGTGAAGCACGTGCCCCTCGCCCTGTGCCCGCGTCTCGTCGGCATTCGTCATGAGCGGCTTCTCCAGTGGCCGGCTGCTCTCGATTGGTCACCAAATTCTCAGGGATAAGTTCAGCCTTCCCCTATCCCAGTACCTAAAAGAATCAACGGCGCTCCACCTCCTCCAGGAGGGAACTTCCATGGGAAATTCAAGAGGTCCTCTGCCACCACGGTCACCAAGGACAGCACCGGAAAGTTTCTGGGACGCCCTCAACCGCGCCGAGCGGCAGACGTTCATATCGCTGGCGCGAGAGCGAACGTTCGCTGGCGGTGCGACGCTTATGCGTGAAGGGGAACCTGCCGACCACGTGATCGTGATCCTCAGCGGGTGGACAAGGATTTCTGTCCAGGACCACGGCAGGGAACGCGTCATCGCCGAGCGCGGGCCGGGCCAGCTGGTGGGTGAGCGCGCTGCCCTGCAGGTAAGCGTCCGATCCGCCTTGGTGGTCGCGCTCGAGACAGTCAAGGGCCTCGTCATGAGGACGGATGACTTCGCGGCCTTCCTCGGCGCTCACTCCGATGTGCTCAGCATTGTCGAGGGACAGGTCTACGAGCGCCTGACCGAAGAATCGGTGCCGCGCACGCCCGGCGGCGCCAGCCCCACGCCAGTAGACCGGACCGCGCCAGGTGAGGTGGCCTTGGGGCGGACGGCGAGTTATCCGGCACGACCATCGGCTGCGCGGCCGCTCATCGGGCAACCACATGCATTCCACGGAGAAAACTGCACGGTCGTGCTGACCGATGTGGTGGGGTTCGGTTCACGCAGCCGCAACGACGACGACCGTCTGATCATCCGGAAATCGCTGCTAGAGATGACGTGGACGGCTCTGGGTGAACTGAGGGAAAGGTGTTATTGCGAAGATCGCGGTGATGGGATCTTGCTCATTGCGCCCGCCGATATCCCCACCGTCGGGATCCTGCGCACTCTCTTCGACGCGCTGCCTAACGCGCTGAAGCGTCATAACCGCACGTATGGGCCATGTGTCCAGATTCAGCTGCGTCTCGCTAGCGACGTTGGTCCCGTGACCAGCGACGATCTGGGGGTCCAGGGCGAGGCAATCATCCGCGCCGCCCGGTTGCTTGAAGCGCCGGCCCTGAAGAGGGCTATGGTGCGTGACCGCGCCGACCTGGGTATCGTGGCCTCGGGTTTCGTTTATGACACGGCGATTGGACAGTCCGGCGGTCCAATCGACTCAGCTGGCTACGTTCGAATTCACGTTCATGTGAAGGAAACCACCCAGCAGGCCTGGATGAAGATCATAAACCCGGCACCGCCGGACGATTGTTTACCCAGTCCCTGCGATTTTCGGCAACTGCCCCGCCGTGTGCTCAGCACTTGCCAGGCTGCTGGGCGCGCGGGAGGGCAGTTACCGGCGAACCAGCCCCGGCGGTGCGCGCTGGGCTAGCACAAAATGCCCACGCCGGTGCCAGGAGTCAGGAGGCTATTCGGTCTTCGATCAGCTTCCTCAGTTCGGGCCACGACTCGGCCAGGGCGGGGTGCAGGGGGTAGCCGTCCACCTCGTCGATGGCGATCCAGCGCAGGTCGGCGGTCTCCCAGTTGGACCGGATCGGGACGGGCGAGGCCGGCGGCACCCGAACGGGGAACGTGACGTAGGCCCATCCGCTCACGCAGCCGTACCGGTGGCTCTCCGCCGCCTGCGCTTCGGCCACCTCCAGCCCGGCGGCCTCCTCGTTCGCTTCCCGGACCGCCGCTTGCCAGGGCGTCTCACCAGGCTCGATCGCCCCGCCGACCGTCCCCCAGGTGCCGCCCTGATGGGTGCCGTGACTGCGCAGGGCGAGCAGCACCTGCACGCGGCCGGACGTGACGGCGAACGGCAGCAGGCCCGCCGCGCCCTGGACACCCCAGTGCCGCCCGTGTACCGCGCACATCACCCAGCCGCTCATCCCCATCAGCCTAGGCGTCGCCAGCCAGTACGCTGTTGGCCACCACCAGAAGGACGGCGGGCGGGCGAGAGAAGGACGTGATGGCGGGGACTTCAGGGGTTCCGTATGAATCGTTCGCTGACATCGGGGCGCCGCCCGAGATCGATGTGAGCCGACCGCACCCGGCGCGCATGTACGACTACTTCCTCGGCGGCAAGGACAACTTCGCCGCCGACCGGGCCACCGCCAGCAAGGTCCTGGAAAGCTGGGGCGCGGTACGTACCGCGGTGCGGGAGAACCGGGCCTTTCTGGGCCGGGCCGTCCGGTACCTGGCGGGTGAGGCGCAGGTCTCCCAGTTCCTCGACATCGGCACCGGCCTGCCCAGCGCGAACAACGTGCACGACGTCGCCCAGCGGATCAACCCCGAAACCCGTGTGGTGTACGCGGACAACGACCCGATCGTGCTCGCGCACGCGCGGGCACTGCTGGCGAGCGGCCCGAACGGCGCCACCGCCTACCTGGATGCAGACATCCGGGAGCCGGAGAAGATTCTCTCTGATCCCGTCACCCGGTCCACCCTCGATTTCACCCGGCCGATCGCGCTGATGCTGGTGGCGGTGCTGCATTTCGTCCCGGACGAGGATGGGCCACGGCACATCGTGCGGACCCTGGTGGATGCGCTGCCGCCGGGCAGTTACGTGGTGGCCTCGCACGCGACCGCCGAGCACAACCCGGAGGGCCTGTCCGGGGCCGGGCGTGCGTACGAAGAGGGCGGGATGCGCGGCGCGATCCGGACCTCGGAGGAGTTCACCGACCTCGTTTTCGGCGGCCTGGAGCTCGTCGACCCGGGGGTGGTGCTCGTGTCGGAGTGGCGTCCCGAGGGGGAGGGCATCCGCCCCCAGCCAAACGAGGTCAACACCTACGGTGGCGTGGCCCGGAAGCCATAGTCGACGAGCGGCTCGTTGATCAGCCGCCCCTGGATCGTCTCGAAAAATCCGCTGAACCGGACGGTGCAATCTGGCGCACCCACCAGGACGCGAGCGAATAAGGTTCTGGTGCGCGTTGCGCTCCATCCGGGTCTTCGCCCTGCCTGCCACCCGGTTCCGCGGGGTACCGGTGCTCCATCTGGGCATCCGCCTCGCGCAGGCGCGCGTGTTCGCGACGGGAGGCTGGCACGTGAACGGGACGCCCGCCCGGCGTGCGAAGGTCTCGGGTACCGCGGGGGCCTGCGTGGCCGCGGCGGCGGCGCTCCTGCTGCTGGGGACGCTGCAGGGATGTGACGCCCACGCGCCGGCGCCGCGTGCCCTGACGCGTACCAGCCCCGCGCCGGCGGCCTCATCGCCCGGGGATGACCCGGCTGAGCAGGGTGCCGGCCCCCCTCACTCCGCCTCGCCGGCGCCCAGCCGGCGGCAGAACCCGCTCGCCGCGCCGGCCGCCTCCTACGTCGCTTCCCGCAGTGGCACCGTCGTGGCCGCTGTGTACGACGTCAGTACCGGGCAGACCTGGAATCTCGGGCCACAGCACCCGCAGGCGGAGGCGAGCATCGTCAAGCTCGACATCCTCGAGACGCTCTATGCGCAGCAGCGGAACGGCCAGGCGGCACTGACGGACCCAGATCAGTCGCTCGCCCAGCGGATGATGGAGGACAGTGACAATTCCGCCGCTACCAGCCTGTGGAACGCCGTCGGCGGCCCCGGGCGGATCCAGTCGTTCAACGCGGCCGCGGGCCTCACGCACACGCTCCCCTCGGCCTGCGTGGACTGCCCGGGATTCGCCTGGCCCGGATGGGGTCTGACGACCACGACCCCCGCCGACCAGATAGCCCTGCTCCGCGAGGTTGTCGAGCCCAGCGCCCTGCTGACCGACGCGCAGCGCAAGAACGTGCTGGAATTCATGGAGAACGTGACGCCCGTACAGCGCTGGGGGATAACCGGCGGGGTGCCGCTGCAGACGACCATCGCCCTGAAAAACGGCTGGCTGCCGCTGGACAGCGCGAGAACCGACTGGCAGATCAACAGCATCGGGTGGGTCAAGGGCAGCGGGCGCGATTACCTGATGGCCGTGCTGACGACCGGCAACCCGACCGAGCAGTATGGTATCGACACGATCAACCAGCTGTCCGCCATGGTCTGGGCCAGCCTGCGGTGATCCCGTACACACAGGATCATCGGCCCGAACGGACGTGGCCAGGGGCCTCACCCGTCAGAGCTGGCTGGTCGCGTACCGGGTCAGCCCGTACTTCGCGGCGATCGCATTCCACATGGCCACGAAGGCCGTCTTGTCGTTGGTCGCCTGGCTGTCGGGAGCGCTGGACGCCTGAAAGTTAGCGTCGGCGTGGTCGTCCGGCTTGCAGCCCCTGGTCGCCTCGTCCTGCGCCCACCGGCCAAGATCCGTATCCACCGCGGCCGACGCCTGCCACGCGCCGGTCAGTAGCTGGAGCATCGGCGCCGGCAGCGCGGAACGCCCGGGCAGGCTCGCAAGCTGCTGGAGCAGACGCTGACGCGAAGCGGCCCCATTCTGGAATACCTGCGGGGCCTGGCCCAGGGCTGCCGTGCATTGCTCGACGGCGCCCACCGCGCCGACGATCGAGCTACGGTCGGTGGCCGTCTGCGCCAGCAGGGCGGCCAGGCCGGCCGCTGCGGACCGTTGTGACGGCGCGGCCGTGCCGCCGTCCGTGGGCTGCTTCGCAGTGGGCTGGGCCGCGGTCGTGCCGCCGCCCGTGATGCCGTGCAGGGAGTGCGTGATGAGCAGGGCAGGCACGACGATGACCGCGGCCACCAGGGCAATCAGGCCGGCCAGCAGCAAGGGACGCCGGCCGGGGCCGCCCTCAGCCTGCTCCGCGCCGTCGGCGGCCCCCGCCGCCGGAGGCCCCCACTGCGGGCTGAAGCCCACATCGTTCACCCAGTTCTGCGAGAACTGAGCCGTGTTCGCGGCCTCCGGTGCCGGGTAGACCGGTCCGGCCGCGGTGGGCGCACCCGGGGCCGGAAGCGCGGACGCGGCCGCGGGATAGGCCGACGGCACCGCCAGCTCCCTGGACGTTGGACCCGGACCGGTCCGGGGGCCGCTGGTGTCGTTACCCGGGAAGCCGAAGCTGTCCGGAGGCGCGGGGGGACGGCCGGGCAGCAGACCTGACCCCTCGTCATCCGGCGGGAACCGTGCGGCCTCCGGGAGGAAGCGGGAAGCCTCGGGCGGGACGCGGGAAGCCGGTGAAGCTTCCGCCGGGAAGCGGGAGCCCTCCGGGGGGAACGCGGCGTCCGGCGGCGGAAGGGCGGAACCGGGCGGCGGGAACAGGGCCCCGCCGGGCGGGACCGCGGAAGCGTCCCAGGCCGGGGAGGGAGGGGGGCCGTGGAGGCTGCGGGTAGCACCATCGTGCCCACCGGTCGCGGCAGGCTGCGGGTTGTCCGTTACGGTGGCCTGTCCGCAGTTCGCGCAGAATCGCGCGTCCGGCTTCATTTCGCTGCCGCATTGAACGCAAAACCGCCGGTATCCCCCCATGCATCTCCTGATTCGCTCACGGGTACGTCGGATGTGCGCACGGAACGACCGGGAAGACTCGATCGCCCCAATCCGGGCCAGCATATTGGCTTTGTGCCCGGCGGGAGGGGGCAATGCGACCTCTGGGTCCGTAACCGGGCGATGAACAGGTACTCGCGTGCGGTGCGGCGGCGTGCGGCGGCGTGGGTGCCGAACGAGTAGGTGTGCTCGACCGGCCGGATCTGCACGTCGTCCTTGACCTCGTGCAGCAGGGTCTCGATGGTGGCCACGTCCGGCACCGCGTTGGAGGAGTAGGACAGCACGATGACGGAACCGCGGAACTGCGCCAGGGTGCGGCGCAGTGCGCCGGTAACGGTGCGGGTGTAGGAGAACGGCGTATACCGCTTGGCCAGTTTCTTCGTGCGGGTCTGCGGCATGATCTGCTGACCGCGCCAGTACGTGCTCAGCCCTTCGAGGAAGTGGTACCGCTTGATGTAGCAGTTGTCGTCCCTCGGCGGCGCATACGGCGGGTCGAGGTACACCACGTCGAATGCCTGCGGGCCGACGTCGAAGACGTCCCCGGTCAGGGCGGCGCAGGGCTGCCCGCTGTCGAAGACCACCCGGTTGTACCCGGCGGCCCGCTCCCGGAAGTGGTCGCGCAGTGGCAGTCTCAGGTCACGGCGGCCGTCGTCGTAACGCAGCCCGGTGACGGTGAAGACACCGCGGGGCTGTTTGCGCGCTGCCGCGAGGACCAGCGCCGAGATCGCCATCGCCCGCTTCGCGCCGGTCATCTGGTCGACGTGGGACCACGCGGAGTCGAGAAACCGGCGGTCCTCGGCGGTGAAGTACAAGCCCTCGAACGTGCGCTGGATGAAGTCCCGGTCGTCGGCGGCCGGGCCGCAGATCGCGGCGATGTCCTCCGCGGTCAGCGTGACGCCCTGGTTGACTACGGTGGCCTCGGTGATTGCCGCGGGGAAGTGCAGGAAGTCGTTGGCGGTGACCTGGTAACCGAGCGCCTTCAGCAGGTAGGAGACGACCCCGCTGCCGGAGAACGCGTCAAGCGCGGACGTCCCGCCCACCTCAGCGAATACCCCGGCGAGGTGCGGGACGAGGCGGTACTTGGAGCCCATGTAGCGCAGCCGGGGGAACGCGCTGGTCCGGCTGACGGCACCCGGAAGGTCAGCCAGGTCCGGCCCGGCGTCGGCGGTCACGTCCACCATCGTCGCATCTGCCCGGCCGCCGGTTTCCGGGACGCGCCGCTGTTGCCGCGGGCGCTCCGGTCAGATCCGGGTGGCGGTCCAGGCCAGCGACGTGGCGAGCAGGTCTTCGGCGCCCGCGCCGACGTAGTCGGTGCCGAAGCGCCGCGCCGCCAACCGGCGCCAGGTTGCCCCCAGCCATGCGGCCGTCACGGTCGTTCCCACGGCGACCGCCACCGCCGCCACCGTCGCGCCGCTGGACGGTTCCGGCTCGCGGCGGGCGGCGACGGCCCCGACCGCGGCTCCCGCCGCGACGCGCGCGCCGAGCCCCATCACACCGAGCCGGCCGGGGGCCTGCGGCAGCTTGTCCATCACCAGTTCCTGGACCGCGGCCAGCGTGACCAGGCCCTTCACCCATGGAAGGCTGAGGGCCCGGTCGGGCTGCGTGGCCGATCCCGGTGGGGTGGCGAGGGTGAGCGCGGCGAGTCCGGTGAACGATCGCGCTCCGGTCGCGGCGCCGGCGAGCGCGGCGCGGACGAAAGCGTTCACGACCGATCCGTTCCGGCGGTCAGGCCGGCGGCTATGTTCATGGCCGCCCTGTACCCTCTGGCCGCCCTTTCACCATCGCTCGGACCGAAATTCACCGAAAGTGCCGTCCGGTCGTCCCAATGTGCGCCCCAGGCTGCCCTTCTGGGGTATTCGCACGAAAACCCGGTACCCGCGTGATCTTGTCGCGACCCCGGCCCAGACGTACGCTTCTGTCTGCTACCCGCTCGCTGGGTTGTGGCGCGCGGGCCGCGCGATCGAGGGGTCTCCGGAGAGTGCAACGGTCGGCCGGTTCTGGTCGCGGTCGTCTTTTTCTGGAAAAATCGGGACAAAACGCCCGAAATGCAGCGGTTCTCCGTAAGTCGGCCTGCTGATCGGTACACCACTGGCACTGGCTCCGCGTCACTTAGGAGACAGCGAGGAGAAGACGTGAACGTGAAAAGAGCCGTAGCCGCCGCCGCAGGTGTCCTGGGGACACTCATTCTCGTGGTTGCACTGGTGGTTTCACTGGGCGTCGGCTATCTCGCGGGTCACAGCAGTGCGGGCACCGGGGCAGGCACCGTCAGCCACTCGGCCGCCCATGGCGGGACGGCCCAGAGCGCGCCGGTCAAGGCGTCCCTGGCGTCGATTATCTACGGCGACAGCACGAGCGTCCCGGCCATCTACGGTGACGGCAACGGCGTGTCGTCCGGTACGTCCAGCTCAACCAGCAACACCAGCACCACCGGCAACACGATCACCGTGACGCCCGCGGGCAGGACCGATGCCATCTGGCCGGCCATCTACGGCGACTAGCGACGATCCAGACGGCTGAACGTACCTGGCTGGGACGGCTACCGGCTTCGGGGCCGCGCGGCGATCGTTACCGGCCGGCGAGTCCGGGCTTCCGGCCCGGCGAGTGGCCGGTGTGCCGGCGAAGTACCCGTGCGGGGCGCGGAGCGCATGCGGGGGGTTCCGGGGGGTCGCCCCCCGGGGCTAGCTAGGCGCCGGGGACCGTGGCGGACCACCGGGCCTCTACCTTGCCCAGCCGCCCGTTCGGTCGACCATCGCGCCGAAGAAGGCCCGGGCCGCGGGGCGGCGGTCAAGATCGCCGGGGGGAAGGGGCTCGGCGNNGCGGGGGATCAGCGCGCGGTTCTCAGCTCGGCCGACGCGCTGTGCGCCTCGTCCAGGGCCGCGGTCATCATGTCCGCCGCCTGCCCTGCGGCCGCGAGGGCCTCGGTCACCTCGGTGACGGACAGGTCGGGGTCCTGGCCGGAGTCGTGCGCGACCTGTCCGTCCTCGTGATGGGTGACCAGGAAACGGGCCAGCTGCTCGCAGAGCTGCGGCAGGCCCTGGCCCATCAGCCCCAGGCTGGCGATGACGTCGCGGACCTCGCCGGGGCTGGTCAGCTCTCCGCCGCCGTGCGTCAGGTGGTTCAGCGCGCGGATGGTTTCGGCCGCCTGGCGGGCGATCTCCCGCACCGTCATGGTGCTGGCCAGCTGGTTGGGCATCTGTCTCCTCGGGGGGGGCTCGCTCGTGCGGGGCCGCTCACCACGCTACCCGCGCCGCGCCCTGGATCCACGCCCGGCCGCCACCTGGGCCGGCCGCCCGCCCTCGCGACGGCCGGTTGCGCGGCGCGTCAGGCCGCGTCGTGGAAGACGAGGCCGAGCGTGAAACGCTGGCCGGAACGGACGACGGACACGCCGTGCCGGACCGGCGCGGCCGACCAGCCGTTCCGGGACTTCACCGGGCGATCGCGGGTGGTAAACACCAGTCCGTGGCCCTGCGGGATCAGGGTGGCGGTGCCGCGGGACTGGGCCCGGGGCCGCTGCTCGTACAGCAGGAACTCGCCGCCGGTGTGATCGCCCCCGGGCGCGCTGAGGTTGATCACGACCTGGAGCGGGAACACCAACTCGCCGTACAGGTCACGATGCAGGGCGTTCCACCCGCCGGTGCCGTACCGGAGCAGGATCGGCGTCGGCTTGGTCTGACCGGCGGCCTGGCACATCTCCAGCCAGTCCTCCAGCCGGTCCGGCCAGGGGGCCTCCCGGCCCAGACGGGTCCACCAGTCGCGGGCGATCGGCACAAGCCGGGGGTAGAGCGCCTCCTTGAGCACGGTGACCGCCGCCGGGAACGGCTCCCTGAAGTAGCGGTATTCACCCTCACCGAAGCGGTACCGGCTCATGTCGACCGTGGCCCGGAACCGGGCGCCGTCGGGGTAGAGCGCTGCGATCCCGGCCGCTTCGCCCGCAGTGAGCAGCGGCCCGGTCAGGGCGCAGCCGTAGGCGTCCAGGTCCTCCCGGACAGCCTCCCAGCGGACGGCGTTCACGCGGTCCTGCCATCGGCCGGCCGGGGTCATGCCGCGGCCTCCAGGCTGAGCAGGATCCGCTTGGCGTCCGGGCCGCCCAGATAACCGCCCATCCGGCCGTCGGACCGGACGACGCGGTGACAGGGCACGACGACCGGCAGCGGGTTCGTCGCGCAGGCAGTGCCGACCGCGCGGACCGCCTTCGGGCGGCCGGCCAGCTCGGCGACGGAGGCGTAGCTCGCGGTGCGGCCGTAACCGATCTCGGGCAGGTGGCTCAGCACGGTGCGCCGGAATCCGGCCGAGAGCCTCAGGTCCAGCGGCAGGTCGAAGCGGCGGCGGTGACCGGCGAAGTACTCGCCGAGCTCCCGGGCGGCCGCTTCCAGGCGGCCGGGGGCGTGCAGGATGCGCGGGCTGATCCGCATCGCCAGGGCCTGCAGCACGGCCTCGTGGCCCTCACTGGCGTAGGCGACGCGGATCAGGCCCTGCTCGGTCGCGGCCAGCAGCAGCGACCCGACCGGGCTGTCGACGGTCCGGTAGGCCACGTCCAGGATGCCGTCGCGCTCGGCGGCGGCCGCCAGCCGGTCATGTAGCCGGCCCAGCTCGCCGGGGGCGGCGGGGAAGGTTCGCGCCAGGTCGCGGGCCAGTTCGCCGGCCAGTTCATTCTCGCCGGGGGCGGCGGGGAAGGTTCGCGCCAGGTCGCGGGCCAGTTCGCGGGCCAGTTCATCGGTGCTCATCGTTCACTCCTCACGCGGCCGCCCGGGTACGAGCGCCGGAGTTTGGCGATGCCGTCGGCGGCAGCGCGGCGGGCGGCGTCCGCGGTGCCGCCCAGGATGGCGGCGACGTCGGTGTAGGGCAGCCCGGCCAGGTAGTGGTAGGCGACGGCCTGTTTCTGCCGGGCCGGCAGCCGGGTCAGGGCCGCGGCGATGTCACCGTCCAGGCTCGCGCCGTCGTCGTCCGCGGTGACCCCGGCGTCCGGGATCTCGGCGAACGGGACGGCCCGGCGAGCGGCCGCGCGGGTGACGTCAATGGCCTTGCGGTGCGCGATCGTCACCAGCCAGGCCTCGACGTTGGCGTCGGGCGGCAGGCCCGGGTACGCCTTCATCGCGGCCAGGAACGCTTCCGACCAGGCGTCGTCGGCGTCAGCCGGCCCGAGCACAGCCCGGCACACGCGCAGCACGGTGGCGCCATGCGCCGCGACCACCGCCTCAAACGGCTGTTTGCCTGTCATGACCTGAAAACGTCCTGGATCTGGATTCCGTGAGGCCGCGTGCTCGTTTTAATGACGTGGCCCTATGGTGAGCCCTGCATCCTGTCCCGGGTGGCCGGGTGGCCGGGTGGCCGTTGCTGGGCCGGTAGGTCCGCTGGAACTGCTCGTCGGTGACGGGCCACCGTTCACCTCCGCGTCCCTCCACCACCCAGTCTCCGGCCCGGGCCACGGCCTGCCCTTCCATTGTCCGCAGGATCTGAGTCTCGCTGACCTGCCAGGCGGTGAACGTGCCCGTACGGAGCCACCTCTCCCCGCCAAGCGGCGCATGGCTAGCGCGGAACTCATCGTCCCGGACCGTCCGCTCGTCGCCGGAGTCATCCAGGACATGCCAGTTTCCGGCATCGCCGCACAGCTCATCACCACTGGACCGCCGAGTCCACATCCGCCGTGCGCCCAGCCGTTTCGCCTCGACGGTGCCGATCCGCCGAAACTGAGCTGACCCGGACAGGCCCAAGCTCTAAACAACCTCAGCGAGGGGTACCGAGATGTTGGCCAGCTGGACGATTCGCTTAAATATGGCAAGCGGGCGTTGACCCTCTGGCAGGAAACTGGAAACCGCCGGGATGAGGCCATAACTCTTAATTTGCTCGGAGCAACCTACCATGATTTAAACATGTTTGCAGAGGCGGTCGAATGCCTTGAACGAGCGGTACAGGCTAATCATGATGCAGATCGGCATACCGAAGCTATAGCGCTGCGTCTCCTCGGCAATTCTCTTGATGGCCTTGGACGGCTTAACGAAGCAAGAGAACGATTTAACCCCGCCCTTCTGCTTCAGCGCCAGATAGGCGACAAGTATGGTGAAGCGGAAACGCTACGTAGCCTTGCTAAGGTTCGGTGGCAGCTCAACGATCCACATGGCGCCCGTGAATCGCTTCGCGCTGCTCTGGCGATCCTCCGTGCTCTCAACGATCCGCAAGCTACTGACGCTCAAGATGAGCTAGAACGCTTTTGCCGCGACGATCACTCATCTGATACCTGATCGCACGACGCTCTAGGAGAAGTTCGTGCAGCAAAAGACTACGGTAATCGTGCCACACGACTCCGCCCTCGTCTAGCCGATACCGGCCTTTCAGCTGTATCTCGAGAACGTTCGACCGCGTCATGCCGTCGTACCGGTCCAGTCCCGCTGCGCCGCGGGGAGCGACATCATCAGCGCGACGGCACCGGTCAGGCAACGGGGTAACTCCTTAAGAAACTCCCGGGCGGCGCCCCTCAGCCGGTGCAGCCGACGATGCGCAGCGCGAATTCGCCGTACTCACGGGCCACGTAGGTGTCCGGGTAGCGGCCGCTGGGCCGGAACCAGGACTTGGCGCCGTTGCCCATCTCCAGCACGGCGAAGGCGGCCAGATCCGGGGTGCCCGTCCGGAAGCGGCCACTGCGGTGGCCGCTCTCGATGATCCGCCGGATCCGCGCCCCGTACTCGTCCCGCTTGGCCACGATGGCCAGGCGGTTACCGGGTTCCAGGCTGCGCACGTCGTTGTTGCAGACCGTGACCTCGTCCGGGTACCGCAGGAAGTCCAGCACCAGCGACTCCGTCGCGCGCCGCAGTTGCTCCGCCACGTCGCCGACCCCGGCAACCGCATCGTCGAGAGCAGCGGTCGCCCGGTCCATCGCCCGGTCCATGATCGCGTACAGGATCTCCTGCTTCGAGGCCACGTGGTTGTACAAGCCGGGCGCGCTCACCCCGAGCACTACGGCAATGTCCTTCATGGACGTGCCCCGGTAACCGCGCTCGGCGAACAGCGCGCAGGCGGCGTCGATGACGGCGGCCCGATTCGCCGTGGTTGACCTCTCCACACCCAGCAGCCTAGGGTTAATGAACGTTAATTCGGAAGACAGGGCGCTGGGCGCGGCCGACAGTGCACTCGAGGAGTCCACCCATGACCGCTTCCATGAGCTGGGAACTTGACCGTGAGCACGAGGAGTTCCGGGCCGGCGTCCGGGTGTTAGTGGACCGTCAGGTACGGCCGGTGGTCGAGGAATCGGAAGAAGCGGGCCGTCCGCCCGCGGCACTGCTGAAGGAGATGGGCAGTGCCGGCCTGCTGGGACTGGCGGTGCCGGAGGAGTACGGGGGCGGCGGCGGCGACACCCTGGCCATTGTTCTGCTCGCCGAGGAGCTTGCCCGCGCCAGCGGCGGGATCGCGGTGACCGCGCTGGTGACCGGGTACATGTCCACGCCGCACATCGCGCATTTCGGCACGGACGAGCAGCGCGCCCGCTACCTGCCCGGCCTGGTGTCCGGGGAGAAGATCGCCTCGATCGCGGTGACCGAGCCCGGCGCCGGATCTGACGTGGCCGGCATCACGACCCGCGCGACCCCGGCCGGCGGGGGGTTCCGGCTCGACGGCACCAAGATGTTCATCACGAACGCGGGGCTCGCCGACGTCTTCGTGGTCGCCGCGCGCACCTCGCCGGACGGGCACCGTGGGATCACCACCTTCATCGTCGACGCCGGCCATCCCGGGCTGTCGCTGGGGCGCCCGCTGCGCAAGATGGGCTGGCACGCCTCCGACACCCGCGAGGTGGTCCTGTCCGGCTGTTCGGTGGACGGCGACGCGGTGCTCGGCGAAATGGGCCGCGGCTTCCATCAGATCATGTCCGCCTTCCAGCTGGAACGGCTGACCCTGGCCGCGATGGGGCTGGGGCACGCGGCGGAATGCCTGGCTGCTGCCACCGCGTACGCCCGCGAGCGGGCCGTCTTCGGTGTCCCCCTGATCAGCAAGCAGGCTATCNNNTCTTCGGCGGCAGCGGCTTCCTGGAGGAGACACCCGTGGCCCGCCACTACCGGGACGCCCGGGTGCTGCGCATCGGCGGCGGCACCGACGAAATCCAGCTTGAGATCCTGGCCAAGGGGCTGCGGGGGTGACCGTGCCCGGCGCTGGGGCGGCTACTGCACCGGAGGAGGCTACTGCACCGGAGGGGGCCGAAGCGGTCCGCGGTGCCATGACGGCGGCCCGCCGCGGCAACGACCCGAGCCGCTGGCCGGGCAAGCTGCCGGTCGCTGACCGGCTGGCGGTCCTGCTGGACCCGGGAAGCTGGCGGGAGGACGGTCTGCTCGCGAACGCCACCGCCGAGGGCATGCCCGCCGACGGCGTGCGGACCGGGGTAGGCCGCATCGACGGCCGTCCGGTTGCCGTCATCGCGCACGACTTCGCGGTCAAGGCCGGGACCTGGGGCCGGCTGACGTGTGAGAAGCAGGTCCGGATTCTGGAGCGGGCCGACCGGGACCTGCTCCCCGTGATCTACCTGGTCGACTCGGCGGGCGGGCGCCTGACCGACCAGCTCGGCTTCTTCTCCGACCTTCGTGGGGCCTCCCTCGTCTTCCACCTGCAGGTCGCCCTGTCCGGGCGGGTGCCGCAGATCTGCTGCCTGCTCGGCCCATCGGCCGCCGGCGGCGCGTACATGCCGGCGTTCACCGACTGGGTGGGCATGGTCGAGGGCAACGCGTCCATGTACCTGGCGTCGCCACGGGTCGCGGAGAAGGTCACCGGTGAACGGACCACGCTGGAGGAGATGGGCGGCGCGGTAATGCACGCCACCATCTCCGGCTGCGCGGACGAGGTGTTCGGCTCCGATTGGGAAGCCATCTCCGCGGCGCGCCTGCTGCTGTCCTACCTGCCCGACAGCTGGGAGCAGCGACCGCCGGCCGCGGCTCCCGCCGGGCCGGCCTGCCCCGACTGGACGGGTGTGACACCGGCGGCCGAGTCCGAAGGCTACGACGTCGGTGACGTCATCGGACGGGCTGGTCGACGCGGGCTCGTTCTTCGAGATCAAGCCGCGCTGGGCGGAGGAGATCGTGGTCGGGCTGGGCCGCCTGGACGGCCAGGTCGTGGGGATCGTGGCCAACCAGCCGCAGGTGCGCAGCGGCGCGATCTTCGTCGACTCCGCGGACAAGGCCGCCCGCTTCATCACGATGTGCGACGCGTTCAACGTGCCGCTGATCTTCCTGCACGACGTGCCCGGGTTCATGGTCGGGGCCGCGGTCGAGCGGCAGGGCATCATCCGCCACGGCGCGAAGATGATCACGGCGATGGCCAGCAGGCGTGCGCACCACGCTGCCCTTTCTCCGGGCCGTCCNNGATCGGCCGGCGCTGGCTCATGGCCGGCGTGCCCGGTCTGGCCCAGGCGCGCGAAGGTCCGCTGGCCCGCGCGCGCGAGCAGGCCCGCGAGCGACGGGAGCGGGCCGCCCACCCGGCCGGCGACGTGGTCACCGCGCCCATGCAGGGGACGCTGGTGCGGCTGCTGGTGACGGAGGGCGAAGAGGTCACCGGCGGGCAGGTGATCGCGGTCGTCGAGGCCATGAAGATGGAGAACCCGCTGCGCGCGCCGCACGCCGGCCGGGTCACCGGGGTGCGGGTCGCGGCCGGTGACACCGTCGCCCAGGGGGCCACGCTCTGCCACGTCACGGAGCCCGCATGAGATCAGGCCTCGTGATCGGCACGTCGGGGGCCTTCGGAGCCGTCGCCGCCGATGCTCGCCGCGCCCCCCGGAACGGCACGCCGACGTTACGGCGCTGTTCGCCCGGGCGGTGTGCCCGCACCTTCCCGCGGCGTGAGGACAGCCGGCGCGGGCTGGCCGGGTTGCTGATCGCGCTGCGCCGGGGCCTGGCGGGCGCGGCGCTGGTAGGCGGCGGCCAGCCGGGCGGCCCCGGTGATCCTGGCCTGCAGGCGGCGGGCCACGTCGACGTGATCGGCGGTCCAGATCATCCTGACCGCCGCAGCCGTTCCCTGCCCGTCCGTGCCGCTGAGATCGCGCTGTACGGCGTCGATGAGACGCCCGTCGGCGGCCCCGTCGGGCGGAAGCTCGGGGGGTACGTCACCCGATCCGGCCAGGGCCCGCGCCAATGCCTCGTACCAGCCGAAAATCAGTGTCTCGGCCCCGAGTACCTCGTTACGGGCCGCGGTCCGGTCCCCGGCGGGCGCGCCGCTCTCGTCTTGCTGCCACAGGTCGACCACGGCGTCGGCGCTCAGCCGGAGGATGGCGACCCCGGTGATCAGCGCGGCCGTGTCCGCCAGCGGCAGGTGCTTCGGGCCGCGCTCGGCGAGGAAGCCGCGGAACGCGTCGTCGAGGCGGCGGGCGGCGGCGGCGGCCCGCAGGCTTTCCTCGTGCGGGGCCGGGGTCGCGGGCAGCAGGCGGTCGCAGCGGACGACACCGAACATGACCGCGCGGTTCAGGTAGCGCGCGGTCTCGGAGTACGCCTCGGAGAGTGCCTGGCCCAGAGCCGAGGCGGCGCCCCGGGGCCAGAACAGCGCGCCGACGCCGACGCTGACCGCACAGCCGATCGCGACGTCCTCCACCCGGACGAGACCCACCTTCCAGCCCGCGGGCGCGATGATGTTGTACAGGATCAGCAGCGTGATGGTGAACGCCGCCTGGCCCGCGGCAAAGGAGATCACGGCCGGGGCCAGCCCGGCGATGAGCACGGCCAGCGGGAACAGGATCCACAGCACGGTGTCGTTGGTGCCGATAGCGAGGATCAGCGCCCCGCCGATCACGAACCCCACGACGTTGCCCGCGATCCCGCGCAGCGCGTTCTGCCCGGTGCTCAGCGCGTTGGACCGCAGCACGGTCAGCGTGCCGAGCACCACCCAGAACGAGTGCTGCACGCCGGTCAGGTCGGCGACGAGGACGGCCAGCCCGAGAGCGACCGCGCCGCGCACGCTGTTGTGCAGCCAGACGGAATGCCGCTCCACGTGGGCGCCGGCGCGCTCCTGCGCGGACGCCAGTGCGCTGCCTGGGCCGCCTGCGCCGCCGGGCTGATGGCCGAGCAGTTGCTGCCACCAGGTCCGCTGCCCGGCGGCTACCGCCCGCTGGATATTCGCGGCGACGGCCGAGACGGCGAAGCTCAGTTCCTGGGCCCGGAAGGACGGTTCGAGTGAGCTGACGTACTCGGCCGCGGATCGCCCGGTGCCGTCCGCCGGGGGCGCCGGAGCCGGGCCGGCCGCGATGGCCGACATGGCCGTGCGCTCCATCGTGTCCCCGGCCGCACGCAAACGGTCCAGGCCCGGCTGGAGCTCATCCGGGTCGCTCCGGGCCGTGCCGAGCAGGGTGCCGCCGCGTTCGAGCAGGTCCGCGGCGGCCAGTTTGACGTCACATACCGCGCCGAAGGCCGGCCCGGACGGAGCCCCGGCGGGCATCCGGTCGAGAATCGCGTCCAGCCAGACGAGTTCGTCCACGAGCCGGACGAGAAAGCGCGCGGCCGTGGTCAGGCCGGTGGGGCGGTAGGGGGTGGCGAAGAACGACGTTCGCAGGCTCTGGACCGCCGCGGCGGCGTCGGTGACCGCGTCGTCAGCGCCGGTTCCCGCGAGGCCGCCGCCGCGGGCCCGGCCGACCTCGGCGCGCATCCGCCGGGCGAGCAGCGCACACGCCCGGACCAGGGGCGCTCGCAGCGGATCATTGGCCGGAGCCGGCCACAGTACGGTGATCGCGATCAGGGACGCCGCTCCCGCCAGCAGCCAGCCACTGAGCCGGGCCGGGATCGAGCTGGCCGGCCCGCGCAGCGTCACCGGCAGGATGAACCCGAGCAGCAGCGAGGTCGACGCGCTGGCCAGCGCCGAGCTCACCACACCGGCGAACAGGACCGCGAACCCGGCGATGGCCATGCCGATCGCCGCCAGCCAGACGGTGCGCGACGCCAGGGTGCCGAGGCAGATGAACACCGCCCCCACGCCGATCAGTGACACCTGGGCGGCGAGCCGTTCGCGGAGCCGGCCGCCGAACGCGACGAACAGCAGCATCGCCAGCGACCCGAACGCGGCGAACGTGGCCATCGTCGCGCTGCCGATGACCTTCTCGCTCAGCGCAAGCATGGCCGGCATGACGATCGCGGCGCGCCCCGCCCGTCGCAGCGCGGACAGGCCCGCGTCACGGGACCGGAGCCACCGCAGGCCGATCACCGTGGGATCCGCAGCCCCGTCACCCGGGACTGGCGCGCGGTCAGATGGCATTGAGCAGGTCGCGGGCGGCCGACTCGATGGTCAGTACCCGCGCACCGAACGCCTCCGCCCGGCGGGCGTAGGGGTGGCCCTCGAGGCGTTCCCCGAAGCGCCGGTACCCGGTCATCAGCTCCTTATCGGATACCACCCCGACCGCCTTGCAGACCGAGTAGAGCAGCGGGGAGGCGTGGCCCTTGGAGAAGATCAGGTGGTCGTTCGCGTCGTTATGCGGGTCGTCCCAGTCGTATCGCAGGTGACGGCCGATAAGCACCGCCAGCAGGTCCGCAGCGGACATGCTCGTCGTGGGATGACCGGACCCGGCGCTGGTGCTGGACCGGACGGAATCAACCCGGAGCTGAGCGGCGAGTTCCGCGGTCTCGGCGAGGTCGATCCCGGTGCGCGGCTGAGGCGTGCTGGCCATGTCAGTGACTCTTTCCCCTCGATCGTCGGGTAGCCATCGAACAACCGGCGGCCCGTCACTGTCCAGCCCTTCGGGGCCGGTCCCCTTCCCGGTTCCTTCCTCCCATGGACAGGGTGACGGTCGTGTCCGCCGCGATGACCTGGTGCCGAACGGGCAGCAGGGAAAAGCATGACATGACGTTCATGGCCGTACCGGCAGGCGGCGCCCGTGCCGTCGGGCGGGTCACGCGGGCTGACGGCACGGGCCGGGGCCGGTAAGGCGGGCGGCCGGTCAGATCACCGGCACCGCATAGGGGTTACTCAGCGGCGGGGTATGTGCCCGCATTCTCCGTTGCGGTAGATTCCCCCGTGATTTCGCCGAGGACGTCCTCTAGCTCAAGTAGCTCGATGAGCGTGAACCTCTTTGGCCGCGGCAGTCTCCTGTTCAGGCAGTTGCTCATATACCCGTACCTCCCGTGTGGCGACATATAGTCCCGAACCGACCGTAGCATCAGATTTCCGGCCGATAGAGAGCCGAGGCGAAGCAGGCGGCATGCCGGGATTAATACGGTGGTCACATGACCGGGCCGCGCACGGGAGATGCCTTCGGTGAAATGGTGCGTGCCGCTCTGAGCCGGGAGGTCGCCCAGCGGGAGGCCGCCGTCACCGAGATCATCGAGCGGGACGACGGTTTTGTCCGGGCCAATGCGGCGTCGAAGTACCTGGCCGCCCCGTCGGCGTGGGCGCCGTTCGAGCGGCGGGCCCTTGGCCTGGCCAGGGGGCGGGTGCTCGATGTCGGGTGCGGGGCCGGGCGGTTCTCGCTGCCTTTGCAGGCCCGCGGCCTGCCGGTGACGGCCCTGGACGTGTCACCGGGTGCCGCGGCGGTGACCACGGCGCGCGGCGTCCGCCGTGTCGTGACCGGCACTGTCGCCGATCATGCCGCCAGCGGCGCGCGTTATGACACATTCCTGCTTATGGGCGAGAACCTCGGCCTCGGCGACAAGTACGGCGCGGGCCACTGAGCCTTAGCGAAACAACCGAGCGGTGCCGTCGCGGAACGTGGGAGCGGTCAGGAGTCGGAGGTGACGGCGGCGTCGGCGGCGTCGGGGGCCACCGCGCCGTGCTCGAGCGCGGTTTCCACCACCCCCTCGCGCTCCCGGCGGAACAGGTTCCAGTGGTTGAACACCAGGTTGAGGATGAACACCACGATCACCGTCGAGGTGATGCTGGATCCGAAGATGACCTGGAAGTTCTGCGGGAAGTGCAGGTAGAACGACGGCTGGATCGTCGGGATCAGCCCGAACGACAGCGCGACGGCGACAATCAGCAGGTTGTGATTGCCCTCGAAGGACGCCTTGTTCAGGGTCCGGATGCCGATCGCCGTCACCATCGCGAACATGACCGTGGCCGCGCCGCCGATGACCGGGGCGGGCAGGTCGGCGACGATCGCGCCGACCTTTGGCACCAGTCCCAGGATGATCAGGAAGCCCCCGCACACGGTGACCACCCACCGGCTGCGGACCCGGGTCATCCCGATCAGGCCGACGTTCTCGGCGTACGCGGTGTCGGGGAAGGAGTTCATGAACCCGGCCAGCAGCGCGGACAGCCCGTCGGTGGCGAGCCCCCGGGCCAGATCGTTCGGCCGCAGTTTCTTGTCGACCATTTCCGCCACGGCCAGCATGTCCGCCGTCGACTCGGTGTACGTCACCAGGATCACGATGCACATGGAGATGATCGCGGCGGCCACGAACTTCGGATGCCCGAAGTGGAACGGCGGGGCGATGCCGAACCACTTGGACGTGGCCACGTCCGGGAACTTCAGCAGGCCCATCGGCCAGGCGATGAAGCAGCCGGCGATGATCGAGATCAGCACGGCGGTCTGGCCGATGAACCCCCGGAACAGCCGTGTGATGATGATGATCAGCACGATCACGGCGGCGGCCAGCAGGATGTGCGAAATCTGTCCCGAGTCGGGGTTCTGTGTGGTGACCACCGAGCCGGTGGCGGCGTTGAACTCGGCGTAGGTCTTGCCGTTGACGACGGTGGTGACCGGGTTGGCGGGCACGAAGCTGCCGAACTTGTTGCCCGCGATCAGGCCGACGTCCGCGCCGATCAGCGACAGCCCGATCATGGCGATGACGGTCCCGGTGACCAGCGGCGGGAAGAACTTCAGCACCATCGAGAACGGCTTGGCGATGAGCAGGCCGAAGACGCCGGAACACAGCAGCGCCCCGTAGACGTAGGGCAGCCCGTTCCGGCCGCCGTACTGATTGGCGATGATGATCATCGGGTTCAGCACGGTGAAGGTCGCGCCGGCGACCACGGGCATCCGGACACCGATGATCCGGGACACGCCCACCGACTGCAGCACGGAGGCGATGCCCGACACCAGCAGGTCGGCGCTGACGAGCAGGGCGATGTCGCTCTTGTCCAGGCCGACCGCGGGCCCCACGATCAGCGGCACCGCGACCGCCCCCGCGTACATGATGAACAGGTGCTGCAGGCCGAGCAGCAACAGCCGGGGAGGCGGGGGTACCTGATCAACCGGATGGCGGACTTGATTCTCGCCCGGCGGGCTCGTCGTGACGGCTGATTCGCTCACTGCGTCCTCCCCAGGAGTTTCGGGTATGCGCTCAGGACCAGGCGATGCCCGCGTCCGGCGCGTCGTCGGCCAGTACCGTCCCTTCGATGAGCCCGTACGGCCGGTCGGCCGCGTAGTAGACCTCGTTGTCGTTGGCCAGCCCGAACGGCGCCAGGTCGACGGCGAAGTGGTGCTTGTTCGGCAGCGCGAGCCGCACCTCGCAGATCTCCGGGACCGCGGCCAGGACCGCGCTGCCCATCCCGTACAAGGTCTGCTGCAGCGAATAGCTGGGGGTCTGGGTGAAGGCGTCTATCAATGCCGAACGGGCGGCGGTAAAGGCGGCTGTCCAGTCGGAGTCTGCCTCCCGGAACCGCCACGACGCGCTGACCGTGGTGGCCAGCATGCGATCGTAGGCGTCCTCCAGCGTCGTGTACTCGTCGTGCGGGAAGCCCCGGAACTGCGAGCCCGTCGTGTTCAGCACGAGCAGGTCCCGCAGGCCGCCGACGACGCTGCGACCGTGGTCCTGGTCGTCGATCACCGTGACGGTACGGATGTACTCCCCGGAACGGGCGAACGAATGACCGCCCGCACCGAGCGGGGCCCAGGGGTACTCCTCGATCGCGATCCGGGCCCGCGAGATCGCCTCCTGGCCGCCGGTGTAGTGCGCGGCCAGTTCCAGCCCGAACGCCTCCGGCTCGATCCCGCCCAGCTTCTTGGCCAGGGCGTATACCGTGTTCTTCTGCGTGTCGGTCGGCAGCACGTGTGCGTTGTCGCCGGTCAGGTGGGTCCCGGCCAGGTCACCGGACAGGGCGGTGGAGACGTTCCAGTCCCGGACCAGATCCGCGCCACCGGGGCCGGCCGCCCGGCCGATATGCACCACGCGCACCTCGGCCTTGCCGTACCGGTTGGCGCCGAGCTGGACCATGACCGCCCGCCTCCCTGTACCGCCTGAACTGTGGCTTACGGTTAATGTGACAGCGGGGCGTTACAGGGTGATTTCGCCACGTTATAGGTCGATGTCGGCGTTCTTGGTGAGCTCGGTGTAGACGCGGTCCCGGGTGAGCGGGAGGTCGGTCAGCCGCCGGCCGGTGGCATCCCGGATCGCATTGGCCAGGGCGGGCGCGACCGGATTGAACGGGGCCTCGCTCATCGGCTTGGCCCCGAGCGGGCCGAGCGGGTCGTGGGAGGTGGCGAAGAGCACCTCGGTCCGCGGGACGTCGCCGAACTGCGGCAGGTGGTAACTGCGGAACACGCGGGTGCTGACCCGGCCCGCGGCGTCGATGTCGACGTGCTCGTACAGCGCCGCGCCCAGCGCCTGGGCGACGCCGCCCTCGACCTGGCCGCGGCATTGTGCCGGGTTGATCACGGTGCCCGCATCGGCGGCGTGCACGCTGTGCAGGATCCGGATTTCCCCGGTGGACGGGCGGACCGCCACCCGGAAGCCCTGCACGTTGAACGACACCGACCGCGGGGTCCCGTCACTGGTCGCCTCGGCCGTGAGCAGCGCGCCGGTCGCCGGGCCTTCGGCTGGGGGTGGCGCCGGCGGGGGCGCGGCGGGTGCCGGCGGGCTGGCCGCTATCTGGCGGGCCAGCGCACGCGCCGCGCGCAGCGTGGCCAGTCCCGCGACCACCGTGCCCGTCGACCCGTAGGCGCCCGTGTCATGAGTGACCAGATCGGTATCGGACTGCCGCAGCTCGATCTCGTCAGGGCCCACGCCGAGCGCCTGGGCCGCCAGCTGCCGGTGCACCGTGGCCGTGCCGTTGCCGAACTCCGCGGTTCCCACCGACAGCGTGAAGCCGCCGCCGTCCCGCTGGGCGATCCGGGCGTGGGCGTGATGGCCGCCTGGCGGCACGGTGTCGAGCATCGATACTGCGATCCCGGTGCCGGTCCGCCAGCCCGGCCCGGCCGGGACCGGCTCACCTCCGCCGCGGGCCAGCGCGGAGGCCACCAGGTCGAGGCATTCGGCCAGCCCATAGCTGGCGACCTGAACATCGTCCGGCTCTTCGTGCAGCGAGATCAGCGGGTCCCCGGGCCGGATGACGTTCCGCCGGCGGAACTCGGCCGGGTCGATGTCCAGCTTGCGGGCCAGCTCATCCAGGGCGCACTCGACCGCGAACGCGGACTGGGACAGGCCGTAGCCGCGGAAGGCCCCGGCCGGCACCGTATGGGTGTAGACCGATACGCCGTCGATCTTCTTGTTCGGGCAGCGGTACAGGCTGATCGCCTCGCCGCAGCTGTGCATCAGCACCCCGTCGGCGTGGTTGCCGTACGCGCCGGTGTTGGCCACTGTCTGGATCGCCAGCGCCGTCAGCGTGCCGTCCGCACGGGCGCCGGCCTGCACGGTGATCCGCATCGGATGCCGGGTCGTCGCGGCGGTGAACTGCTCCTCCCGGGTGAATTCCAGCTGCACCGGGCGCCGCAGCCGGAGCACGGCCAGGGCGACGACATCTTCGGTCAGCATTTCCTGCTTGCCGCCGAATCCGCCGCCGACCCGGGCCGCCAGCACCCGCACCTGCCCGGGCGGCAGGCAGAAGATCCGGCAGATCGCATCGCGGGTGAGGAAAGGCGTCTGCGTGCTGGTCCGCAGCACCAGCCGCCCGTCCTCGAGCCAGCCTATTGTGGCGTGTGTCTCCAGGTGCGCGTGCTGCACCCGGTGGATGGCAAAGCTGTGGCTGACCACCGCCGCGGCACTGGCCAGGCCGGCCGCCACATCCCCGGCGCCGCCATGCACCTCGGCCGCGACGTTACGCTCCGGGGCGGCGATCCCGTCGGCTGTGCTCTTGTCCCCGTGCACGAGGGGCGCCCCCGGAGCCAGGGCCTCGTCGGGGTCGAGCACGGCCGGGAGCACCCGGTAGTCCACGGCCACCAGGGTGGCGCCCCGCTGCGCCGCCGCCGTGGTCTCGGCTACCACGGCGGCGACCCGCTGCCCGGTGAAACGGACCACCCGGTCAAACAGCATCGTGTCGAAGGGATCGTCGGTGATCTTCTCGTGCCGCGCGGTGGAATAGCGGACGCCGGGGGAATCGGCGGAGCTGAACACGGCGAGCACGCCGGGGACGGCCAGTGCCGCGGTGGCGTCGACCGACCTGACGTCCGCGTGCGGGTGCGGCGAGCGGACCAGCGCCATGTGCGCCAGCCCGGGAACGGCCAGGTCGAGGGTGTAGGGCTCGCGGCCCGTGACCACGCCCAGCCCGGCCGGTGCGAGCAGGCTGGCGCCGGCTGGGCCCGGGGAAGCCGGCGCCTCCTCTTCCCGGGCGCCGGCGGACAGGCGGCCCAGCGCGTCGGCGATCGCCCGGTAGCCGGTGCAGCGGCAGAGGTTGCCTTTCAGCGCGCGGGCCGGATCGGCACGCTGCGCGTCGTCGAGGGCCGCCATCGTCATGATCATCCCGGCCGTGCAGAAGCCGCACTGGAACCCGTGGGAGTCCAGGAACGCCTGCTGCGCGGGGTGCAGCTCACCGTCGCCGGCGGCCAGGCCCTCGATCGTGGTCACCGGCTGGCCGGCTGCGCGGACCGCCGGGTAGATGCAGCTGTGCACCGGTACACCGCCGACGTGGACGGTGCAGGCACCGCAGTCACCCGCGTCGCACCCCTTCTTGACGCCGTACCAGCCCTGTTCGCGCAGGTACGTGCGCAGGCACTGGCCGGGCGCGGGTGCCGGGCCCGCCGGGACGCCGTTGATGATCACAGCCGCTCCAGCTCGTCGAGGACCTCGAGGGCGAGCTGCCGGGTGATCGCCTCACGCCACGCGGGGGCTCCGTGCACGTCATCGTGGTAGCGCGGGGCGGCGGCGGCCAGCGTGGCCAGCAGCCCGTCCGGTCCGGGTGGCGCGGGGAAGCGCAACTGCACCGGCCGGGTCGTCGCGGCGGTCAGTGTGATCACCAGGGCACCGTCCGACGGCGAGCGACGGCCGATCACCACCGCCGCCGAACGGCCGAGGGCGGACAGTGACAGCTGCCGGAAGGCGGTGGCGCATTGCAGGGCCCCGATCGGCAGGTGGACCGAGCGCAGCAGCTCGCCGGGACGCAGGCGGCACCGGCCGGGGCCGGTCACGAAATCGGCGACCGGGATACGCCGGACGGCGCCGCCGGTGCCCCAGATCTCGGCCACGCCGTCCAGGGCGGCGGTCAGTGAGATCATCGGCCCGGCGGGCAGCGCCAGGCAGATGTTCCCGCCGACCGTGGCCGTGTTCCACACCTTGAAGGAGCCGAGCAGCGCGGCGCAGCACTGGCCGACGAGCGAGGCGGCCTGCCACGGCGGGAACTCCTGCCGCGCCAGCTCGGCCAGCGTGCAGGTGGCCGCGATGTCCAGCCCGTCCGGGCTCACCTGGAGCGCCGTCCAGCCGAACGCGTGCAGGTCGAGCAGCCGGGTGAGGGCCGGTTGCGGTTCAGAGAACAGCCATGTGCCGCCGGCGAGCCAGGCGTCGCCGGGACGCCAGATGCCCAGCCGGGCGTCCGCCACTTCCGTGATGCCGGGCAGGTCCATGGTTCAGGTCCTCCCGCCGTCGGCCGTGGCGGCCAGGCCGCCGCCGATTGCCAGCACGTCCGTTGCGCCCTCCCTGAGATCGTGGTCCTTTCAGTGTGACCAGCGGTTATTTCAGCGGTATTTCCCCCCGCATAGAGTGGCATGGGCAGCTGGGCGACACCGGAGGTGCATGGCGATGACCCACGAACCAGAGAAGGCCATCCTCGCCGGGGGATGCTTCTGGGGAGTGCAGGATCTCATCCGCAAACTCCCCGGGGTGATCTCGACGAGGGTCGGGTACACCGGCGGCGACGTACCGAACGCGACCTACCGTAACCACGCCGGCCACGCCGAGGCCATCGAGATCGTCTTCGATCCAGAGAAGATCTCCTACCGGGACCTGCTCGAGTTCTTCTTCCAGATTCACGACCCGACCACGCGGAACCGGCAGGGCAACGACATCGGGACGAGCTACCGGTCGGCCATCTTCTACACCACCGACCAGCAGAAGCAGGTCGCCGAGGACACCATCGCGGACGTCGACGCCTCGGGGTTGTGGCCGGGCCCGGTCGTCACCGAGGTTGAGCCCGCCGGTCCCTTCTGGGAAGCCGAGCCGGAGCATCAGGACTACCTGGAGCGCTACCCCGACGGCTACACGTGTCACTTCGTCCGCCCGGGCTGGAAGCTGCCGCGCCGTTCGGACAAGGTCAGCCAGTAACGGAGCAGGCCCCGCCGTGGTCGCGGCGGGGCCTGCCCGGATCTGGCTGCTGCCAATCCGGCGGGAACAGCTCAGCGGGAACAGCTCAGCGGTTCCAGTTCCTCAGGGATAGCTGACGATATCGCTGGGGCCGGGGCTGGCCGCGTTCACCGCCGCGCCCGTGTCGTTGACGACGTGATTGATGCTGCCCGACCCGTTCAGGAACCGGGTGAACACGTCGTTCAGCCGGACCCCGGGGGTGTCAGGCACCGAGAACGCGGTCGCTGACTGGATCGGCACGCCCAGGTCGAAGAAGCAGTAGCTGCCCATGCCGTAGCCGGTGAAGCTCTTGACTCCCGCCGGGATCAGGAACGCCGGGTACCCATCCGTGGTGGGGCTGGACATCCAGGCCGCCTGACTGGGCGGGTCGTAGGGCATCTCGTTCTGGAAGAAGATGTCCTCGCCGTTCTGGCCGTTCCAGATGACCTCGTTCTTCTGGTAGTGCTCGACGGCCAGGCCGTAGGCGGTCACGTTGCTGCCGTTGACCACGAGGCCGGTATCGGCCGGGTTGGTGGTCCAGCCGGCCCCCGCGCCATGGTCCGCCCGCCAGGCCCAGATGTCATCCAGGATGGTGTTGGAGCTGTCGACCACGAGGCTGTCGGTGGCCGAGCCGGCTGTGGCCCCGCCGATGCGGAAGAAGACGTCCTGCACGAGGGCGGGATCGGACGGGCTGGTGATCCCGGCCGTCAGCGGGTTACCGACCTGCAGGAGCACCCGGGAGGTCTTCGGCCCGGCGTCGAAGATCATTCCCGAAAGCTTGACCCCCTGGCCGACCAGCACCTGCATGGCCGCGTTGCCGTTCTGCGGGACCAGGGTGGGGAAGCCGAGCCCGAGTACCACCGTGTTGGGGCGGGAGACCAGGATCGGTGCGCTGAGGTTGTAGACGCCCGGGGTCAGGATCAGGTCCCGGCCCAGGGCCAGGGCGGCGTCGATGGCCAGCACCGGCGTGCTGGGCGTGGCGATGAAGAACTTACTGATCGGAATCGAGGTGCCGGCCTCGGTGCCGCTCGCCCAGGACGGTCCGGAGGAGTTGTGCGCCAGCGCCGGCACGAAGACGCTATCGGCGCCGGTGGCGCTGGTCTGCAGGAACGGCTCCTCCTGCGTTACCGGGCTGGTGGCCAGCGTGGTGTAGGGCGGCGTCCCGTTGGCGAGCCCCGAGGTACTGGAAAAGCTCTGCGCCGGGGCGCCCGGGTCGCCGGCGAAGACCTGGTTCCACACGCCGTTCGACCAGCCGTCCAGGCTGGTGTTCCGGACCAGGAACTGCTGCTGTGAGCCGTTGATCACCGTGCCGCCGGTGAAGGACGAGTCGGCGATGAAACCGCCGCTGGCGTACTGGGGCCCGGCGGAGCAGTAGTCCATCAGGGACAGGTTGCCGCCGGTGATGCTCACCCGGCGCATCGGCGCCGCCTGCGAGACGGCCCAGAAGTCGGTGCCGGACTGGCAGCCGGTCTGGCCGGCGATGTTGATGGTCAGGTTGGACAGCGAGCGCCAGAAGTTGTCCAGCGCGATGCAGTTGCTGCTGCCGTCGGTGGTGGGGAAGCACTGGTTGTAGACGTCGATGGTGCCGTTGATGGTGACGTCTCCCGGTGCGCTGCCCAAGCCTGCCACCTCGGTGTAGTAGCCCACCTGGAACGACAGCGGGTCCGCGGCGGAGCCGTAGGTGCCCGGCTCGAACAGCAGGGCGTAACGCTGGGTGCCGAACTGGTTGGAGATCTGCTGGCTGGCGATCGAGTTGACCGTGGCCTGGATCTGGCTCTGCGGCATGCTCGGCGTGAAGATGTACACATCCGGGCCGAAGTCCGGCTGTCCCGCGGCCGGGGTCGCGGGACTGATGCTCGCCGCCGGGGAGGCCGTCCGTGCGGGAGCGGCCACGGACGCGCTGGCTATGCCGGTCACCGATAGCCCCATCGCCCCGAGTAGCGCGGCGGCCGCGAGAACCGGTCCCCGGCGGTGCCGCCCACCCAGCCCCGGGCGTTCCCTTCCGTGCGGTCCGGTTGCGCTGTGTGCTATTTCACGGACCCGGGAATGTCTCAGTTTCATCGCCAGTCCATTTCTGTGCGTAGCGCCATCGCTACCACCGCTCCGTGCGACAGCTCTCGTATCGAAGGCCTGAGTCGAGCACCACCGATAACGTTTTTTTGTACCTAAAAGTAGGTCCTGAAACAAGAGTCCCGAAGGAGCGGATCCGCGCCGGTGGCACCGGCGCGGATCCGCTCACGACCGGACAGCTAGGACCATTGCCGTTCTCAGCAGGAGCCGTCGTTGTTCCAGGCCCCCGAGGCGCCGCCGGGCACCTCGTTGTAGTTCCACTGGTTGGCGGTCCAGTTGTCGCCGTTGTAGGACACCTGGTTGCCCGACACGTATGCCGTCGCGTTGTTCCAGGCCGCCGCGCACGAACCGGTGGTGGGCGCGGGCGTGGGTGTCGGCGTGGGTGTGCCGCCGCCGCCTCCGCTACCGCCCCCGCTGGTGAAGGACTGGAAGGCCTGGGTGAAGGCGCCCGTGCTCTGGCTCAGGCCGCTGCAGGTGGATGAGGCACCGGTCTGGCCGGGGCAGCCGCCGTTGTCGCGGCCCTCGGACCAGAAGGACAACAGCGCGATGCCCTGCTGGGCGGCGTAGGACTCCACGGTGGAGGCGTCGGCCAGGGTGAAGATCTCGCCGGAGCTGTCGTTCTGGCCGATCATCGGGGTGTTGCCGAGCATGGCGTAGGCGGCGGAAGTGGAGACGCCGAACGCGCTGGCGACCTGGCCGGCCGTGGCGTCGAGCGCCTGGTTCGCCGCCGCGCCCATCTCGGTGCCCGAGGAGCCGTAGTCCATCGTCATGATGTTGACGATGTTGGGAGTGAAGCCGCTGGACGCCGCCGCATCGAGCACGTTGACCCCCGATTGGGTCAGGCCGGTCGGCAGCACCGGAATGGTGTAGGAGATCGTCAGCTGCGTGCCGTTGGCGCTCGCCCACGACCGCACCTGCGCGAGGGCCTGCGCGGTCCGGGTGTAGTCCGCCGAGTTGGTCAGCTCGTTGGATTCGATGTCGAAGTCGAGGTGGGTCACGTTCATTGTGGTGACCACGGACTCGACCTGCGTGGCCATGGCGCTCGCCGAGGAGCAGGTCGCGCCGAGGTCGGTGCTGTCGGTATCGACGGTATAGCCGCCGAAGGAGATGCTCACGTCTCCGCCCTCGGCCTGCAGGGCGGAGATCTGCGACTGCCAGCCGGACTGGTTCGGCAGCGACCACTGGCAGCCCCCGCCGTTGACGAAGGCGAGGGTGAAGTACTTGGTGCCGTAACTGGCGGCGACCGAGGTGAGTGTGGTGTTGCTCAGCCCGGTGTCGACGTAGGGGGCGAAAACGTGCGCGGGCCAGCTGGCGGCCGCGCCGGCCGACTGCGCGGCGGTCAGGCCGTACGCGGCGCCGCTCAGGCCGCCGGCCACAATGAGGGCCGCGGAACAGGAAAGCACGCGTGAAACTCGGGGCATAGCGGGATCCGCCTTTCACGGGGCCGCAGGCCGACATGCGGGGCGGCTGCGGCGGTCTGCGGGCGGCCGGGTGCGCGGCCCGTGGCCTGCAGGCCTGCCGTCCCGTTCCGGCGACGCGCGTTCTTTATTAGGAAAGTTTCCTAAACTTAGAGCGGCAGTTTGTTCATGTCAATATCTGTGCGCAAAAGAACCTACGGCAGGCGGAAGGCGGCCCGGCATCGGGTGATGAGCTCTCGCAGCGCCGGTGACATCGCGAGTGTCCAGATCACCGCGAGAACGGCCGGAGTCCGGATGTCGTCGATGACGATCGCCGCTGGCCTGCCGTGCTCCGTGTCGGCCATGGATTCGCTCAGGATGCCGACGCCCAGTCCCCGCTGTGCGAGCTGCGTGATCGCCTCTCCCGCGCTGGCCTGTACGGCGATGGCGGGCCGGATGCCCTGGGCGGCGCAGGCCTGGTCGAGGACGCCGCGCAGGCCGGTACCGGGCGGCATGCAAACCAGCGGATGAGCGCATACCTCCCGCAGGCTCAGGTGCGTGCGGCCGAGCAATGGGTGGCCCGGGGGGATCACTGCCACCAGCCGTTCGCTGACGACCGTGAAGGATCCGACGCCGCGCGGCGGCTCAGCCGCCGTGCCGACCAGTGCGAGATCGGTCTCGCCGGTCCGGACGCCGTTCACTAGCTGATCAGAGCCGCCCTCGGTCAGCGTGATGTCCACCCCCGTGTGCACGCGGTGGAAGGCGGCTAGCGCGTCGAACAGCGGGGTGACGGTGCAGCCGGTCACCATGCCCACCGCGAGCCGCCCCCGGAGCAGCCCGTTCACGTCGTCGGCGGCCTGCCGGGCCGCGCCCGCGGCCGCCAGTGCGGCGCGCGCGTGCTCCAGCACGGCTGCGCCCGCGCTGGTCAGGGTGGCGCGGCGACCGGACCGGTCGATGAGCTCGACGCCGAGTTCGTGCTCGAGCTGCCGGATCTGGGCGCTGACGCCGGACTGGCTGATCCGGACCCGCTCGGCGGCTCGGGTGAAGTTTGCCTCCTCGGCGACCGCGACAAGGTACTCCAGCTGGCGCAGTTCCATAACTGATGATTCTAGCCCCTACAAGAACAATCTGTTGGACTTCTTATGGCAGGTCCGGCAGGCTGGTAAATGAATACTTCAGACCGGAAAGGAGTGCCATGACGGCACGCGAGAAGGCCATGAGTCCAGAAGACATCACCCGGCTGTTCGTCGAGCGTTCCAACGTCGGCGACGCCGACGGGGTCGCCGCCCTGTACGAGGAGGACGCCGTGCTCGCCTACCCGCCCGGGTCGCAGACCGTCGGGCGCGAGGCCATTCGCGCGCTGTGGGCCAGAGTGCTGGCCGGCGCCCCGCATTTCGAGCCGGAGGCGCCGTTGCCTACCCTGATCAGTGACGAGCTGGCGCTGACGTCAACCCCGCCGCGGGACGGCGCCGGAGCCCGGGCGCAGGTTGCCCGGCGTCAGCCGGACGGCAGCTGGCTCCGTGTGCTGGACCAGCCGGAGTTCACCCGTCCCTGACCCGCGGGTCCGACCACCGAGTGCGGCCATCCGCGCCCGGCGCGACGTCCCGGATGGAGGATGAGCCGGTGCGGGCATGACCGAGACGAAGGGAAGCTCGCGATGGGCGGTGACGTCAGTGGCGGCCGCTTCCCGCTGACCGGGGACCTGACCGTCACCCGGATGGGTTTTGGCGCGATGCGGCTCGCCGGCACGGGGGTGTGGGGACCGCCGCGCGACCGGGGGGCCGCGATCCGCGTGCTGCGCGAAGTGGCCGGACTGGGCCTGACGCACATCGACACGGCCGGCTTCTACGGCCCGGACGTCGTCAACGATCTGATCCGGGAGGCCCTGCACCCCTACCCCGACGCCCTGCATATCGTGACGAAGGTCGGCTATCGCCGTACCCGCGACCGCTCCTGGCGGCCGGCCCTGTCCCGCGAGGATCTCACCGCCGCGGTGCACGGCAACCTCCGTCACCTGGGCCTGGAGGCGCTGGATGTGGTGAACCTGCGGGTCGGGGCCGGGGGGCGCCCGGTGCCCGGCCCGGTCGCCGAGCCGTTCGGCGTGCTGGCCGACCTGCAGAGCCAGGGCCTGATCAGGTACCTGGGAGTCAGCAACGTCACCCTGGACCAGCTGGCCGAGGCGCGGACCGTGGCGCGCGTCGTCTGCGTGCAGAACCGCTACAACCTGGCCGACCGGCAGGACGACCCGCTGCTCGACCGGTGCGCGGCCGACGGCGTCGCCTTCGTCCCGTTCTTCCCGCTGGGCACCTTCTCCCCGGTGCAGGCGAGCGTGCTGGACGGCGTCGCGGCCCGGCTGGGCGCCTCCCCGCCGCAGGTCGCGCTGGCCTGGCTGCTGCATCGTTCCCCGAACATCCTGCTGATCCCCGGCACATCCGCAGAAGCGCACCTGCGCGAAAATGTGACCGCGGCCACCCTGAATCTGCCCGTGGACGCGCGGGCCGCCCTCAACGCGATCGGCTCTCACCCGGCAGGGTCCGGCCGGCCCCTTGACCTAGAGAGACCATTCTGAATGGCAGCACAGGAATCACCGGCCGGCGTCCGCGCGGGGTCCCGGTACGTCGCGATGGGCAGTTCGTTCGCGGCCGGCCCGGGGATCGGCCCGCGCGCCCCGGGCAGCCCGCGGACGGCCGGCCGCTGACCACGGCCATCGCGCAGTTCATGCGCGAGCTGGAACGGAAGTGGGACGAGCACCGGGACGCCCTGCTGATCCATCGTGACGTGCAGGCGGCCCTGACCCACGTCACGGCCGAGCCGTCGGTCCAGCACATCCCGGCCATGACCGGGGCCCGGGGACGTCAGGCGGTGGAACGGTTCTATGCGCAGGAGTTCCTCCCGCATCTGCCCAGCGACCTGGCCCTCACCAGAATCTCCCGCACGGTGGACCGGTTCCGGCTGGTTGACGAGACCATGGTGTCGTTCACCCACGACCGCGTGCTGCCCTGGCTGATACCCGGCGCCGCCCCTGCCTACCGGCGAGCCGAGGTCCTGGCTATCACCGTGGTCAGTTTCGAACGCGGGCGGATCGGCTCCCAGCGGATCCTCTGGGATCAGGCTTCGCTGAGCGCCCAGCTCGGGCTGCCGCCGATTGCGGGCACCCGTTTGGTACGCCCTGCTTGACGGCACCCGTCCGTGCGCCCCGCCCGATCGCCGCTCTGGTGCCTGATTAGCGGCATCTCCTTCGCATCCCACTCAGCGCCACTTCCGCTCGTGACGTATCCGGCGCACGTCGGCCCCCGAGCCGTAAGCAGAGTCACAGCCGGTGCCCATGTGAATGATGACCGCCGGGGAAGGAGAAACCGCAGGCGCTCATGAGCGCGGGGCCAGTATCGAGGGAGCAGTTTGTGAGCGCGGGGCAGACGACGCCTCATTCAGCACGAACCAGCCGGGGCGAGACGGATGCGGCGCTGGACGAGGGCAGGTCATGGGGCAGTCGCTTGCTGTGGGCGGTGGACCGGTTCACGGGGCGCGCGCCGACGGCCTTCATCGTCCTCGCAGGCGGAGTGGTGTGGGTCGTTCTCAGTGCTGCGTTCGGCTTCCCCGCCGGCTGGGAGAAGGTCTTCCAGACTCTGGTCGCGGCGGTGACCGTGGTCATGGTCTTCGTCATCCAGCACACGCAGGCCCGCCATCAGGCTGCCACTCAGCGCAAGCTCGATGAGATCCTGCGGGCGCTGCCGGAGGCCGACAACTCCCTGCTGGCGCTGGAGCATGCGTCCGACGAGGAACTGCGCGCGACCCGCCTGCAGCATCGGCGCATTCGCCGGGCCGCGCTCGCGGACGGCACCCGGCACCCCGGTTAGCGGAAGGAGCGGAATTATTTAACCAAATTATTTAACCAATGGCGGCGGCGATGATCTCCTGGGCCTGCTTCTGGATCGCGGCAAGCTCTTCAGCCCCGCCGAACGACTCGGCGTAGAGCTTGTAGACGTCTTCCGTGCCCGATGGGCGAGCGGCGAACCAGCCCGATGCGGTGACGACCTTCAGGCCACCGATGGGGGCGTCGTTCCCGGGGGCGGTGGTCAGCGCCGCGGTGATCTTCTCGCCCGCGAGTTCGCTGGCCGTGACCTGTTCGGGGGAGAGCTTGCCCAGCGCGGCCTTCTGTTCCCGCGTGGCCGCGGTGTCGATGCGCGCGTAGGCGGGTGCCCCGTAACGTTCGGTCAGGTCACCGTAAAGCTGCGACGGCGAACGACCGGTGACGGCCGTGATCTCCGAGGCGAGCAGGGCGAGGATGATCCCGTCCTTGTCCGTGGTCCATACCGAACCGTCGCGCTGCAGGAAGGACGCCCCGGCGCTCTCCTCTCCGCCGAAAGCCACGGACCCGTCCAGCAGCCCGGGTACGAACCACTTGAACCCGACCGGGACCTCCAGCAGTGGCCGGCCCAGGCCCTCGGCCACCCGGTCGATCATCGATGAGCTGACCAGGGTCTTGCCCACGGCGGCGTGGGGCGGCCAGCCGTCCCGGTGGCGGAAGAGATAGTCGATGGCCACCGCGAGGTAGTGGTTGGGGTTGAGCAGTCCCGCGTCGGGGGTGACGATGCCGTGCCGGTCCGAGTCGGTGTCGTTCCCGGTCGCGATCGTGAACTCGTGCTGGCGGCCGATCAGGCTGGCCATGGCGTAGGGCGACGAGCAGTCCATCCGGATCTTGCCGTCCCAGTCCAGGGTCATGAACCGGAACGTCGGGTCGACGTCGGGATTGACGACGTTCAGGTCCAGGCCGTACCGCTCGCCGATTTCCCCCCAGTACGCGACGCTTGCCCCGCCGAGCGGGTCGGCCCCGATGTGGATCCCGGCGTCCTTGATCGCGGCGAGGTCCACCACCCGGTCGAGAGCCGACACGTAGCTGTCCAGGAAGTCGAACGTCCCGGTGGTGTCGGCCGCGGCCGCCCGGGCGTACGGGATCCGGCGGACCCCCTTGAGACCGTCGGCCAGCAGTTCGTTCGCCCGATCCTGGATCTGCCGGGTGATGTCGGTGCCGGCCGGCCCGCCGTCGGGCGGGTTGTACTTGAAACCGCCGTCCGGCGGCGGGTTATGCGAGGGAGTGATCACGATCCCGTCGGCGCGGGGTCCCTCACCGGATGCGTTGTGCGCCAGGATGGCACGGGATACGGCCGGAGTCGGCGTATACCCGCCGCGCGCGTCGGTCAGCACGCGCACGCCGTTCGCAGCCAGCACCTCCAGCGCGCTGACCTGGGCTGGCTCGGACAGCGCGTGCGTGTCAGCCCCCAGGTACAGCGGCCCGTCGATCCCCTGAACGGTGCGGTACTCACAGATCGCCTGGGTGGTGGCCAGGATGTGGTCCTCGTTGAACGTCGCGGTGAACGCGGACCCGCGGTGCCCGGATGTACCGAACGACACCCGCTGCACGGCGTCCTCCGGATCGGGATGCACCGAGTAGTACGCGGTAACCAGCTTCGGGACGTTGACGAGGTCTTCAGGAGCAGCGGGCTGTCCCGCACGTAGGTCCACCATGTCGTCATACTGACACGCCGCGCCGCCCATAAACACTGCCCGGGGTGCGGCGGGCAGGCCCTGGAACAGTGAGCTCCCTAAGGCAACGCGGCTACAAGATTAAACGGGGCCGCGGATCAGGTCCGCGGCCCCATTCTGCTATGCGCCGGTCAGCTGCCGTAGACGTCGAATTCCCAGAGGGAGTAGCCGTATTGGGTGGCGCGGGCGGTGCCGTACATGCGGATGTACCGGCCGGTGCCGGAGACGGTCAGGTTCTGGGTGCCGCCGGTGCCGGCCGTCGTGGAGTAGATCGGCGTCCACGTGGAGCCGTCGGTGGAGGTCTGGATCTGGAACGCGGTGGCGTAGGCCGTCTCCCAGTCCAGCGTGACCCCGCAGATGGACTGCGTGGAGCCGAGGTCGACTTCGAGCCACTGGGGGTCGGCCTGGGAAGCTGGTGGGAAAACGTGCTCCTGCAACGCGGGCCCCCGCTGTCGCCACCATCATCGCCAGAAGCAAGCCCACGGCTGGCAAGTGGCCCAGCACCTGCCCGGTTACCACACATGGACCACCCCGTCCGGCCGGCAGTACACCACCGGGCCCACGACCTACCCCATCTGATCTGCGGCACTAGGGCGGCGGGCGACGATGCGGTGGTCGTCGTCGGACCGTCCCAGTCGCCACCACCCGTGTTGCGTCACCGCGGGCCGTGTTGCGTCACCGCGGGGCGGACCGCCTCTTCACCGAGCCGAGTGACTGCGCCGAGCGGCCGCAGGCAAGGCCGAGAGTTGGATGGGCAGCAGGCGGGACCGTTACCCGGCTAGCTGCGCCGCGCGATGCGGTCCTCGATGGCCCTGACACCCTCAAGGAACGCCGGGCGCCCTGCGGACCACCGCTGCGCCACGGTCTCGTCCGCTAGTGCGTCCGCGTGGGCCGCCGTGGGCAGCGCCGCGCGCAGTGTGGCCACCAGCCGCTCCACGTACGCTTTCTCCTGGTGCGCCAGGCGCTGGCCCAGCACGACGGCGGCGTCCACCAGGCCCTCCTCGACCAGCGTCGCGGCCAGGCCCACGTCTACGGCGGCCCGGGCGTCCCAGACCTCGCCGAACAGGCTGGCCAGCGTGGCCTGCTGCTGGCCGACCGCACGGGCCAGCATCCAGGCGTGGCCGCCACCAGGGTGCAGTCGCAACGCCGTAAAGCGCGTGTCGAACACCGCGCCCGGGCCGGCCAGGCGCACGTCGCAGGCCAGAGCGAGGTTGAACCCGGCCCCGACGGCCGGGCCGTTGACCGCGGCGATGGTGGGCAGCGGGCAGTCCCGGACTCGGAGGAAGCCCTGATAGACCGTCTCGACGTCGTCGAATTCGCCGTCCGCGGCACCGCGCAGCGTCGCCACCTCCGCACCGGCGCAAAACGCGCTGCCGGCCCCGGTGACCACGACGCACCGGCTCGCGTCGTCGCGTTCGGCGCGGTCCATGGCCGCGGCCAGAGCGTGTACGAGCCGGCTGCTGAAAACATTGCGGCGCGCCGGGTCGTTAAGGGTTACTACCGCGACGCCGGCCCGCTGCTCCAGCCTGACCAGGTCATCTGCGCCGTCCGGCACCTGCCTCGCCTCCTCTGATCAACTGATCAACGCCCGACAGTACCGTGCAGGCCGGAAATCGCCCGGACCTGAGGCCGCCCGGACCTGAGGCCGCCCGGACTGGGGTATGACCGGCCGGCCGATGCCGACCGCCGCCGGGGAGGACCGCGTCCCAGAACCCGGCCCCGATGCACCGCTCGGCGCGGGCCACCCCGTCAGACCCGGACGGCCTGTCGTGGCGGAGCGGCTCATAGCCGGGCGCTGATTCCGGAGGCGCTGATGATCCCGAACGGACGTGGGCAGATGCTGTCCGAATTCTTCAGCCGCCGAGCTGGCGGGCCATCCAGTCGGCGCTGTACGGGCGGTGCAGGTAGGGCACGTTTGCGCAGCCGTGGTTGCCCTGGTCGAGCAGCAGTAGCTCGCCGGGGCCGGGGATGCTGTCGCGCAGCCGGACGGCGTCCTTCCAGGGGAAGATGCGGTCCTGGCGGCCGGCCACGATCAGCAACGGCATTGTCAGCCCGTCCGTCCGCTCCTCCAGGGTGAGCTGCTGCGCGCGGCGGATGGCGTCCGGCTCGTCGCTGGCACCGGACCGGACGGTGAAGGCGTCCCGGGTGAGCTGAGGCAACTGCTCCCACGCGTCGCCCAGGCAGAATGGCCCGCACAGCGCGATGCACGCGCGAACGCGCGGGTCTCCGCCGGCCAGCCGGGGAGCGTAGTAGCCGCCCAGACTGACGCCCCAAACCCCGATCCGGTTCGCGTCAATGCCGGGCTGTGCGGTCAGCGCGTCCAGGATCACCGCGCCGGGCACCTCCCAGTCCGGCCGGATCGGCAGCTGGTACTCGGCCTCGCCCTGTCCGGGGCCGTCTACCGACAGCGTCGCGACCCTGCGGTCCAGGAAGAGCTGTTCGACCGCGCCGAACTCCTCTTTGGCCGAATCCAGCCCCGGAATCAGCACCACGGCCGGATGCGGGCCCGGGCCGGCCGGCTGGCGCAGCACGGCCGCGATGACCGCGCCCTCGAACGGGATCTCCAGCCGGGTGCCGGGCGGGTCCAGGTACGGCAGCGCCGCCGTCAGGCACCCGACCGCCCGTTCGTGCGCGGTCCGCAGCTGATCCATGTCGTGAACGAAGAGGAACTTCGCGAAGTGGTAGTAGACCGCGGCCTGGGCCAGGTGACCACCCGCCGACCGGGTCCGGCCCTGTTCCAGGGCCTGATGGCCGAGCTCTGCGTGCTGAGCCGCGGCCTGGCTCCAGCCCTGGCACCACTCGTCCCAGCTGTCCAGCGCGGAGGTGATGCGGTCGAAATCCACCGGGTACACGCCCGCCGCGGTAAACCGCGGCGCCCAGTGGCTGATCGCTGCCTCAAGCCTGCCGTCGACCATGCGGGCCAGTCTTGCACACGATTGCATTTCAATCCAGTAATGTCCCCCTAGACCGTTTGACAAAGCACTGGTACCTGAGACACGCTCTTTGCGCAAACGATTGTTAAGCGCATCACGTCACCGCTGCCCGGCGCCCCGTGTGCCAGGCTGAAGCGGCAATCCACGGTGGCTGCGGACCCGGAAGACGCGAGGGGTGGCCGATGGCCAGGACAGACCTAAAGTACCGACTGGGCTGGCTCGGTACCGGACGAATGGGGTCCGCGCTCGCCATCCGGCTGCTAGCGGCCGGATGCGACCTATCGGTATACAACCGGACGAAGGCCAAAGCCGAGCCGCTCGCGGCCCGCGGGGCCAGCGTCGCCGATACGGTGGCGGACCTCGGCGAGGCCGATATCGTCTTCGTAACGGTCGGCGGCTCGGATGACCTGACCCAGGTGCTGCTCGGCCCCGGGGGCCTGATCGAGGCCCCGTCCGTGCCTGCGATCGTGGTCGACTGCTCCACGGTCTCCGCCGAGGCCTCCCAGCAGGTCCGGGAGCGCCTGGCCGAGCGCGGCACCGTGCTGCTGGCGGCCCCGGTGATGGGCAACGCCAAGGTGGCCGAGGCCGGACGGCTCACGCTGGCGGTGTCCGGCCCGCGTGAGACGTTCGAGCAGGCCCGCCCCTACCTGGACCTGCTCGGCGCCGGAGCCACGTACGTCGGCGAGGGGGAGACCGCCCGGATCGTGAAGCTGTGCCACAACCTCCTGCTGGGGGTCGTGGCCCAGTCGCTGGCCGAGGTCGCGATCCTCGCCCAGCAGTACGGAGTCAGCCGGCACGCGCTGCTGGAGTGCCTCAACAACAGTGTGATGGGTTCGACATTCTCCCGTTACAAGACGCCCGCGCTCGTGAACCTCGACTTCCATCCGACCTTCACCGCGACCCTGCTGCGCAAGGACTTCGACCTGGGGCTGGCGGCGGCGCGGGAGCGAGAGGTCCCGCTGCCGGTGGCGGCCACGGTTCACCAGCTTGTCCAGGGTCTCGTCGGCCGCGGCTACGGCGGCGAGGATTTCGCCGCGTTGCTACAGATGCAGGCTGATTCCGCTGGGGTCACCTTGGTGAGCGAGAACGTGGAAGTATCGGACGGTCTGGATCCCGATCACGCTGACGGAGGGCGGGGCACGTCCGGCGCGGGCGAACCAGATGTGGGGGGAACAGCATGAGAAACCTAACTCGACACTCATAAACCCCCGAAGGGAGGACCGGAATGCGACCTAAGAGGTCCCGCCGTAAGAGTGGCGTCCGGTTCCTGAGCATGAGCGCCACGACCGCGGCTGCGGCTGCCCTCGTCGTGGGCTGCAGCAGTAGCGGCAGCAGCACCGCCGTCAACGGCGGCGGATCAAGCAAAACACCCATCCTCATTGGCGCGTCCCTATCGCTGACGGGCGACTTCAGCGCGGATGGCCAGGCCTACCAGCAGGGTTACGAGTTCTGGGCCAATCAGGTCAACGCGAGCGGCGGGATTCTCGGCCGCAAGGTTGAGCTGAAGATCCTCAACGACAACAGCTCGCAGACCCAGGTGGCGACCAACTACCAGACGCTCATCAACGCCGATCACGTGGCGCTGACCTTCGGCCCGTTCTCGTCGTTGCTGACCGCGCCGGCCTCCGCGGTGGCCCACCGGTACGGTTACGCGTTCGTCGAAGGTGCGGGCGGCGCGACGTCGGTGTTCGCGCAGAAGCTGAACAACGTCTTCGACGTGAGCCTGCCGGTCGCCAACGAGCTGGATCCGTTCACCACCTGGATCAAGTCGCTGCCCGCCAGCCAGCGGCCGAAGACCGCGGCCTACCCGATGGCCAACGACCCGTTCGCCACCCCCCAGGTGCAGCTCACCCAGAGCGAACTGCAGCCGCTGGGGATCACCACCAAGTACTCGAACATCTTCCCGGAGGAGGTCGCCGACTACAAGGCGCCCGCCGACGACGTGGCGTCGTCCAAGCCGGACGCGGTCGTGCTCGGTTCGACCGACGTGCCCACCGTCTCGGCGTTCATGAGCGCGTTCGAGCAGCAGCACTACAACCCGAAGATCTTCATCGCGGCGGCCGGCCCGGACCAGGGCAGCGCGTTCACCAGCGCGGTCGGGGTGAAGAACGCGGACGGGATGATGGTCCCCGACGCCTGGTACGGCGGCTCGTCCAACACGCTGAGCCAGGCGATGGTCAAGGCCTACGTGGCCAAGTACGGCGGCACCGCGTCGGCTATCAACGCCGACATCGCGGAGGCCTACTCGGTCGGTGAGGTCGTCGACCAGGCCCTGACGCATATCGGCAGCGTGGACAACACCAAGCTGATCAGTTACCTGCACAGCGGCGTGACGCTGAACAGCGTGCAGGGCCCGGTCAAGTTCAACTCGCTCGGCGAGAACCTGTCCGCGACCGCCTACATCTTCCAGTGGCAGAGCGGCAAGTTCGTTCAGGTCCTCCCGGTCGGAGACCCCGGCTCGGTGAAGATCCTCTACCCGAAGCCCGACTGGGGCCAGTAAATCCAACTGACGGACGGAGCGGCACGGAGCTGAGATGG